>JAPLJW010000264.1 GCA_026388365.1 Deltaproteobacteria bacterium | reverse complement strand
GGTGAGGCTGGTGGGGGCCTGTCACGGCTGCCCGATGGCCCAGATGACCCTGAAGAACGGGATCGAAAAATCTCTGAAACAGGAGGTTCCCGCCGTCAAATCCGTGGTTTCCGTTTAGAAGACCGGACCGGAAGGGTCGGTCCGAAGCATAAAATATTAACAAAGGAGAAGAATATGGCGTATATCATTACCGATGAATGCATTGCTTGCGGTTCCTGTCAAGACGAATGTCCGGTGGAGGCGATCAGCGAGGGGGATGACAAGTATGTCATCGATTCGAAACTGTGCACGGATTGCGGCGCCTGCGCGGAACAGTGCCCGGTCGAGGCGATCACGCCCGGGGAAGAGAAGTAGCTCCGCATCGGGTTTTTACTTCGAAGAGGGGGAAACGCCACGCCGTCGAAAGGCTGAGGCTTTCCCCTCTCTTTTATGGTATGAAACCCTTGAAAATCCTGATCCCTCCGCGCGCTGGACCGGGGGCGCGCTTCCGGGATCCGATTTTCAAGTTGCGCAAAACGAGTTCTATCATAAGGACCGATTCAAAACGCGGGTTTGATTGAACAGGCGGGGGAATGGCGAAATTTGTCACCTTTGAGGGCGGCGAGGGATCCGGCAAGACCACCCAGATCCGGCTTGCAGAGGCCTGGCTCCGGGAGCGCGGCATCCCCGTTCTTGCGACCGCCGAACCCGGGGGAACGCCGCTTGGCCGAAAGATCCGGGAGATTCTGCTCAACCGGGGATCCTGCGCCATCGGCGCCGAGGCGGAACTTCTTCTGTTTGCCGCCGCCCGCGCCCAGCACGTTCGAGAGACCATCCTCCCCGCGCTGGAGCAGGGGCAGTGGATTCTCTGCGACCGCTTTGCGGACGCAACGCTGGCCTACCAGGGTTTCGGCCGAGGTCTTGACGCCGGTTTCATCCGGACCCTGAATGCGTTTTCCGCCCAGGCGCTGAATCCGGATCTGACGTTCCTGTTCGACCTGCCCGTGGAGGCCGGTCTGACGCGGGCGGAAAACCGGGCGGCCGGCGGCCGTCCCGAGGCGGCGGAGGACCGTTTCGAGCGGGAGGAGAGGACCTTTCACGGGAGGATCCGGAAAGGATATCTGAGCCTCGCCGCGGAGGAACCGGAACGCTTCCGGATCATCAGCGGCGCAGCGGATGTGGAGACGGTTCGACGCGAGGTCTGCCGTCATCTGACGGCCCTGCTGTGAGATCTTTTTCCGGAAGGAAATAACGGCATGAGGTTCAATGAGCTCTACGGTCAGGAAAAGCCGATCTCCATCCTGAGGAGCACGATGGCCGGGGAACGTATCGCCCATGCCTATCTCTTCTATGGGATGGAGGGGGTCGGGAAGAGGGCCACGGCGTCCGTTTTCGCCCGGGCGCTGAACTGCGGGGAAGAAGACCCCCCCTGCGACGCCTGCGCCTCCTGCCGGAAGGCCGCGCACAACAACCACCCCAACATCATCACGATCCAGGCGGAGGGGCAGTTCATCAAGATCGGAGCCATCAAGGAAATCCAGGCGCGAATGGCGTTCCGGCCCGGGGAAGGAAAACGGGTCTTCATCATCGAGGACGCGGACCGGATGAACGCGGCCGCGGCCAACGCCCTTCTCAAAACCCTGGAAGAACCGTCCGCGGGGAATGTCCTTCTCCTGACGACCGCCCGGTCCCATGCCCTTCCCATGACGATCCTCTCCCGCTGCCAGCATCTCCGCTTTGCGCCGCTGCCGCGGGGGGAGGTGGCCCGTTTCCTCCGGGAAAAGGAAGGGCTGGACGCCGCGGCGGCGGAGGTCCTCGCCGCCGCGTCCGGCGGCAGCATCGGCAGGGCGCTCGATATGAACCGGGAGGACTACCTCATCCTGCGGAACGGCATCCTGGAGTACCTCGCGCAGGACGATCCGGCCGATCTGCTGAAAAGGCTCGCGTTTGCCGGTCGCTTGGGAACGGAGCGGGAGGAGATCCTGGAACGCCTCCGGATCCTCCGGGGCGGTTACCGGGACGGCCTGGTCCTCCGGGAGACGGGAGAAAAAGACAGTCTGATGTTCCGGGACCGGGCCGGGG
>JAPLJW010000289.1 GCA_026388365.1 Deltaproteobacteria bacterium | reverse complement strand
GGTCCGTTCCGCTTGGGATGGTCCTGCTTCTCGCGGAAGATCATGTGAAGTAAAAAGGGGGGAGGGAGCCTGACGGCTCCTTTTTTTAGGTCCACAACAGGTGGAGGACGGACCTCCGGATTGTCGAAAACGACGCGCCTGGACCGGACCTGCAAAGCGGAACTCAGGCGCAATCCATGGCAGGGAGGAAATCAGTGAACCCAATTATTGAAAAACAGGATTTGTCGGAAAATGTGGTCCGGATGGTCCTTGCGGCCCCGGACATTGCCCGGAAGAGGCGCGCCGGCCAGTTCATCATCCTGAAGATGGATGAAAAAGGAGAGAGAATCCCGCTGACTATCGTCGATTCGGATGCGGCGGCCGGGACGCTCACCATCATCTTTCAGGTGGTGGGAAAAACGACGGCGGCCCTCGCGGCCATGAGGGCCGGGGACGTGTTGAGCGACGTCCAGGGTCCCCTCGGCAACCCGACGGAGATCGAAAACTTCGGACACGTCGTCTGCATCGGCGGAGGCGTGGGCGTGGGCGTCGTTTATCCGCTCGCCGCGGCGCTCAAGAAGGCGGGGAACCGCGTGACCTCCATCATCGGGGCGCGAACCAAAACCCTCCTCATCCTCGAAGAGGAGATGAAGAAGGTCAGCGACAGGCTGATCGTAGCGACGGACGACGGGAGTTACGGCTTCCACGGTTTCGTCAGCGTCGTCCTCCAGAACCTGATCGACGCCCAGGAGAAGATCGACCGCGTCTATGCGATCGGCCCCGTGCCGATGATGCGCGTCCTCTGCGGCGTGACGAAACCATACAATATCCGGACGATCGTTTCGCTCAATCCGATCATGGTCGATGCCACCGGGATGTGCGGTGCCTGCCGCGTCTCGGTTGGGGGCAAGACGAAATTCACCTGTGTGGACGGCCCCGAATTTGACGGTCACGAGGTCGATTTTGCCCTGCTGACGAATCGTCTCCGGATGTACCAGACCGAGGAAAAACAATCACTGGAAGCTTACAGGTGCGAATGCCATGGAAAATAATGAACTGAAACCGAAGAAGGAGAAGGTTCCCCGCCAGAAGATGCCCGAACAGGATCCGCAGGTTCGGATCCGCAACTTCAATGAAGTCCCCACGGGTTATACCGAGGAGACCGCGATCACCGAGGCAAAGCGCTGCATTCAATGCAAGAAGCCCGGCTGCATCGCCGGCTGCCCCGTCGATGTCGATATCCCGGGATTCATCGCGCTGATCGCCGCGGGAAAGTTCATCGAAGCGGCGCTGAAGCTCAAGGAGACGAACGCCCTCCCCGCCGTCTGCGGCCGCGTCTGCCCGCAGGAGGACCAGTGCGAGAAGGTCTGCATCCTCGGGAAGAAGGGCGAACCCGTGGCCGTCGGCCGCCTCGAGCGGTTCGCCGCCGATGCCGAGCGGCAGTCGGGAAAAATCGCAATCCCCGCCCCGGCAAGGCCGAACGGGAAAAAGGTCGCCATTGTCGGGGCCGGTCCGTCCGGGCTCACGATCGCCGGCGATCTGATCAAGCTCGGTTATGAGGTCACGATCTTCGAGGCGCTGCACAAGGCGGGCGGCGTCCTCGTTTACGGGATTCCGGAGTTCCGTCTGCCGAAGGCGATCGTGGAGGCGGAGGTCGATTATCTCCGGAAACTGGGCGTGAAAATCGAGACGAACGCCGTCATCGGGCGGCTCAAGACGGTGGACGAACTCTTCGCGGAGGGATTTGACGCGGTTTATCTCGGGGTCGGCGCCGGCGCCCCGGTTTTCATGAACATCCCCGGCGAGAACCTGAGCGGCATCTATTCGGCGAACGAGTACCTCACCCGCTCCAACCTCATGAAGGCCTACCGTTTCCCGGAATACGACACCCCCATCGTCCGGGGGAAGAATGTCGCCGTGATCGGCGGCGGGAACGTGGCGATGGACTCGGTCCGGACCGCCCTGCGTCTCGGGGCGGATAATGCGACGATCATCTACCGCCGGACGGAGGTGGAAATGCCGGCCCGGATCGAGGAAGTCCATCATGCGAAGGAAGAGGGGGTGCAGTTCAAGCTCCTCACCAACCCCGTCGAATACATCGGGAGCCAGGAAGGCTGGGTGACCGGCGTCCGCTGCCAGCGGATGGAGTTGGGTGAACCCGACGATTCGGGGAGACGGAGGCCGGTGCCTGTGCCGGGCTCGGAGTTTGTCATTCCCGTCGATACGGTGGTGGTTGCCGTCGGGACGATGGCCAACCCGATCGTCCCCGCGACGACGCCAGGTCTGGAGACGAACAAGTGGGGATACATCGTGGCGAAAGACGCCTCCGGCCGGACGAGCCGCGAGGGGGTCTACGCCGGGGGCGATATCGTCACCGGTTCGGCCACCGTCATCCTGGCGATGGGCGCCGGGAGGCTGGCCGCCCGGGCCATCCATGAGTATCTCTCCGGATCGTAAAAAATCTACTCATTATTGTCACCCCGGCGAAAGCCGGGGTCCAGAATGTTTTGAAATCGCTGGATTCCGGCTGGAGTTTATCCTCGCGAAAGTGGGGGCCGGAATGACGATTTGCCAGGCGTCAAAAGTTATTCAAAGATCTCTATCTGACGACGAGCGCCAGAATGCACGAGCGTCAGAATGCTGTTGCCAACACGCTGAATCTCTGGTACATCCTCCAACAAATCTCCGATCTTTAGGTCCGGCATTATCTAACCTGAGGGAAGGGCATCTGATGACCCCGCTGCGCACATACATACGGAGTATCGAAAAGGCGTTGTCCGGGGGAAACGCAACCGAACACACCTACCGCCCTTTCCTGAAGAGCCTTGTTGAATCCCTTGCCGAAGGAGTCACGGCCACCAACGAGCCGCGGCGAGAGGCTTGCGGCGCCCCGGATTTCATTATCACAAGGAACAAGCTACCGGTCGGCTATATTGAAACCAAGGATATCGGCAAGCCGCTTGCGGTCATCGAGAATGATGAACAGTTGATGCGCTACCGGAAGCGGCTGGGGAATCTCATCCTGACCGACTATGTCGAATTCCGCTGGTATGTAAAGGGCGAACACCGCCTGACGGCACGCCTGGCGTCGGAGGGTTTAAAGGGTGGATTGAAAGTCAGCGGGGAAGGGGAGAAGCAGGTTGCTGCCCTCCTGGCGGCTTTCCTTCAGGAGAGGATTGCTCTGGTCAAAAGCCCGAAGGATCTGGCCCTCCGGATGGCGGTGTTGGCGCAGCATATCCGGGATACGATCCTCAACGCCCTGGCGGATGAAGATGGTGGCGGGACACTGCATGTGCAGATGGAAGGGTTCCGGAAAGTTCTGCTCCCGGAGATGACGGCGGAGCAGTTCGCCGACATGTATGCTCAGACGATCTGCTACGGTCTTTTTGCCGCCCGCTGCAACGCCCGCATGGGTGAGGAAAAACATTTTGTCCGCGAACAGGCCGCTTTCGACCTTCCCAAAACCAATCCGTTCCTCAGAAAAATGTTTAATCACATCGCGGGACCGGATCTCGACGACCGCATCGCCTGGATCGTGGACGACCTCTCCAATCTGCTTGATCATACCGACATAGAGGAGATCCTCCGCGATTTCGGCAAACGGACGCGCCAGGAAGACCCGATCATCCACTTCTATGAGACCTTCCTGAAATCCTATGACGCGAAGATGCGAGAGGCCCGAGGCGTTTACTACACCCCCGAGCCGGTCGTCTCCTACATCGTCCGCAGTGTGGATAACCTACTGAAGAGGGATTTTCTGATTCCGGACGGTCTGGCCGACGCCGGCAAGGTCACTTTGAAAAATGACAAAACAGAGGAATCAAGAGAGTTCCATCGGGTACTGATCCTCGATCCTGCAACCGGTACGGGGACCTTCCTCCACAGCGTTATCGATCTGATTCATGACCACATCCTACATGCGGGACAGGCTGGCGTGTGGGGTGGAGAAAAGGGGTATGTGGTGCGGCATCTCCTTCCCCGGATCTTCGGATTCGAGCTCCTCATGGCGCCCTATGCTGTGGCCCACATGAAGCTCGGCCTGCAGCTTGCTAACATCGGGTATGATTTCGGTGCCGATGAACGTCTTCGCATCTACCTGACCAACACCCTGGACGATGTCTTCAGCCTGAAATCGCTTTCACCGTTTGCCGAGTGGATCGCCAAAGAGGCCAATGCGGCGGGCGAGATCAAGCAGGCGGCGCCGGTGATGGTCATCCTTGGCAATCCTCCTTATTCCGGCCATTCGGCCAACAAGGGGCAGTGGATCAATCATCTCCTCAAGGGATTCGATGAGCGGACAGCCAGCAAGACGGACAACTATTTCGAAGCGGACGGGAAACCGCTCGGCGAGCGGAATCCCAAATGGCTCAACGACGATTACGTCAAATTCATCCGCTTTGCACAGTGGCGGATCGAAAAAACCGGATACGGCGTCCTCGCCTTCGTGACCAACCACGGCTATCTGGACAACCCCACGTTCCGAGGGATGCGCCAGAGCCTCATGCGGACTTTCGACGAGATCTATCTCCTCGACCTGCACGGCAATAGCAAAAAGAAGGAGCGTTGTCCGGACGGAACGAAGGACGAAAACGTCTTTGATATCCAGCAGGGGGTGGCTATCGGCATATTTGTCAAACGGCTCTGCGAGAAGGAGAAGGCTCCCGCCGTGGTCCGGCATGCCGATCTTTGGGGGCGCAGGGAGGTTTATGAAGATTGCCCGGAAGGGAAAAAGCTTTCCGGCGGCAAGTACCACTGGCTCTGGGAAAACGACCTTGCGACCACCGCATGGCAGACGCTGACCCCCCAATCACCGTTTCATCTTTTTGTTCCACAAGATATCAATTTGTATGCCGAGTATCAGACTGGCTGGAAAATTACCGAGATCATGCCGGTCAACGTCCTTGGCTTTCAAACGCATCGAGACCATTTTGCAATCGATTTTGATAAAGAACAAATAAAAAACCGATTAGGTGATTTAAGAAGCAAAGCGCTATTTGATGACGAACTGCGTGATCGTTTTCATCTGAATGACAATAGAGATTGGCAATTAACCTCCGCCAGAAATGAACTGAGGGGTTTGGAAGACTGGGAAGATTATCTGATCAAGTGTCTTTATCGACCCTTCGATTCGCGATTTTGCTATTTCAGCACTATAGCAATGGACTATCCGAGAAGAGAACTGATAGATCATGTCATGAACCGCAGTAATCTCTGCCTCCTTTCATCGAGACAACAAGCGACCCTTGGTTACAAGCATTGTTGGGTGACAAAAGAACCTGCAAATGATTGTGTTGTGTCAACCACGAGTCGCGAAGCTAATCAAGTGTTTCCGCTTTATCTCTATCCGGTCGATGACGATAAAAAAGGCCTCTTTGCAGATGCCGATTCCTCAATCCTTGAGGGGAAGGAAAAAACAGCGGAAGAAAAAGCGATTACTCGCCACCCCAATATTTCACCGGCGTTCATAAAGGAATGCGCCGACCGTTTTGGCATGAACTTTATCCCCGATGGCAACGGGGATCGTATTCAAACATTTGGTCCGGAGGATGTCTTCAATTACATGTACGCCGTCTTCCATTCGCCCGCTTACCGGAAACGCTACGCCGAGTTCCTCAAGATCGACTTTCCCCGTCTTCCCCTGACTTCCGATCGGGAGCTGTTCCGGATACTATGTGATATCGGCGGGGATCTTGTGTCGCTGCATCTGATGGAAAGGCCGATCCCCCTTATTACTTCCTACCCGGTGGCCGGCGATAACACCGTCGAGGCGGTCCGTTACAGCGCACCCGGCGAAGGGTCGGAGAAGGGCCGGGTCTGGATCAGCAAGACGCAGTATTTTGATGGGGTGCCGCCGGAGGTCTGGGATTTCCAGGTCGGAGGCTATCAGGTCTGTCAGAAGTGGCTCAAGGACCGCAAAGGGCGGTTGCTCACCTATGATGACATGACGCATTATCAGCGAATCGTTGCAGTCTTGGCGGAGACCATCCGCCTGATGGCTGGCGTTGACGAAGCCATTGCCGCCCACGGCGGCTGGCCGATCGGATAGACATGATGGCGGAACGAAAGCCGAATCTCTACATCATTGCCGGTCCCAATGGCGTCGGGAAAACGACATTTGCCCGCGAATTCCTGCCCCATTATGTGGACTGTATGGAGTTCGTCAACGCCGACTTGATCGCTTATGGGCTGTCTCCCTTTGCCCCGGAGCGAGCCGCGATCCAAGCCGGAAAGCTCGTCCTGGAACAGATCCATGCTCTTGGACGAAAAGGCCTGGATTTCGGTTTCGAGTCCACGCTCTCCGGGAAAACGCAAGTCAGGCTGCTGCGCGAATTTAAGGCGAAAGGCTATAACATCCACATGTTCTACTTATGGGTGCGCAGCGTGGATCTTGCGCTGGAGCGGATTGCAGATCGTGTCAAAAAAGGGGGACATTCCATACCGGAGGAGACCGTCCGTCGGCGTTTTGGTAAGAGTCTGTTCAATTTTGTTCACCTTTATCGGTCATTGGCGGATTCGTGGCACCTGTTTGACAACTCTTCGGATAAACCCGTAAGGGTTGCCCTGTATGAAGGGAAGCTGAAGGTATTTGACGCCGGGCTTTATGCCCAATTTTGTCTTGAGGAAAACCAAATTGAAAAGAGATCATAGGAAAAGATCCTTGGGGGATCTGGCCGAGGAAGCGCTGAAAAAGGCTGTTGCCCGCGTTGTGGAGGAACATCGGAAAATGGGAGAACCTCTTGCCGTCTGGCGGGAAGGCAAGGTCGTTCATCTGTCCGCTGATCAGCTCAAGAGAATTGAGGAGAGGGAGGATAGTGGAACCGACCGGCTGAAAGAGATAAAATGACTTATCTGCGGATCATATTGAAGAAGGGGCGGGAAATTCCGCTTCGCCGCGGCCACCCCTGGGTCTTCTCCGGGGCGCTCGCCGGGGTGGAAGGGAATCCTGCGCCGGGAGACGTTGTCCTGGCGTCGGATAGCATCGGCCGGCCTCTCGGTCTCGGGTTTTTCAACACCGGCGACATCGCCTTCCGCCTTCTGACCGCTGATCCGGCCGCCCGGATCGACGCCGATTTCTGGCGGCGGCGGATCGAACGGGCCGTCGCGCTCCGGAAAAAGGTCGTCCCGCCGGAAACGGACGCTTATCGTCTGGTCAATGCGGAGGGGGATGGGATGCCCGGACTCGTCGTTGACCGGTACGGCGGCTGCCTGGTGTTCAGCATCCAAACGGCGGGGATTGAGCGATGGCGTGAGATCCTGACCAGTCTCCTCTCGGAAGCGGTCGCGCCGGCCGGGATCTACGAGCGGAGCGAGGGGCGGGCCCGCCAATTGGAGGGTCTCTCCGACCGGATCGGCGTTGCGGCGGGCGAGATCCCGGAGGCCGCGGAGATCACGGAAAACGGGCTTCGCTTCGAGGTCGATCTGATCGCCGGGCAGAAGACGGGTTTCTTCCTCGACCAGCGGCGAAACCGGAAGATTGTCGGCGCTCTCAGCCGGGAGGCCGCGGTCCTGAACTGCTTTTCGTACACGGGCGCTTTCTCCATCTATGCCGCCCGCGGGGGGGCGAGGCGGGTCGTTTCCGTTGAGGCCTCGGCAGGCGCAAACGAGATCACCGGCAGAAACCTCGTCCGGAACGGTTATTCCCCAAAGCAGCACCCGGTGCTCACAGCCAATGTTTTTGAATATCTGCGGGAAACGGAAGAGATCTTCGATCTGATCATTCTGGATCCCCCCGCCTTCGCCAAGTCCAGGAAGGACGTGGACCGGTCGGCAAAAGGCTACAAGGAGATCAATCTCCAGGCGGCCAGGCGCCTGTGCGAGGGAGGGCTGCTGGCTACTTTCTCCTGCTCGAATCCAATCGACGAGGCGCTCTGTGCCAAGATCGTGCTGGGCGCCGTCCGGGATGCAGGCAAAACCGCCCAGGTGTTAAAGGTTCTCGGGGCCGGGCCGGACCACCCTGTGGATCTCGCCCATCCGGAGGGTCGCTATCTGAAGGGATTCCTCCTCTGTCTCACCCGGGATTAGTCGCCTGAGACCTTTGAAAATCTACTTTTTATTGTCACCCCGGCGAAAGCCGGGGTCCAGACGTCGTCCCGGCGAAAGCCGGGAACCAGTAATACGCTGGATACCGGCTTTCGCCGGTATGACAATTTTCAAAATTTCGGGAGAAATTCAAAGATCTCCGGCTGTTTATCATTGGACCTTTTCAGGGGGTCTTCAGGGTGTTTGCGATCCGGTCGTGGATGAGCTGCGAGGCGAGATTGTTCCCCGATGTGCCGACCATGATGGAAACGGCCGTAATCTCTTTTTCCACGTATTCGACCGAGATCCGGACTTTTTCGTCCTGAATCATCGCCGTAAAGCTTCCCTGGGCGATCTTTCGGATCCGTTCGATATCGGTTGCCTTCATGTCAGCCAGGGTCTTTTCGCAGGCCGCCCACATCTTCTCCATAGGAAAGGTGTAGGTTGCCTGCAGGTAACCGTCCGTATAAATAAATTCCCCCGAACGGATGCCGATCGTCTTTGCGCCGACCGTCAGGGCCGTGTCGCAGCCCGCGATCAGCAGGAGCGCCGGGATGAGGCATATCGCCCCCAGAAGCATTCTTTTCATAATTCCTCCTTTCTAATCTTTTTACGAGAGGGTCAGGTGAACCCCGGCCTGAATCACCGCCCACAAAAGGGCAGCCGAAGTCATCAAAATGCTTCCCGTTCCGAGGATCCGGTGGATCCACGTCTCCGTTCTCCGTTCGCGGTACCCGGTTAGAAATGCGATGAGGAGGCCGGAGACGATGCCTCCCCCGTGCGCCCAGTTGTTGATCCCGGGCAGGAAGAGGCCGAAGAGGACGAGTCCCACGACCCATCCCATCGCCTGGCGGTAGATCGCCTCGCCGTAAAAGCCGCCCCGGCTCTTGCCGTAGTAGAGGATGGCGCCGATCAGGCCGCAGATGGGTGCGGAGGCCCCGATGGTGAACGGGACACCGGCGAGAACGGAGAGAAGGAAACCGGCGACGCCGGTCCAGACGTAGAGGATCGCGAAGCGATAGATGCCGAACGCGTCGATCACGAAGGGCGCGAGCTGCCGCAGGGCCATCATGTTGAAGAAGATGTGCAGGATTCCTCCGTGGAGAAAGGAGGCCGTGATGAGGGTCCACCACCGGCCGTAGGCGATGGGAAGAGTCCCGGTCGCGCCGAGGAGGAAAAGGCCTCCGTCCGAGGGAGAGAGGAACGTCAGGGGGTTGGCCGAAAGGCCGAGCCCTGCCGGATTGATCAGGATCGAAAGGAGGAAGAAGACAACGTTGACGGTGAGGATCGCCATGACCGGATCGAAGCGCCGCAGGGCAATCACGCCTGCGAATCTCCTTTTCCAGAGGGCGCCCGGACGGGTCATGCCGCAATAGGGGCAGGCCGGCTCATCGTTGCTGATCAGCCTGCGGCAGTTCGGGCAGAGCATCGATTTCTTTTCGATCATGGCGGCGTCCCGTTTAACAGCCGTTTAGATGAACCTCATGATCACCGGTATCGCGACGAAAGTCCCGACGGAGGTGGTCAGGTTGACGACGGCGACCATCAGAAGCAGTCGCGTGATCTTGTTCCGGAAGAACCCCCGGATCGAGACGATGTCGTCCTGAAGGGCGAGAAAATCCTTCACCTGCGGTTTGCGGAGCGTCGCCTCCGTGAGACCCGCGACCCAGCCCGCGGCGATCAGGGGGTGCAGGGTCGTGATGGGGGCGGCGAGGGCCGTGGCTGCGATCGTGAGCGGATGGGCCAGCAGGATCAGCGCCCCGAAACCGGCGAAGGATGAGGTGATGGCCGCCCACCAGGTGATCATCTTCAGGCTCGCCTGGGAGCCGGAATAGAAAAAACCGGCGATGAAGAGGCCCACGATGGCCAGCGAAAAGAACCAACCGGCGAATCTCCCCCAGAGACCCTTCTCGGGAATCCGGTTCAGCGCCTCGATGTCGATCTCCTCCCCCAGGTGCTTTTGAATGCCGGGCACGTGACCCGCGCCGACAACCGCCACGATCCGGGCGCCCGGCGCATGGCCGATGGTGTGTGCGAGGTAGAGATCACGTTCGTCGATCAGGGTGGTCTTCAGTCCCGGGAGCTTCTCACCGACGGTCTGGAGCGCGAGTTCCAGGACGTCATGCTGTTTCAGCTTTTCGATCTCCTCCTCGGTGATTTCGTCGGTGGCGAAGAGCGAGATGAGGATATCGGGGAGGAACTTTACCTTGCTCCAGAAACCCATCTTCCGCCAGGTCCGCAGCAGCGTCACCCGGATCTCCCGGTCCGCGAGCACAATCTCCGCGCCGACCGCCTCGGCCCGGTCGATGGCCCGGAGCATCTCTTCGCCCGGGGTGATGTTGAATTTCTGGGCGATCTTTCGCTGCAGGGATGCCATGATGAGCTGGGAGAGGAGGATGCTCGTCCGCTTCTCGCGGATCACCTTGACGATGTCGGTCTCCCGCCACTTGTCCCGCTGGCGGATCGCCTCGTAGCGGGGTCTGCAGAGTTCGACGCAGACCGTGTCCGGCCTTTCTTCTTCGATGACCCGCTCGACCAGATCGGCGCTTTCGCGCGAGACGTGGGCCGTGCCGATCAGGATAATCTCCCGACCCTCCAGGGCGATGTGGTGGACATTTTCGTGTTCCAAAGTTTCCTTCCTTCCGGCTATTGGGGGAGGTCATTAGCAGTATTTGCCTTGATTGTAAAGGGAAATGGTTTTCTCCGTTTGCTGTTAGAATCAAGCCTTCCTGCAAATTCAATGACGACATGGCCGCCTTCAATGCCCGGATCTCTCTTTCCCTGATCTGTCCCTGTTGGAGATTTTCAGCGACCTGGATGAGCAGACCCGCATGAGGCAGATAAAAATCGACCCCATAACCGTCCTTGAGGGTAAGATAGTAGATGTCCCGTCCCTGGCGCCGCAGGACAAGGAAAATGAGATTCTCCAACAATCTGCCGCGATTGGGGGAGAAGGCAAATCCCACGGCGCGGGCCAGACCTGTGTCGATGGCGTATATCTTTTTCGGGGCAATCTGCCGCCGCTTTACCGAGTAATCATGGACGTTAATGGTGAACAGCAACCAACTGGCTTCCAGGTAGACAAGAATGAACATCACTGACAATGGCCTGCTCAGGTTTTGCGGTGGGCTGATTTCGGGGGATCAATAAGGCTTGACGATATCGACATCCTTCATCGGATAATGCTTGATATTCCGGGTGATAAGTTTCATGCCCATCTCTTTGGCGGTGGCGGCGATCACCGCATCTCCGATGCTCAAGGCGTGGCTTTTGCGGAATTTCATCAGGTATTCGCCTGCCTCATCGGCGATTTTCAGGTCAGCGTCAACGGAAGTCAGAATATCAAAAAGGGATCGGATGGTTTCATTTTCCCCCTTTCTGGCGCCGGAGAGGATTTCAATTCGGCTGATGACGGAGATGAAAAGAGGGGAGCCGTCATCGATTTCCCGCTGGATTTAGTCCAAGGCGCTTTGCTCTTTTCGCAAGTGGTCGATCAGGATATCGCTGTCGATCAGCAGTGCCTGGGACATCAGCCTTTCATCCCTTCCAATCGCGATTGCCACTCGCCGCGCAACCGATTCACATAATCCGCGCTGCTTTTGATGTCCCCGCGATCCGCCCACAATCCGAAGCTCTTTTTCAGGATTCGTTTTTTGGGTAAAACGGGCGCCTGTTTGCGCTGCGACAGCATTTCCTGAATGAACCGCTGCTGGGAAGAGGTCATCTCCTCGATCTTCTTGATCACGTCGAGAAATTTTTCTCCCTGAATGGTTTCCGTATTTTGCATGATCAATTCCTCTAAAGCTCGATTTTATTCGATTACGATTTAAGGGACGTTTGATGTCAATTAGAAAAACGGTCATTAGAAAAACGGTCAACAAAGAATGTGTGTCGACAAGGAAGGTGTTGACAAAAAGCGATTAGTCGCTTAATATACTAATGAACAAATAGATGAAGGGGGTGTTTATATGCATACGGCAACGGTGCGGATACCGGAGGATAAGAGAGATATTCTCAAGATTATCGCGGGTATCGAGAAAAGGGACATCGGGAAAATACTCACAGACCTCATTGACGAGTATATTGAGAGTCACCGAGAAACCCTTGATTTGCTCTCTAAACCCGAATGGGTCGAAATCATCAGGCAAGGCAAAGAAGAAGTATCAAAAGGCATCAAAGGGAAAGGACTTCATGAGCTGGAGAATTGAAGTTAAGCCCACCGCCGAGAAACAGTATTTAAAACTCGATAAAACGGCAAAACTGAGGATTCAGAGTGCCTTGCTGGAGCTGGAACAGGCGGAAAATCCTCTGTTGCACCATGCCGTGAGAAACTTGACGGGCAAATTGAAGGGGGATTATCGCTTACGAGTAGGCGATTGGAGAGTACTTTTTACCCCGGATAGAGCTGAAAAGGTGATTTACGTGTATGCAATTCTGCCTCGGGGCGATGCCTATTGACGTTTTTCAGATAAGGTGATGTTCCAAGGCATAGCGGGCCAGATCCGAATTGTTGCTCATGCCCATTTTCTCCAAAATGCGGGCCCGATAGGTGCTCACGGTCTTGCCGCTGATGAATAACGCCTCGCCGATTTCCTTGAGGGACTTACCGGAGGCGATCAGGCATAGGATCTGAAATTCGCGGTTGGAGAGCTTCTCGTGGAGTGGCGTTTCCAGGGAAGTCAGTTCTGACGCCAGCGTTTCCGCGAAAGAAGGGCTGATGTATTTCCCGCCGGAGGTGATCTTCCGGATCGCCTTGATCAGTTCCTCCGGGATGCTGTTCTTCATCAGGTAGCCTGAAGCGCCGGCTTTGAGCACCCGCAGCGCGTACGGTTTTTCATCATGGAAGCTCATGATCAGAACGGGCAGGGTCGGATGTTCAGATTTAAGCTGGCTGAGAACGTCAAGACCGCTGGCATCCGGTAGGTTGATATCCAGGACAACCGCATCGCAGGCGGTCTCGCGGATCACGCGGAGCGCCTCCCGGGCGTTTTCCGCCTCGCCTACGACCTGCATGTCCTGTTCGGCGGCGATGATCTGCTTCAAGCCGCGCCGCACGACAGGGTGGTCATCGACGATAATCACTCTGATCATCCGATGGCTCCTCCTTGATTTTGATCCATCTGCCTTCCTCTCTTCCTTCTATTTCCAGAAAGCATCGGAGGCCAGTTCTTCGGCAAAGCGACGGAAAGGTAGGGCGTCTATACCGTCTTGGGTTTTCATCACCGGTCCGTCAGGGTAAACGACAATGCGGCGATGCAGCCCTTTGAGCTTCGCCACAGCGCGCAGTCCCTTGCACCAGTCATCCCTGAACGTGGCGCCGGACTTTGCCTCGACTGCGATAAGGTTCGCCCCCCGAACCAGCAGGAAATCAACTTCGATCTCAGACCGGCCCGATGGCGCCCAGTAATACATGTCGTCACAGATGAAACGGTAGTCCTTGTATGCTCGTATTAACTGCGCTACCATCCCTTCGAACAATGCGCCCCTTTCCTCCGGCGCCAGAGGGGCGGTCGTTCGCTTCATAACGCGCGCAACGCCCGGATCGCACCAGTACCATTTGGGCAGTTTCCGTTCCCGTACACGCAGCCTGGCCTCATAAGCGGGCAGCCGGAAACACAGAAGCGTCTCTTCAAGGATGTCGAGATACCCTGCAGCGGTCGTCCTGGCCACCCCTGCTTCGCGCGCAATGTTACTCACATTGACGGTTCGGCCGTGGAAAAGGGCCGCCAGAGGCAGAAAACGGGCAAATCCGGGTAAATTCCGGACAAGCGCCTCCGCCTGGATCTCCTCTTTCAGGTAGAGCTGTGCATAAGCGGAAAGCGTCTCTGCTTTGGCGGTTGAGTCCCAGACGATCGGCAGCAACCCAAACTGAAGGGCCTCTTCCAGATTAAATTGGACGCCAAGCTCTTCCGGGACAAAGGGATGCATGGATCGGTTCAGTGCACGGCCTGCAAGCAGGTTGACACCGGCGCGCTTCAGCTTGCGGGCGCTCGACCCGCACAGGACAAAATGCAGCCGTTTTTCTTCAATAATACGGTGCACTTCATTCAGTAAATTCGGCAGCCGCTGCACCTCGTCCACAATCACCCACCGGCCGGTTGGAACTGAACGCAATTCGCTTGCGAAATGACTGGGATTTGCCAGATGCCTCTGGTAGGTCTCCTCAGATAACAGGTCAATGACATAGGCATTCGGAAAAGTGGCTCGGAGCCATGTACTCTTGCCGGTCCCACGCGGCCCCAAAAGAAAGAAGCTCTGTTCCGGAGCTTTGCATATTCTGTTGAGCATCATATATTCACCATGTCGTCACTTTTCGTCGTAATATGACGGCAGCATATACAATTTACTCCATATCGGCAAGCGAAATAAACTTCCCAGCCGCAAGCAGCGAGGTAGAGGATGACGGCGGGATTTCAACTTTCACTGTTGTGCCTGTTCCGGGAGTTCCCGTCACGGTGATGCGTCCCCCGAACATCTCGGCGCGTTCTCTCATCCCCAGGAGTCCGAGCGATTTTGAACTCAGGCTCTTCTCTTTTTCGATGCCTTTGCCGTTGTCCTCCACCTCCAGGGTGGAGGAGTCTGCGTCCGCGTGAAAACGGACATGCACCTCCGTTGCCCCGGAGTGGCGTGCCACATTGGTCAGCGCCTCCTGAAAGATGCGAAACAGTGCGGTAGAACGGTCGGCGTCAAGGCTTATATCTTCCACAGGTGGGAAAAATTCGCATCGGATACCGGTGCGTTTCTCGAAATCTATGAGCTGCCATTCGAGAGCCGCAACGAGACCGAGATCATCCAGAATGCCGGGTCTCAATTCCATCGCAATCCTGCGTACGGCATGGATGGTTGTGTCGATAGATTTTGTCACGGAGTCCATTCCGGCGAGCAAGGATGTTCTATCGGCCTCATTCTCTATTTTCAAAGCGGATGTTATCAGAAAGGAAACGTCGACCTTCATCCCCGTCAATGCCCCTCCCAGTTCATCATGAATCTCGCGAGCAATCTTTGTCCGCTCCTCTTCGCGCACCTCCTGCAGACGCCCCGCAAGGGCCCGCATCTGTTTCTCGGAAGCATGTAAAGCCTCCTCCGCCTGCCTGCGCTTGGTAATGTCCTGATAAATGACCTGAAACTGCTTTTCACCGTCCCAAAGCACTGCTTTGCGGAAGACCTGGAGATGATGGACTTCGCCATTTTTCCTGATGATGCTTATGTCGTATTCGGACGGGTCATAATCACCTCGTTTTCTTTTTTCCTTTCTTATCTGGTGCTCGGCAAAACTCTTCGGGGTATAGCGCTTTTCTACGGGGTTCGTTCTCAGTTCCTCAACGCTGTCGTAGCCATAGATATCCAGAATAGCCTGGTTGGTATGAATGGTCTCACCATCTTCGGTCACGATGCGCACCCCCAACGGGGATTCGTCCAGAGAACGGCGGAAGTTCTCTTCCGACAGGCGCAGCGCCTCCTCCGCCCGTTTATATTTATCAATATTCTGAAATGTCCCAGTAAGTTTTACTATTTTACCGCCGCTGTAAACGGCCCTTCCAAGCGACCGCACCCAAATCTTATCTTTGCTGCCTGAAGGAATGAAAAGGGATTCAAGATCGTAAGGTTCGCCCGTTTCCGTGGCTTTCTTCAATGCTTTCCTTAAAGATGGCCTGGATTCGAGCAGATAGAAATTCATGGCTTCTTCCAGCTTCGGTTTATATCCCGGCTCAACTCCGTGGATCCGACCGACCTCTTCCGTCCATGAGACCTCCTTGGTCGAGAGGTCAAGCTCCCAACCTCCGACTTTGGCCATTTCTCCGGTATCCCTTAAAAGCTGAGCACTTTTCTTCAGCGCCTCCTCCGCCTGCTTGCGCTCAGTGATGTCACCGTAGGCGATGGCGACGCCATAGCCCTCCAGCGGTATGGGCGCGGCGGTCACACTGATCCAGGTGATTTCGCCTTTGTCCTTTACAATGCCCATCTCAACGTTCTCAATTAGACTGTTTTCTCGCAATGCCCTGGTACTGGCATACTCATCGGCGGGCATGGGTGTGCCGTCCTTCCGAATAATCTGCCATTCCTTGCTGTCGATTCTCCTTTGAGTGTGTGCCTCGCGAGCGATACCCAATATCTGTTCTGATAGGAAATTCCCTTCTATAATCTTACCCGATTTGTCTGAAATAGTGATGCCGAGTGGAAACGATTCGAACAAGACCCGGTACTTTTCAAGGCTGACTCGCAGCGCCTCCTCCACCTGCTTACGCTCGGTGATATCCTGCATACTGACCATTGCCATAATTTGTTTCTTGATTGTCAGTCTTGCTGTGGATAGGAGAAAGATTACCTCCCGTTTTTCCCCGCCATCAGAGAGAGACATCCTCGCTTCCACCTCGTGATGGCCCTGACCGGTCTCGATGGTGTTTATGGCAGTAAGACGAAGCGTGCATTCTCTGCAGGAAGGCCCAAAACCACACCCGTCCGGGGCATCGAGCGAGTGGATACAATGAAGTGACTGCCCGCATCGCAGGTTTATCATATCACCTACGGCCCCGCTCACAAACTGAGCCGTAAAGGCGTTCGTTTTTCGGATCGTCCATTCTTTATCCACAAGTATCATGATAAGCGGTGCATTCTCGTAGATTGAAGTCAGCTCTGCCTCATGGTCTTTGAACGCTTCCTCATCCCGCTTGCGCTCTGATTCAGATTGCTCCAGTTCCGCATTTCTCTCTCTCAGAGAAACCAGTTCCTGGATCAGTACCTGCTTTGTCTTGGATTGATCTTTCATGATCATAATCCTCTCATCAGTTGACTTCTGAGGATGACATTGTTCTCGACATAATTTTCAATTTACGCAAATAATCCAGCGCCATTATATTGCAAAAAACTGAAAATACAAGAGATTACGACAAACAGAGATTACCACTCGCATTCTTGAATGTTGGATGACAAATAGGAATTCATGGTAGGAGGAAGGGTCGGCGGCGTCCCCAATAAATATATCTACGGCCCACCAAAAAACGCTTGCAAAATGGTGACAAATGTGTCAACATATGTTTAATGAAAAACGCTCGACCCGTTTCATGGATTAAGGCAGCACGGAAGGACTTCGAGGAATTTCCCGAGCAGGTACAACATGACATGCTGACCGCGCTCACCATTGCTGCGGAGGGGGAAAAATCGGACAACGCCAAACCGTTCAAGGGCGTTGACGGCGGCGTGTTTGAAATCGCTCTTCGGCGCCGTGGGGATGCCTTTCGTGTCATTTACGCCTTGAAAATCGGCTATGATATTTGGGTGATTCACGCCTTTCAAAAAAAATCGAAGACAGGGATCAAGACACCTCAAATGGAGATCGACCTCATTCGCGAACGCTTAAAGCAACTGAAGGAGGCACTGAAATGAGCGACAACTTAGAACTACTCCGCGGAAGCGGTAATGTATTTTCCGACTTTGGCCGTGCAAATGCCGGCTTAGAGCAGGCTCGCGCCATTCTTGCGGCAGAAATCATCCGTACGCTTGACGCACGTGGCCTCTCAACACGCGATGCTGAAAAGCTGACTGGCATAGGACATTCGGAGTTTTCGCGCATCCGCAACGCGAAACTTGACCGCTTCACCCTTGACAGGATGATAGCGATTCTTGGAAAGCTCGATGAGAACGTTGAGGTGAGGATCACATTCCATTCTCATTGTTACGAAACTCACGATAGGCCGAACATTCGATAACATGAAAGAAAGTTACGACGGAATGATGGTACTCTTTCCGGCGCGGCGGATGCCCTGCGGGTATTCTTCTCAATTTTTACGGCAGATACTGTAAAATCCCCGGGAAAAAATGTTTGCAGCCCCTGGAACCATTGCAAGCTGTCCAGGTCATGGGGTGTGAAAAAGTCAAGATCTATGGAAAGTCGATGGCCAAGATGAAGAGCCACAGCGGTGCCGCCCGCCAGATAGGTTTGCGGGGGGAGTTCCCTCAGGAACGGGTTTTTTAGAATGGCTGCCATATCCGCGGTGATACATCGGAAAAACATCGTGTAGCCTCCCGGGGAATGTCTAATAACCTGTCAAAATAATTAACCGTTTTGGGGCTAAGGTTCCGGCTGTTGCGGACCACCTCCCTGACGAATTCATCGCCGTAGGAGGAAACAACTGCCTGGGACTCCCTTTCCGTTCCACACTCAAGAATCCTTTCGACGATAACGAACTTATCTTTCTCCGGATCCAACGGACCTTTATCCCAGGACAGCCCTTTTCGGGAAGCGATCATTCTCTGGACAAAATCGTTCACAGGCAAGATACCTCTCAATACATGATCGATATATCTTAACTTATACATGACCTGGTACATGCTTCAAGGAAAAAGGGGCACAGATATTTCCACGTATTTGTAAATGGAAATGGTTTACGGATAAGCCGGAAGATGCTACGAGTCAGGCAATAATACGGGTCAAAGCTGTCATTCCCGCGCAGGCGGGAATCCAGTCATGACGGCGGCGGCCTGGATTCCCCGGTCAAGCCGGGGAATGACACAGAGGCGGAATGGATAAATTGTTCAAGGTCGGTGATCGGGTCAGAATCAGCATCGAGGATGTGGCCTTCGGCGGCGACGGCGTCGCAAAGGTTTCCGATCTGGTCCTCTTTGTCCCATTCACGGTGGACGGGGACGAGGCAGAGGTCGAGATCACCGGGATCCGAAAGCGGTATGCCCGGGGAAGGCTGGTCCGGATCATCGCCCCGTCCCGGCACCGTGTCCCGCCGGCCTGTGCTGATTACACCGGCTGCGGCGGCTGCCGGATGCAGCACATCGCCTACGATCATCAATTGGAGATCAAAAGAAGGCAGGTTGAGGAGGCCTTCAAACGGATCGCCGGCATACCCCATCCCCCCGTCGCAGCGGTGATTCCCTCCCCGCGGCCTTTCGGCTGGCGGGGCAAGGCGGAGTTCCATCTCGCCGGCGGCCGCGCCGGGCCGCGCCGGACGGGCCTGATGGCCCTGGCGAGCCATGAACTCATCGAGGTCGAACGCTGTGGGATTGTCGAGGAGTCGATCAACCGGAAATACTGGGCCTTCCGTGATGGCCTCCGGTCGGGTGAAATTCGGGTTCCGGGCGAACGCCAGGTCATCTGGTCCGACGAACCGGGCGAACACCCGACGGAGATTTTTACCGGGTCGGGAAGGCCGCCGGATGTCGAACGGGTCGTCCGCGGCCGGCGTCTGACGGTCCCCGGACGGGGGTTCTTCCAGGCCAACGTCGCCCTGGTCGGAGAGCTTGTGGAGCAGGTGGTCGGGATGTGCGGCCTCACGGGACGGGAGACGGTGATCGACGCCTACGGCGGCGCGGGCCTTTTCTCCCTCTTTCTCGGACACCGGGCCGGCTGTCTCTTCGGCATTGAAGGGGATTGCGAGGCCGTCCGCTGCGCGGGGATCAATCTGCGCCGGGAGGGTCTTTCGCAGGCGGAATTCCTGAAGGGGGATGTGGCCGATATCCTGAGGAATGAATTTGCGTCACACCGGAGAACGGCCGACGTGGTCGTCCTCGATCCGCCCCGCGACGGTTGCGGCGAAGGTGTTCTGGACGAGGCGGCCGCCCTGCGTCCGCAGAGGGTCGTCTATGTCTCCTGCAACCCCGCGACGCAGGCCCGGGACGTCCGCCGCCTATTGGAATACGGCTACATCCTCCGCCGTCTGCAGCCCCTCGACATGTTTCCCCAGACAGCCCATATCGAGGTCGTCGCCCTGCTGACAGGGGGCGCAGAGAGCAGAGGAGACCTTTCAAGTTGTGCAAAGGTGATGAACTCGTAAAAAGTCGTCACCCCGGCGAAAGCCGGGGTCCAGTGTATTACCGGTTCCCGGCGTTCGCCGGGACGACGTCTGGATACCGGCTTTCGCCGGTATGACGTCCGGGGTGGATTTTCGACTTATTACGAAGTCGTCAAAGGTCTCAGAGGGCATAACGCAAAAAAGGTCGAGAAGGTCTGAAAGATGCGGCAGGCGGTTCCGGCCGCCGCGCGGCGTCGTTCCGGAAGGGTGTAAAAGCAGTGAAAGCGCTGCGGTTCAGGAACCGTTTTTCCCGCGGGGCTTCCTGCCGAGGAGCTCGTAGATCCGGAGCTCGCCGAGGGCGCTTCCCGCGTCGCACATGCCGATCTCCCGGACGTCGAGGAGCGAATTCATAGCCGCAAGACGCGTCTTTTCGCTGATCAGGATGCTGTTCGGCATGGATTTCGTCAGCTCCTGCAGGCGGAAGACGGCATTCACCGAATCGCCGATGACGGTATAATCCATTTTCTTATCGAACCCGATGTTGCCGACCACCGCCTCTCCCGTGTGGATGCTGATCCCCATTGCGAGCGGGGCATCCAGTTCTCCGATGAAGTGGTCGTTGACGGCCTGCAGACTCCCTTTCATTTCCAGGGCGGCGGTGAGGGCATTGTCCGCATCGGTTGCGCCGGAGACGGGGGCGCCGAACAGGGCGAGAAAGCCGTCGCCGAGGTACTTATCGACGATCCCCCCGTGGTTGATAACAATATTGCCCATCGCCGCGAAAAAGTGGTTCAGCATTGAGACGGTCCGCTGGGGGCCGATCTTTTTGGAGAGGGTGGAGAAGCCGCGGATGTCGATGTTCAGAAGTGTCAGGATCTTCAGCTCCTCGATCAGCGGTTTTTCTTCCCCGGCATTGTGGATGATCTTGTCCACGATCTCCCGGGGGACGAATTTCTGAAACATCTTCCGGATACCCCGTTCGTGTTCGGCCATGGAGAGGGTCTCGCCGTAGAGCTTTGAATTCTCCAGTGCGATGCTGACCGAGGTTGCAATGGACTGGAGGAGATGGAGGTCGTCGTCGTTGAAATCGCCGCTGATCTTGTTGAGGACCTCGATCACGCCGAGGACCTTACCCCGGGAAATGAGGGGTACGCAGAGGGCCGAACGGGTCCGGAAACCGGTCTGCCGGTCGAAATCGGGGTTGAAGTGCCGGGAAATCTGCACATCCCGGACGATGATCGGCTCGCCGCGGGCGGCGGAATAGCCGGAGATTCCCTGGCCGAGACGGACACGGAAGGAGTTGAGGATGGTCGTGTCGATTGCGGGGTTGGTGTTGAAGGCGACCTTGAACGCCAACTCATCCCCCTCCAGGAGGAGCAATGAACCCGCCTCCACATTCACGATCGTCCGGATCATGTCCATCGTGTGTTTGAGAACCTCCTGCCGGTCGAAGGTTGCGGCGGCGAGGATGCTTCCGATCTGCTGGATCGATGCCATTTCCCGATCCCGCCTGCTGACCGAGGAGAAGAGGCGGTTTTTTTCGATGGCGAGAGGCAGCAGGGATGCGATCCCTTCCACCTGTTCCTCAAAACCTTTCAGGGCGCCCGCCCGGAAGGCGCCGAGGGCAAGGATCCCCGTGACCACCCCCCCGATCTTCAACGGCACGAGCAGGGCGTCGAGGATCCCCGGTTTGACGAAAAGTTCCTGTTCGAGTGGATGCTGCAACGCAGAGGGCCGGTCGACGGCCAGGATATTTCCCTGCCGGACAACCCCTTCCAGGAAGGATCCGGCAATATCATACCCGCCGTTCCGGGCCAGACCGATCGGGACGGGGGAGAGGATGCCCAGAACGCCGGCCTGATCCGGTATATCCTTCCGGATTTCCAGGATTACCGCGATATCAAAGGGAACCGCTTCCCGGAACTGGTTCAGGACGGTGTGGAGAAGTTCGCTGTTCCGCAGACTGGAGCCGAGGGTCTTGCAGATACCGTTAACGGTCGTGAGCTGCTGACGGTTCTCCCGGTCCCGCTTCATCAGACTCAGGTTGTCGTAGGTGAAGGCGGCGTTGCTCAAAAGCGGCGTCAGGACATCGGTGTCCTCCGGGGTGAAAGGGACGTCCGACGTCCGGCGGGAGAGGGTGAGAACCCCGAAGACCTCCTGGATTCCCTTGAGCGGCATGCAGAGGAAAGATTTTGTTGCGTAATGGGGGCGGTTCCCCCGCCCGAAGCGGTTGTCTGTTTCGATGTCGCCGATGAGGAGGGGGGACTTGTTGATCACGGCGAACTTGGCGATGCTCGTCGCAAAATCGACCCGGTCTCCGATCTTGACGAGATCGCCGAGTCCATAGGTGGCATGGATCACAAAGGTTTCCCGTTCTTTTCCCTCCAGGATCAGGACGGAGCCGACATCGGCGTTGGTCAGCTTCAACGCCCTCTCCAGGGTGATCGCAAACAGATCCGCACTGTCAAAGGTGACGTAGCAGAGATCGGAGAGTTCCTTCAGTGTGGATAGCTGCGAGGTCCGTTTTTCGAGATTGCTGAAGCTGTTCCGGAGCTCATTCTCGACGGTCCGAAAAGACTGGACGATTCCCTGCAACTCGTCGGCGGTGGTCGGCTGTTTGAACCCCGCGATATCCTTCGTCAGCGTATCGGACATCCGTTTTGAGGTTTTTCGGATTTCGTCGAAGGTTTTCCGGATGAGGACATACCCGGCAAGCGAGGAGGTCAGAAGCGCGAGGATGAATACCGGAAGGAAATGGTCTTCGAGAAGGTTATATTTCAAGCCGAAATAGAGAAGTCCGAGGAACGGCACAAAGAAGAAAAGCGCGAAGATGATGGAAAGCCGATAATAGAGCCCTTTGCTTTTCATGGAAAGGCCAAACATCTTTTCCTTGAGATTCATGGCGGATCACCTGTAAATACCCTTTTATAGATCCTGAGACCTGCATAACTCCTCCATTCGTCATTCCGGGCTTGACCCGGAATCCAGGAAATGCTTGATAATACTGGATTCCGGCTTTCGCCGGAATGACAAAATTACTGGTTTTATGCCGTTATGCAAAGGTCTCATCCTTTGCGGATTCTAACAGATCCGACGGAGAAAAAACAGAGAATTCACCGGGGGGCGGGGAGGATTCCAGGGTTGCAGCCGGAAGCCGGGTGTGCTATTCATCACCCGTTTGTTGGACCCGGCGTAAGCGCCCAGCAACAACCCTGAATCGATCGGAAGTTTTTAACGGTATCAACGACCGGGAAAGGAAAAGGTTCATGTTCAAGACGGCCATCACGGAAATGTTTGGAATACGGTATCCCATCCTCTGCGGGGCCATGATGTGGCTTTGTAAACCCCGGCTCTGCGCGGCCATATCCAACGCCGGCGGCATGGGAAACCTGACCGCGGGGAACTATGAGACGGAGGAGTCCTTCCGGGAGGCCATCCGCGAGACGCGGAGGCTTACGGACCGGCCCTTCATGGTGAACATCACGCTTCTGCCCTCCGTTCGCATCACGCCTGAGCACCACAAGATATACTGCCGTGTCTGCGCCGAAGAGCGGGTCAGCGGCATCGAGTTCTCCGGGACGCCTGCGGACAAGGCCTGCGGACAGGAAACGGTGGATCTGCTGAAGAAGGCCGGGGTGAAGCTTTTCCACAAGGTCGGCGCCGTTCGTCATGCCCTCCATGCCGAAAAGGTGGGCTATGACGGCATTTACGCGGCCGGCATCGAGGAAGGGGGCCATCCCCTGAACGACGACGTGACGACCATGATCCTCACCCCAAGGATCGTCGCGTCGGTCAAGATCCCGGTCGTGACCGTGGGGGGAATCGCCGACGGTCGTTCGCTCGCGGCCGCGCTGGTCCTGGGGGCGCAGGGGGTGATGATGGCGAGCCGTTTCGTGGCGACGAAGGAGTGCGAGGTTCATGAAAATATCAAGCAGGAACTCCTCAAACGGCAGGAGTACGAGACGCTGATCTTCGGGAAGTCGATCGGCCTCCAGGGGCGCGCCCTGAAGAACCGGGTCATCGAAGAGGTTCTGGCGATCGAGGCGCGGGGCGGGGGACTGGCGGAGCTGATCCCGCTCCTCGCCGGCCCTCGGATCAAGGAGGCCTGGGAGAAGGGCGATGTGGATTTCGCCCCGCTGATGGTCGGCCAGTCCATCGGTCTCATCCGGGACATCCCGACCTGCCGGGAGCTGATCGAGCGGATGGCGGCCGAGGCCGAAGAGTGCCTGGAGCGCGCCCGAGGTATGATCCGCGCGGTCTGAAAGGGTCTCTACGGAAGCAGGCCGTTAAAAGCATTGATAATGCGTGAGTGAACATGACGATCGACAGCCATGCACACCTGGAGATGAAGGAGTTCGACGGCGACCGGGACGCGGTACTCGGGAGGGCGGCGGCAGCCGGCCTGACGGCGATCGTCACCGTCGGAACGACGATTCCCGACTGCGAGAAGGCTGCGGCGCTCGCCCGTCTCCATCCGCCGGTCTATGCGGCCGTCGGCATCCACCCCCATGAGGTGAAGGGGATCGACGCCGGGACGTATGACGCCCTCCGGCTTCTCGCGCAACAGGAGAAGGTGGTCGCGATCGGGGAGATCGGCCTCGATTTCTTCTATGACCTCTGCCCGCGGGAGGTTCAGCTCCGGCGGTTTTCGGAGCAGCTCGACCTCGCCTTCGAACTGGAATTGCCCGTGATCATCCACGATCGGGAGGCCCATGCGGAAACGCTCCGGATCCTGCAACAGAGAAAGGGAGGTCTGCGGGGGGTTCTCCACTGCTTTTCCGGGGATGCGGCCATGGCCCGGGAGTGTCTCGCGCTGGGATTTTATCTCTCTGTGGCCGGTCCCGTGACCTACCGGAAGTCGGAACAGCTCCGGGCGGTGGCCCGGGAGATTCCGGCGGAGAGGCTCCTGATCGAGACCGACGCCCCCTACCTTTCCCCGCAGCCCTGGCGGGGAAAGCGCAACGAGCCGGCCTATGTCGTGGAGACGGCCCGCTGCCTGGCGGAGATCCGGGGCATGGCGGCCGGAGAGCTGGAACGGTTGACGGAAGAGAACGCCCGCCGGCTCTTCGGTTTGGGACGGAAAAAATCGGCTTGATTTGGGAGGCGGTTTGGAGTAGTAAATCACAAAGAGCAAGGGGTGCCGAATTTGAGGCTGAGAAGATACCCTTTGAACCTGACCTGGGTAATGCCAGCGTAGGGAATGGCAGGCGTTGTATTTTCGGTGCATGGATTCCGGGGCCATATCCTATGAGGGTATGGTTTTTTTATTTTTTGGCGGTCCGGTTTTTCCCCGGGGACGGGGTGGAGCGGAGAAGAGACATGAAGAAGGTGGTTTTTGTCGTGTCCGGCGGAGACCTCGGCGATCCGGCCTTTCTCCGGGAACAGGCGGCGAAGGCTGCGCCCGCGGCGGTGATCTGCGCCGACGGCGGGGCCCGTCATCTCGATGCCGCGGGGATCATTCCCGCCTTCATTGTCGGCGACATGGATTCCCTGGATGCCCAAAGACAGGCCGATTATGAGGCGAGGGGCTGCCGGATCGTCCGCCATCCGCGGCGGAAGGATGAAACGGATACGGAACTGGCGCTCCACGAGGCCTTCCGGATGGAACCGGCGGAGGTCTGGATCTGGGGCGCCCTCGGCCGCCGCGTGGACCACGCCCTGGCGAACATCTCCCTCCTGGTCCAGGGGAAGCAGAAGGGGATCGAGGTCAAATTGATCGACGAATGGTGCGAGGTGTTTCTGATCGACCTCCGGACGGTTCTCGAAGGGGAGGCCGGCCAGACCGTCTCCCTCTTCCCCTTTGCGGGGCGGGCGGCCGGGGTCACCCTGACGGGGTTTGAATTTTCCCTGACGAATGCCGTCATGGAGATCGGCCGGCCTTACGGGGTCAGCAACCGCCTTATGGCGGGGCGCGGGATCATCGAGGTGGATTCGGGGCGCCTCCTTGCGGTGAGGTATTTCCGGCCGGGGATTTTCCCGGGGGAGGCAACAGCATGAAACCGGTCCGGGTATTGACGATTGCCGGTTCGGATTCCGGCGGCGGGGCGGGAATCCAGGCGGATCTGAAGACGATCACCGTCCTCGGCGGGTTCGGCATGAGCGTCATTACGGCACTGACCGCCCAGAACACCCTCGGGGTCCACGGCATCCACGATGTCCCGCCGGCGTTCGTGGCCGCCCAGTTCGACGCGGTTGCGACCGACATCGGGATCGATGCGGCGAAGACCGGGATGCTGGCCACCTCCGAGGTCCTCCGCGTCGTTGCCGGGAAGATCCGCCAGTACGGGATCGAAAAGCTGGTCGTCGATCCGGTGATGGCGGCCAAGGGGGGGATGCCGCTGATTCGGGAGGAGGCCAAGATAACCCTGATCGCGGAACTCATCCCGCTCGCCTTCATCCTCACGCCGAACATCCCCGAGGCCGAAGTTCTCTCCGGGATCCGGATCTCGACCCTTTCCGACATGAAGGAGGCGGCGCGGATCATCCGGGGGCTGGGGGCAAGGCATGTCGTCGTGAAGGGGGGGCATCTTTCCGGGGATGCGGCGGATCTCCTCTACGACGGCCGTGAATTCCGAACCTTCAGCGCGCCGCGGATCGCGACGGCGGACACCCACGGGACCGGCTGCACCTACTCGGCGGCGATCGCGACCTTCCTGGGCCGCGGTATGGATGTCCCCGGGGCGGTGGCGGAGGCCAAGCGCTACATCACCGAGGCGGTCCGGTGCGCCTGGCGCGTGGGCGGGGGGCATGGGCCGACGAACCACCTGGCGCCGCTCTTGGCCCCGGGAACCGGCGGAGCGTCCGCAAGGCCGGAGGCCTGGAAAACGGAGGGGTAGGGGGAAAACATGGGCGAAAAAACGCGTCTGAGCGGGATCAATCTTTTTTTTCTCTGGTTCGGCGCATCCGTTTCCGTTGCCGAAATCCTGACGGGGGGCTACCTCGCGGAACTCGGGGCGGTGAAGGGGTTCTGGGCGATCCTCCTCGGACACCTCGCGGGGACGCTGCTCCTTGTCCTTGCCGGCCTGATCGGCTTCCGGGAGAAGGTCCCCGCGATCATGTCCACGCGGATCTCCTTCGGGAAGCAAGGCTCCTACCTGATCTCGGTCATCAACATCCTCCAGCTTGTCGGTTGGACGGCGATCATGATCATCGAGGGGGGCACGGCGATGAACGTGATTGCCGTCTCCCTGTGGCATTTCAACCATCCAAACCTGATGTCCTGCCTGGTCGGTTTTCTCGTCGGCCTATGGGTCTTCTGGGGGGTGAAGGGCTTCAAGCGGATCAACACCCTCGCCTCGGCGCTCCTCCTCGTCCTGACG
>JAPLJW010000219.1 GCA_026388365.1 Deltaproteobacteria bacterium | reverse complement strand
TCGATGCCGGATCGCTTGCGGGGACGGATTTCCGCGTTTCGCACGTGAACCTGAACGACGGCAGCGTCGAAGGGATCGCGGCGGAGGGGCTGGAGGCGGCCGGGGTGCAGTTCATCCCCGGGTTCACGGATGACGGCGCGCCGGGAGCGCCGTTTGCGGAGTTCATCCGCCGGATGGAACGGCGGCGGAAGGCCGGGGCGTAGCCGGTTATGGAATGGTGTAAAGAGCGCTTTGAAAAATACCCCCACTTTGTCATTCCCGCGCAGGCGGGAATCCAGAAGGTCTTGAAAGAACTGGATTCCTGCGTTCGCAGGAATGACGATTTGCCGAATTTCATGAGGAATTCAAAGCTCTCGTAAATATTTCCTCAACAGGGTGGGAACGGAATCATGCCGAAACGGGAAGATTTGAAGAAGATCCTGATTGTGGGTTCGGGTCCGATCATCATCGGCCAGGCCTGCGAGTTCGACTATTCCGGCTCCCAGGCGTGCAAGGCCCTCAAGGAAGAAGGGTATTTCGTCATCCTCATCAACTCGAACCCGGCGACGATCATGACCGATCCGGGCATGGCCGACCGAACCTATATCGAGCCGATCACGCCGGAGTTCGTGGAGAAGATCATCGCCCGGGAGCGGCCCGACGCCATCCTCCCCACCCTGGGCGGCCAGACCGGTCTCAACATGGCGGTCTTCCTCGCCAGGGCCGGTGTTTTTGAAAAGTACGGGGTGGAGGTCCTGGGCGCCTCTGCGGAGGCAATCGCCCGGGCGGAGGACCGGGAACTCTTCAAGAAGGCCATGCAGGAGATCGGGATCGGCGTTCCTGAGAGCGGGATCGCGACCTCCGTCAAGGAGGGGATGGCCATCGGCCTTGCGATCGGTTTCCCGCTGATCCTCCGGCCGGCCTTCACGCTCGGCGGGACGGGCGGCGCCATCGCCTACAACAAGGAAGAACTGCGGGAATCCCTGGGAAAGGCCATCGAGTACAGCCCGGTCGGCCAGGTCCTCGTCGAGCGGTCCGTCCTCGGCTGGAAGGAGATCGAATTTGAGGTGATGCGGGACTGCGCGGACAACGTGATCATCATCACCTCCATGGAGAACGTCGATCCGATGGGGGTCCACACCGGGGACAGCGCGGTCGTGGCGCCGGCCCAGACCCTGACGGCCCGGGAATACAGCCGCTTGACGGCCCTCTGCCGGAAGATCATCCGGAAGATCGACGTGACCGGGGGCGGGGTGAACATCCAGTTCGCCGTGAACCCGGACAATGGCGAGGTGGTCATCATCGAGGTCAACCCGCGCCTCTCGCGGAGTTCGGCCCTCGCCTCCAAGGCGACCGGTTTCCCCATCGCCCGCGTGGCGACGAAGCTGGCCGTGGGATTCACCCTCGACGAGGTGAAAAACGATATCACCGGAAAGACCTCGGCCCTCTACGAACCGACGATCGACTACTGCGTCTTCAAGGTGGCCCGCTTCACCTTCGAGAAGTTTCCGACGGCCGACCCGACGCTCAACACCTCGATGAAGGCCGTGGGCGAGGCGATGTCGATCGGACGGACCTTCAAGGAGGCGTTCCAAAAGGGGCTCCGCTCCCTGGAGACGGGGCGCTTCGGGTTCGGCGCCGACGGGAAGGATGTGAACCCCCTTCCCGACCGGGAGAATATCCGGGAGAAGCTGCTGGTCCCGAACGCGGAACGCTTCTTCTACATCCGTTACGCCTTCCAGAAGGGGATGACGATCGACGAGATTTTCGAACTCACGCGGATCGACCGCTGGTTTTTGTCCAACATGAAGGAACTCTTCGACCTGGAGCAGGAACTCGCCGCCTGCCGCTTCCGCGGAGAAAAGGGGGAGCGGAAGGGCTGGATGGACGACTTCCCCGCGGGGTTGCTGAAACAGGCCAAGGAGTTCGGTTTTTCCGACGTTCAACTGGCGCGGATCCTCGGCACGGAAGAGTCCCTGATCCGGCGGATGAGAAAGAAACGGGGGATTTCCCCGGTCTTCAGACGGGTTGACACCTGCGCCGGCGAGTTCACCGCCGAGAAGCCCTACTATTATTCCACCTATGAAAAGGTCGAGGAGAGCATCCGGAGCCGGAGGCCCAGGGTGATGATCCTGGGCGGCGGCCCCAACCGGATCGGCCAGGGGATCGAGTTCGACTACTGCTGCGTCCACGCCTCGCTCGCGCTCAAGGAGATGGGATACGAGAGCATCATGGTCAACTCCAACCCGGAGACGGTGAGCACCGACTACGACACGTCAGACAAGCTCTACTTTGAGCCCCTGACCCGGGAGGATCTCCTGAATATCGTCGCGCGGGAGAAGCCTGAGGGGGTGATCGTCCAGTTCGGCGGGCAGACGCCGCTGAATCTCGCCGTACCCCTGGAGAAGGCGGGGGTCCCCATCTGGGGAACCACGCCCGACAGCATCGACCGGGCGGAGGACCGCAAGCGGTTCCAGGCGCTCCTGAAGAAGCTGAACCTCATCCAGCCGGAGAACGGGACGGCCCGCTCGTTCGAGGAGGCGAGAAAGGTGGCGGGAAGGATCAGCTATCCCGTCGTCGTCCGGCCCTCCTACGTTCTGGGCGGAAGGGCGATGCAGATCGTCTATGACGACGAAGCCCTGGCGGAGTTCATGAAGAAGGCGATCCGGGTTTCGCCCGAGCACCCGATTCTGATCGACAAGTTTCTCGAGGATGCGATCGAGATCGACGTGGATGCCATCTCCGACGGCGAGACGACGGTCATCGGCGGGATCATGGAGCACATCGAGGAGGCGGGGATCCATTCGGGGGACAGCGC
>JAPLJW010000177.1 GCA_026388365.1 Deltaproteobacteria bacterium | reverse complement strand
TGATGTTCATCCTGATCATGGCCTTTATCCCCTATCTCGGTCTGGCGCTGGATTCCTTCGGCAAGGGCTGGGCGCTGACCCCCTTTCCGGTGAAGTACACGCTCCAGTATTTCGAACGGGTGGCCATCGAGACGCCCAAGTTCATCATCAACAGCCTCCTGTACTCGGGGATATCGGTCGTGATCTGTATCGCCGTGGGGGTGCCCGTGGCCTGGGTGATGTCCCGGACCAAACTTCCGGGACGGGGGGTCCTCGACTCGCTGACCACGCTGATTTTGGCACTGCCGGGAACCGGCATCGGCATCGCCTACATGCGGGCCTTCCGGGATCCCTTTCCCCTTATGAGCACGGCGCTCATCGGCATCTGGATCGTCATCCCCATCGTTCTGGCGGTCCGGCGGCTCCCCTATACGGTGCGGGGGACCTTCGCCTCGCTGCTCATCGTCCACCGCTCCTTCGAGGAGGCGGCCGAGAGCGTCGGCGCCACCAAGACCCGAACCTTCAAGGACGTCACGCTCCCCCTCATCTGGAAGGGGGTCCTGGTGGGGTCCCTCTACTCCTTCATCCTGGCCCTTCAGGAGGCCTCGGCCACGTTGCTTCTGGTCATACCCGGACATGAAATGATGACGGTGGGCATCTTCAACTTCTATATCGGCGGGTCCGTCAACGAGGCGGCCGCCCTTGGTTTCATCCTGATCATCCTCGGCGCCGCCTGCCTGTTCATCATCAACCGCATGGCCGGCTCCAAGATGGGAGGCGTCTTCGGCTAAATGTTCAAGGGATTCATCTTCGATCTGGACGGGACGGTCTATCTGGGAGAACGCCTGATTCCCGGCGCCGAGCGGATCATCCGCCTGCTTCGGGAGGCGGGCCGAAAGGTCGCCTTTCTCTCCAACAAGCCTCTCTACACCCGCGAGGACTATGCGGCCAAACTGACGCGACTGGGCATCCCCACAACGCCTTTGGAGGTGGTCAACTCGACCTTCGTGCTGATCCGTTATCTGCAGAGGGTTGCGCCGGAGGCGAAGGTCTTCGTCATGGGAGAACTTCCCTTTGTGGCGGAAATGGCCAGGGCCGGTTTCCACCTGACCGAAGATCCCCATGAGATTGAATACGTGGTGGCCGCTTTCGACCGGACCTTCGATTATCGGAAGCTCAACATCGGCTTTCAGGCGATCCGGCTGGGAGCCCACTTCATCGCCACCAACCCCGACCGCACCTGCCCCGTGGAGGGCGGGGAGCTTCCCGACTGCGCCGGGGTCATTGCCGCCCTGGAGGCAACGACCCAGAAAAAGGTGGAGGTGATCGTGGGAAAACCCTCACCCATCACCGTGCAGGTGGCCCTGGAGGTGATGGGACTGGGAGCGGCGAACTGCATCCTCATCGGCGACCGGCTGGAAACGGATATCCGCATGGGGCTGGAGGCGGGCATGAAGACGGCCCTCGTCATGACCGGCGTGACCGACGCTAAGACCCTGGAGGCCTCACCCGTCCGTCCCGACCATGTTTTTGATAGCATCGCCGATCTGGAAGGTCTGCTCCGGTAATTCCGGCAATCATTACGTATACTGTCCCCGAAACCCTATTGCCGCTGCCGGATCCCGGCGCCGTCGCTGATGGCGTCGTCGGGATAGACCACCACCCTTTCGTTTTCCTTCAATCCGGAAAGGATCTGGGCCGTCAAGCCGGTCCTTTGACCGACCTCCACGGCGCGCCGGCGCGCCTTTCCCTGCTCTTCGACAAAAACGGACCATTCCTTTCCGGAACGGAAAAGGGCGCTGGTAGGGACCTGAAGGATATCCCGGCCCTCCCAGACGACAAAGTGCGCCTCCAGGCGATAACCATCCCCGAGGAGACGCCACATTTCAGGCGGTGATGTGATATCGACAATCACCAGGACCCTCTGCTCCTCCACGCCGAGGCTTGACACCTTTGTAAAGCCGGCCGGCTCGACCCGCCGCACGCGCCCCGCAAGAGGCTCATCGCGCCCCCAGCGTTTGAACAAAACCGCCATCCCCGGCCCGATCCGGACCGCATCCGAGGAGAGCACCTCCACCCGGACTTCGAGGTTCCCGGCGTTGCCGATCTCTATCAGGGGTTCGCCGACATGGACGGCCCCCTCGCTTTCCCGATGGATTTTAAAGACGGCGCCGTTCACGGGCGAGGCGACCTCAACGTTCCCCCCGGTTCTTTGAACCGCGGAGAAGTTCCGCAGGGTTGCCTTTGCTCTCTCCATCTCGGAACGGGCGACATCCGCCGCCGCCCTGGCGGAGAGCTGGACAGCCCGCGCCTTTTTGGCCTCGGACTCCGTCTGGTCGAACTGATCCTTTGCCACGGATCCCCCGGCATAGAGCTTTGCGATCCTCGCCAATCGCTTGTCCGCGTAATCGGCATCCGCCATGGCCGCACGCTCCCGTTCCCCCGCGGCGGCATGCGAAGCTTCCGCCGCGGAAACGACGGCTTCCGCCTCCGCCCGGCTGCGGGGATCCAGGGCCTGCGACCGAAGCGGCTCCAGGACAGCCACGGTTTGCCCCTTCTTCACCGGATCCCCGACCTTGGCCTCGATGCGCCGCAGGTATCCCGCGGTGGGCGCCGAGATCACAAAACGCTCCTTGAGCCGGGTGCGTCCCTCTTCCTCGATCGTCACCTGGAGCGGGCCCCGCGTGAGCCGGACGAGATCAACCTCCTGCGTCCTGGGAAGGAAGCCGTAAAGGATCGCCAGGATCACGATCAGGATGAGGCCGGTTATCCACAATGTTCTGCGCAATGAATGGTTCATGAACCTACTCCCTGGTTTTCAGGACTTCTACCAAATCGAGATGATCAAGCTTATGCCGCACGATCAACCCCGATACCGAGGCCGAGGCCAGAACAACCGCCGCGGACAGGGAAAATGTCTTTGGTTCTATAATCAGCGGCACCCGGAAAAGGTCGGATGCCAGCGCCTGCGCAATATACCCGCAGAGCCAGTACCCCATCAGAAAGCCCAGCGGGATGGCGGCCAGCGTGATCAGCCCCAGTTCCCCCAGGAGGATGTACGATATTTCGCCCCGCGTGTAGCCCAGAACCCGGAGGCTGGAGAGTTCCCGGCTCCGCTCCGAAAACGTGATCCGGGCATTGTTGTAAACCACGCCGAAGGAGATGAAGCACGCCATGAGTGTAGCAATAAACGTAAAAAAAAGCATCCCTTTGGCCTGCACCTCAAGAAAATTGCGGACTTCATCGTTCCGGACGACCGTTCCGGAAACACGCGGCATTTGAACAAACCGTTGAAAGAGGCTCTTCCGGTGCAGGGCGTCGGTCACCAGATGGGCACCGGATATGGCATCGCCCTCGATCAGCAGGCGGTTCAGCGCCCTGATGTCCATGTATCCCATGACCCCGAGGTACTGCTTTGTCAGGGCGACCACCGGCACCTGCCGGATCGATCGGGATCCTTCGAGGAGTTCGACCGTCAGCAGTTCCCCGGCGCGCACGCCGAGGATCTTGCCCAGGTGGTCGGTCAGCAGGATCCCTGAGGGCGGCAACGCCACGGACTTGAGACGGGTGTTCAGCAACAGATGGAGGCGGCTCTCCGGTTCGATCCCGTTGATCGCCGTTTTGTAGCTGCGGTGGCCGTGGATCAGTTTCACCGGAACATTCCGGTAGGGTTCGGCGTATCGGACCCCTTCGATCTCCTGGAGCTCATAGAGCGCCCTGCGCGACGCGGGTTCGGTGAAAGCGACGGTCATGTCCTCCTTCTGGGAGAGAACGAATTGCACATTCACCATATGGTTGACCGAATCCTTGAAAAAACCGCTGGAGATCATGGTGGCGCAGGCGGCGGCGATGCCGATCATCGAAAGAACGGTCCGGATCGGCTTGCGTTCGATATTCCGAACGATGATCCGCGACGGTTGCGAAAGCCGGCGGCCGACGCCCAGCCTTTCGATCAGCGACATCCGGTATTGAGCCGGGGCCTCGGGCCGCATGGCCTCGGCGGGGGGCTGCCCGGCCGCCCGCCGGAGGGTGTGCAGGGTTCCTGCGAGGGCCGAGGCAATCGCGATCAGCACGACCGCAATGACCACTCCGGAATGGAGGGTATAAATCAAAAACGGGAAACGATAGACGGCCATGTAAATGTCGCCCAGGAGGCGGCCGAACCAGATCCCCCCGGCAATGCCGAGCATGAGGCCGGGAAGGATCATCAGAACCACCAGCTTCGCGTAATGGAGGCCGATATCGAAGTTGTGGTAGCCGAAGGCCTTCAGCGCGGCAATCTGTTCGCGCTGCGTGTTGATCGTCCGGCTCATCACCACGTTGAGCAGGAAGGCCGCAACGCAGATGAAGATGGTGGGGAATATTTTCGAACTGGTCTGGAGCTGCTTGAATTCCTCGCTGAGCAGACGGTGCGATATCTGGTCCTTGCGCCCGTAGGCGCCGAATCCGCCGTAGAGCCCCACGATCTGATCCACCTCGCGCAGCACGTCGCTCAATGCGGCGTCCCGATGGAGGGTCAATGCCACGCTGTTGAATGCCCCTTCCATATCATACGCCTTGCCGAGGGCCTTGCGGCTCATCCAGAGAACACCGTAGTGCTTGAAATCGGGGCTCATGGCCTCGGGCTTCATCAGCAGCACGAACTCCGGCGAGAGGGCGATGCCGGTGATCGTCAGCCGCTTCCATCTGCCGTTGATGATTGCCGCAAATGAATCGCCGGGATTGAAACCGTGCGCCTGGGCAAAGTTTTCATTGATGACCACTTCGTTGTCCTTCGCGGGGTCGGCCAGCCTGCCCTTGCGGATGAAGAGACGGTTCAGCAGCGGATTGCCGTCGTCGGGGATGGAGATGATTCGGGCGTTGACCGGTTCGTCGTAGCCGTCGATCGAAAGTTTGACATAGGCGGAAACCCTGGTTTCGACCTGATGGACCCCGGGAACGTTTTTGATCTTCTCCTTCAGGCTTTCCGGCGCCCTTTTCAGGTGCACGAAAACGTCGGCGAAACTGTAATTCCGGTAAAACCGGTTCCGGGTGAGGTTCAGGGAATCCATGGTGCTGATGAACATGATGAAGGTCGCCACGCCGCTCATCACCACGAGCGTGATGGCAAACACCTGCCCCTTCATGTGCCACAGATCCCGCCAGAGTTTTCGGTCCAGCGCCTTCACATTCTCACCACTGGAGTTCGCTTGCGGATTTCTTCACCCGGTTTGCCGTCACTTCCGTGATTCTGCCGTTGCTCAGATGGATGACCCGGTCGGCCATGCCGGCAATGTCCACGTTGTGGGTGATGATCGCCGTGGCCGTGCCCAGCCGGCGGTTGACCTGTTCCAGGGCTTCAAGCACCACGATGCCGGTCTTGGAATCGAGCGCCCCTGTGGGTTCGTCGCAGAGCAAGACCTCCGGGTTTTTGGATATGGCGCGGGCGATCGCCACGCGCTGCTGCTCGCCGCCGGAAAGCTGGGCCGGGAAATGGTCCAGCCGATCGGACAAGCCGACCAGGGCCAGGGCCTCCTCCGGAACCATCGGATTGGGCGCGATCTCGGTAACCACCGCCACGTTCTCCCTGGCCGTGAGGCTGGAGATCAGGTTGTAGAACTGAAAGACGAATCCGACGTGGAAGCGGCGATATTCCGTCAGCTCCTGCTCGCCCGCCTTCGTCAGGTCCCGGCCCCGGTACGACACAAAGCCGTGGGTCGCCGTATCGAGACCGCCCAGGATGTTGAGCAGGGTGGATTTCCCGCTCCCCGACGGTCCGAGCAAAACGACCAGTTCGCCGGCGTAGAGTTCCATCTGAATGCCCCGCAGGGCGTGCACCTCCACCTCCCCCATTCGGTATATTTTCGTGAGGTCCCGGACCTGAAAAACGGCCTCTTCGGAATTGTTCCGACCTTTTTCTAAGCTCATGATTTCCCCGGACGAAAGAAAAACGTAAATGATCCGATTTGAACCCTATGCTGAAAACGTTGTTGAAATCAAGAGCCCCTTATGTCATAAATACCGCTCAAGATAAAGTTGCAGCACGACGACGTCCCATGAACCGCGGACCCCCCATCAAAGGAGGCGTTTATGGCGTTCGAGAGAATCTGGCACAAATCCTACGCACCGGGTGTCCCGCCGGCGATCGAGCCGGAAAAGATCACCATCGCGGAGGTCCTCCAGAGGACGGCCGGGCGCTTCCCCGACCGGACGGCTTTCTACTTCATGGGCCGGAAAATCACCTTTGCCGAACTGGAATCCCTGGTCAACCGCTTCACCCGGGCGCTCGAGGCCCTCGGTGTCCGGGCGGGGGACAAGGTGGCGATGCTCATGCCAAACCTCCCCCAACTCGTGATTGCCAACCACGCCTGCTACCGGCTGGGCGCGGTCACCGTGATGAACAACCCCCTCTACACGGAGCGGGAGCTGGAACACCAGCTCGACGACTCCGACGCGCGCTTCCTCGTAACGCTCGACCTTCTGCTCCCCCGGGCGCTGAAGATCAAGCCCGCAACGAAGATCGAGACGATCATCCCCTGCCATATCAACGACTACCTCCCCTTCCCGAAAAAACAGCTCTACCCCTTCGTGAAGCGCGCGATGTACCGGAAGGTCGTCCCGGGACCGGGCATCCACCCCTTCCTCGACCTCATCGGAAAGTACCCGGACGACCCCGTCCCCATCGCCGCCCGGTGGGAGGATGTCGCCGCCTTCATCTACACCGGCGGGACGACCGGGGTGAGCAAGGGGGCGATGCTGACCCATGCGAACATCTGCGGCGTCCTCCAGCAGTTCCTCGCCTGGTTCCCGGATCTCAAGGACGGCGAGGAGACCCTCATGGGGGTCTATCCCATCTTCCACTCCGCCGGCTACTCGGTGAGCCAGAACATCCCCATCTGGACGGGCTGGACGAGCATCATGATCCCGCGGCCGGAGCCGGGGATCATCATCGAGATGCTCAAGGCCTGCCAGCCCGGCTTCCTTCCCGGCGTCCCGACGATCTTCGTCGGACTCTTGAACCGGGAGGAGTTCCAGAAGATGGATCTCTCGTTTATCAAGGGATTCTTCGGCGGGGCGGCGCCGCTCGCACCGGACACGATCAGACAGCTCAAGGAGCTGACCGGCCGGGAGATCTGCGACGTTTACGGTCTCACCGAGAACACCGCCTTCGCCACCTGCACCCCCTGGAAGGGAAAGGCAAAGCCGGGGACCGTCGGCGTGCCGCTGCCCAATACGGATCTGAAGATCGTCGATCTGGAAACCGGAACGAATGAGATTCCGGCCGGCGAAGCGGGCGAGATCTGCATTAAGGGGCCTCAGCTCATGACGGGCTATTACAAAAAACCCGAGGAGACAAAAAACGCCCTCCGCGACGGCT
>JAPLJW010000086.1 GCA_026388365.1 Deltaproteobacteria bacterium | reverse complement strand
GGTCACACATCTGGTCAACCGTGAAATCTCCATCGGTGATTATGTTCTGACGGGAGGCGAGCTGTCGGCCATGGTGATTGTGGACGCCGTTGCCCGGCTCGTGCCGGGGGTGCTCGGAAATTGCGAATCCGCTTCGTTGGACTCCTTTTCCATGGGGCTTCTGGAATATCCCCATTATACGCGGCCCGTCGAGTATCGGGGATGGGGGGTTCCCGAGGTGCTTCTCTCCGGGAATCACCGGGAGATTGAGGCATGGCGACGCAGGGAGGCCCTCTTGAGGACAAGGGAAAAAAGACCCGATCTGCTCCAGGAGAAGGTTCTGACGGCGGAAGAAAAAAGATGGCTGGCTGAAGGATTTGAATAGAAATGTTCATGAAAATGGTTTGAAAAAAAATACCGCAAGGGCTTAAGAAGGAGTTCAGGTTTATGAATGTCATGGAAATGCTGGAAAAAGAACAGATGCGGGGAGATATCCCCGACTTCAATACGGGGGATACCATCAAGGTATTCGTCCGGATCGTGGAAGGTCAGAAGCAGCGTATTCAGGCCTTTGAAGGGGTCGTGATCCGCAGGAGAAGGGGGGACGTCCGGTCCAGCTTCACCGTTCGGAAGATCTCCTACGGGGTCGGGGTCGAGAAGACCTTCCCGCTCCATTCCCCCTCCATCGACCCACCCGGGGCAAGGTCAGGCGTTCCCGGTTGTATTACCTGCGGAGCCTGAGGGGCAAGCAGGCCAAGATCAAGGAAGCCGGGAGGTCGTAATCCTTCCGGGAATCACCCCGCAGGGTTGTGATCACAGGCAGCGGGGCAGGATTGCCCGGGGCTCAAAGCCAAAGGGATGAACAGCTTCGAAAGCAAGGCCCGCGGATGCGGTTATCGGATCATCGCCGGGATTGACGAGGCGGGTCGCGGCCCGCTGGCGGGACCCGTCATTGCCGCCGCTGTGATTCTGCCACCCGGGTATGAACATCCCGAGATCACCGATTCCAAGAAGCTCTCTTCCCGACGGAGGGAAAGGCTCTACGAGGTCATTGAGCGGGATGCGGTTTCCATCGGCATCGGCGTCGTCGAGGCGCCCATGATCGACGCCTTGAATATCCTGCAGGCGACGCTCTTGGCCATGAAGGACGCGGTTCTCGAACTTTCCCCTTCTCCCGATTATCTCCTGATCGACGGTCTCAACCGCATCGATCTCGTTATCCCCCAGGAAACCATCATCCGCGGCGACTCACTGAGCTTATCCGTAGCGTCGGCTTCCATCGTGGCGAAGGTGTCGCGGGATCGGCTGATGGAGATGTACCACCGACAGTTTCCACAGTACAATTTTCTTCGAAACAAGGGATACGGCACGCGGGAGCATCGCGAGGCGATCCTGAAATTCGGCCGTTCCAAGATTCACCGCCGTTCTTTCCGGGTCGCCGGGATCGACGGTCTGCCGGTCAATGAAAAACTTCAGCTCTGAAAAAGTCAACAATGCCCCGCAACTTTCATTCCGGCGAATTCCGGATCAAAGTCCGGGACAGGCACCGAAATCCAGACGTCGTCCCGGCGAAAGCCTGGAACCCGTAACAGTCTGGAGAGCGGTTTTCACGGGTGTGACGATTTTTTACGAGGCCGGCAACCATGTCGCTCATGCGAATGCGCACAGGAAAAAGGGGCGAAGAACTGGCGGCGGCTTATCTCGCGGAAGCCGGGTACCGGATCGTTGAACGCAATTACCGTTGTATTTTCGGAGAGATCGATATCGTGGCAGAGGAGGGGGAGACGCTGGTCTTTGTCGAGGTCAAGAGCCGGCGCTCCGATGCGTACGGAGATCCGCAACTGGCCGTCGGCCATCAGAAGCAGAGGAAGATCTCCCGGATAGCCATGCATTATCTCGAAGAAAAACATTTGTGCCGCCGCCCGGCAAGGTTTGATGTCGTCGCGGTGAAACTGCTGCCCGCAGGGCATCGGATCGAACTCATCCGGAATGCATTCGAATTGGCCTTCGGCTGAATATGAAAAAGTCCTTCTGTGTCATTCCGGCGAATTCCGGACGCTGATCCGGGGTTCGCCGGGGTAACGGAATAAACGGGTTTTGCAATGGGCTCAGGAAGATTAAAAATGGCAGTACGAATATCATAATTTAATAATGACGATCGGATCACGCATGCAAGGCGTTTCAGAAGTTTATGAAGCGCTTCGATGCTGCTTTTAGGGGATGATTCAAAACGGAGATCAACCGATTGTTACGTATAGCAGGAAGCTGTCAATGCGGACTCTGATATCTCACCCACGATTCACGCTATCCTGTTTTCCTTCTTCCTCTCTTTCAGGTTTTCTATATTGAGGTTGAGATTGTTATGGCGCCTCCCGGTTTTGCGGCTGTCATTGCTGTCGATGGACTTCTCGGGATTGCGATCGGGATTGTGGCCGCACCTCTGGATGTTGTTATACAGGTGAAGCAGGGTAATCTCCGGCGGCGCGTTCAGCCGAACCGGCGTGAATGTGGTGCCGATCCCACGGCTGACGTAAAGCCGCGCGGCCCCGATCCGGAACAACCCCTCGACGTACGGGGTGCGGAGGTGGGCCAGGCTGACTCCTCCTCCCCCCGGCAGTCCCAGTTTGATCTGCCCCCCATGATAGTGGCCCGAGAGGGTCAGTGGAATGCCGAGCGCGGCGGCCCGGGGGAAGATCTCCGGGCGATGCGACAGCAGAAGTCCCGGGATGGCGGGATCGAGCCCGTACAAGGCGGCCTCCAAGTTGCCTTCGCCGGTGCGGAGGTCGTCGATTCCGATGACCGCGAACCGGCCCGTGTCGGTCCGGATGATCCGGTGTTCGTTGTTCAAAAGCGGCACCCCGTACCGCCGGAAGATCGCCCGGAGCTCGATCAGCGACCCGTACCAGTGTTCATGGTTTCCGAGCGTGGCGAAGGTTCCGTACCGGGCGCGGACCCGGGCCATCTCTTCCATGCAGGCCGGGAGAAAAGAGAGCGAGTTCGAGACGTAGTCCCCGGTCAGCACGAACAGGTCCGGCTGCAGCGAGATCACCTGGTCGACATAGTACCGCATCTGTCCCCGGTTCATGAAGATGCCGGCATGGATGTCGGTGAGCTGAACCACCCTGAGGGGGCAGCCGAAGGGCAGGGTGAACTATTGGATGTCGTTTCTCCGGCCGGCATGGGACGCGCCGTATCCGGCGAGCAGCAGCGGAACGGCAAACAGACCGCCCGCCCAGGCCTGGAGCAGGAGGCGACG
>JAPLJW010000231.1 GCA_026388365.1 Deltaproteobacteria bacterium | reverse complement strand
GTGGCTCCGGAGCGCCTCCGGCATCTCGCCCATCGGCTTGAAGACGCCCGGAAAGATCCGGCTGTAGGTCTGCATGATGGGATCGGTCGGATCGCTGACGTAGAGTTGAACCGTTCCGTCATAGGCATCGACCACCGCCTTCAAGGTGTTGCGGATATAGTTGCCCATCTGCGGGGTCGGCTCAGAATAAGGGAAACGGTCCGTGACCGTGTAGCCGTCGATGAACCACAGGAGGCGCCCCTCCGGCGAGATGACGAGATACGGGTCCGCATCCAGGTGCGCAAAGGGGGCGATCATGGAGACCCGTTCGCGGACATTGCGATGGTACATCACCCGGCTGTCGGAGGTGATGTCGTCGGACAGCAGCAGGGTGATGGAGCCGAAACGGACCGCAAAGATCAGCTTCTTCAGGAAGGAGAGAGGAACCCCGCCCTTTCCTTCGTAGCGGGCGTAAACGTTCTTGTCGCCGACCGGGTAGTCGAACTCCGGCATTTTGGTCTTGACGAAGACATACTCGTTGGAGTTCTCCCCGAAGTAGATCTCCGGACGGGTCACCTTGATGGACGTCGTCGAGACCGGAGGGATGTCCTTGATGAAGAATTCCGGGAGCCCCTCGGGGGAGATGCGGTTCACGGGTCCCAGGACGACGCCGTAGCCGTGCGTGTAGGCGAGATGCTCATTGACCCAGGTGCGGGACGGCAGCGCCGCATAGGAGATCTCCCGCGGAGAAAGCATCACCTGACGGTATTCACCGTTGATCGTGTAGCGGTCGTTGTCGACGCCGGTGAACTTGTAGTAGGTTCGCATCTCCTGAAGCTGGCTGTAGGTCTGCAGGAGAGGCCCATGGTTCCAGAGACGGATGTTTTTTATGGTCAGGTTGTTCTTCTCCAGGTCTTTCGCCGTCAGATTATCCTCCGTCGGAAACTCCTGTTCCTCGATCTGGGTCAGTCCGTAGGCGAGGCGCGTATACCGGATGTTCTTCTCGATGTAGGGGGTTTCGGCGACGATCTCGTTGGGAATGACCTGGAACTTCTGGATGAGGGAGGGGTAGATCCCCCGGCCCAGGACGGACACGGCGATGAGGAGCAGAACGGCGACCGCCGGGAAACGCCAGTCCGGACGGACGGCGAAGAAGATCGCGGATAGCCCGGCGAGGGCGTAGAGCCCCATCATGAATTTCAGGACCCAGAGCTGCGTGGTCACGTCGGTGTAGCCCGGGCCGAAGACCACCCCCCGTTTCGTGAAGAGCAGATCGTTGAGGTCAAGCCAGGTTCCGAAGACGCCCCAGAAAAAGAAGAGGGCGACGAGGAGCGCCAGGTGAATCCGTGCGGCCGGGGCAATCTTCCAGATCCGGGGCGGGATGAACAGAAAAGATCGCCGGATCAGATAGAGGAACCCGGTCGCCGCGGCCGTCACCAGCAGGACGAACTTCAGCCAGCCGTAGATGTGGAGGAGGAATGGGAACCGGAAGACATAGAAGCCGACATCTCTCTTAAAGAGCGGGTCGGAGACACCGAAGGGGGAGGGATTCAGGAAGAGCAGAAGGTTTTCCCACTGGGCGGATCCGTTGGTGGCGGCGAAAAGGGCGAATAGGAGGGCGCCGATGGGGATCAGGATCTTGAGAAGGCCCGGCCCCATCTCCTGCAGGGGGATGCGGAACCCTGCCACACCTGCCTGGTCGCCGAAGAGGGGCACCCGCGACAGGCGAAGCGCGATCAGGAGATTGCCGCAGAAAATGATGAAGAAGCCCGCGCCGAAGAGGGCGCCGGTCTTGATCTTTGCGAGGAGGGTCACGGTAAAGATCGTCCGGTAACCCACCTCCTGGAACCAGAACCACTCGGTGATCAGGCCGATGATTCGGAGAAAGATCATCAAGAGGACCATCACGGCGATGAAGAAGATCACGCCTTTCATCTGTCTCATCTGGGACTGGGGCATCGGAACGGTGGTCATGGTTTTGTCTCCTTGCTTATGGGGACAGAATCGGTCCCCGGCGGCCCGGACAGCGCCTTCCGGTATTCGCTGATGAGGAATGCCTTTTCAGTGCCGTGGTCGATGAAATCCCACGGCAGGATCTCCTCGGTTCCCTTCCGGCGGTAAACGTAGAAGTCGGGATTCACGTTCACCTCCCGGAAGGCGTTCGCCCAGTTGCCTCCCCGCCGATGGACCGCCAGCAGGAGCCTGCCCACCGTTCGGTCGCCCAGCGAGAGCAGGGCCTGGATGTAATTCCACTTCGGGATATCGTGGATGACCCGGACCGCCTTCTCGCCGCGCAGGGCGTCGGTGATCCGCCGGATCCTCCGTTTGACGACCGCCGTATCCGTGAGCGGGTGCCATTGGAAGGGGGTGCCGGGTTTGGGGATGAACTGGTTGATGCTGAGCGTCAGACGCCGGAACCCTTTCCTGCCTTTCGAATACCGGCGTGCGTGATGCTCCATCCCCTTGACCAGCCGGACGATGGCATCCATATCCTCATCCATTTCCGTCGGGAGGCCCACCATGAAATAAAGCCTCACCTGGATCATATCACATTCCATGAGTTTTTCCACTGCTGAAAAAATTTCCCCTTCGGTGATCCCCTTGCGAATCACATCCCGGAGGCGCTGGGAGCCGGCCTCGGGGGCGAAAGAGATGGTCTCCACGCCGGTTTCCTTCAGGAGCGCCGCCATGGGTCCGCTCAGGCGGTCCAGGCGGCGAGATCCGACGGCCACGGATCCGCCCGCGGCCAGAATGGCACGGCACAGCGGGATGAGGGCGGGGTGGTCGGAGACGGCCGTTCCCAGAAGGCCGATCGTTTTTTTCTTTTCGAGTCCCCGCCGGAAGGAGGGCGCCAGCGCCGCGGCGCTCCGGAAACGCGCCGGCCGGCAGACGAAACCGGCGGCGCAGAAACGGCAGCCCCGCCGGCATCCCCGGCTGACTTCGGTGAGGAACATGCCGCCGAACTCGGTATCCGCGGTGGTAATGCCCTGTTCGGTCGGGAAGGCGTCGAGGTCGGGGGACCACGGCCGGACGATCCGCCGGGGAAAGGCGGGATCGACCGGTTCCCGGGCAGTGATGCGCCCGTCCTCCGCGGTGGTGACCTGATAAAACCGGGGGACGTAGGCCCCCGCGATCTCCTTCTGGATCCGGGCGAGGAACGCCTCCCGGGGGAAATCCCGCCGGAGGGAGGCCGCCAGATCGAGAAATCCGGGGAGCACCGCTTCGCCTTCGCCGAGGAGGAAGAGATCGAAGAAGTCGGCGAGGGGCTCGGGGTTCAGGGTGGCGGCGATGCCGCCCGCGATGACCAGGGGGTCCTTCTTCCCCCGCGCCGCGGCCTCGATGGGGATTCCCGCCATCGAAAGCATCCGGAGGATTTGCGGATAATCGTTCTCAAAGGAGAGTGAGAAGGCGACCATATCAAAATCGGCGAGGGGCCGCTGCGACTCAATGCTGATCAGGGGGACGCCGTCGTCCGGACGCGCCTCGTCGCCGGGTTCGGGGAAGAATACCCGTTCGCACAGGCAGGCGGGATGACTGTTGATCAGCGCATAGACGGCCTGAAAACCGAGGTTGGACATCCCCGTCCGGTAAAGGTTCGGGTAGGCGAGGCAGACCGTCAGGGGTTCTCCCCAGACCTTCCGGGACCAGCCCTCCTCACCGGCGAGAAGATCCAGGCATCTCTTTTTTTGCTTCCAGGTCATCTTTGTGCTTTTGTCAAAACAGCTTTTTATCTTCGCAGATGTTGATCAGTTCGGCAAGCGCCAGGATTTGTGACCTGCGCCCTTTGCCTTCCCTCAATACGGTGACGATCCCCGCCTTTTTCAGCTTTCCCAGCATGTTCATGATCATGGGCAGACCCGGCATACCGGCGCGGGATTGCAGCAGAGAGCTGGTGAAAATCGGTTGATCAAAGAGGCTGTCCAAAAGAGGGATGACATAGCGGGAATGGGTGAGATGAAGGATACGTTCCATCAGCGTGTTATACAGATCGATGATTTGTTTCGCCTTCTTTGAATTCTCTCGGGACTGCCTTTCCAAAGCCGTCAGGAAAAACCCGATCCACCTTGTCCAGGCTTCCGGAGCTTTTTCACCCAGAAGGCGAAGACCTGCCACGTATTCCTCCCGGTGTTCCTCGATGTAGGCGGATATATAGAATACCGGACTGGAAATCAGGTTCCGTTCGAAGAGAAACAGGGGAACGATCATCCGCCCCAACCGGCCGTTTCCATCCAGAAACGGGTGGATCAGTTCAAATTGTCCGTGGAGGATCGCCAGTTGGACCAAGGGATCGGGGCGATCGAAATGATAATATTTCTCCCAGTTCTCAAGACACGGGAACACATTTTCGGGTGCGGGAGGGACAAAGTGCGCCTCTTCGATCGGCGATCCCGGCGTTCCGATCCAGTTCTGCGTTGTCCGGAATCGGCCCCGTGCCTTGAATTTTCCGCGAACTCCATCCAGAAGGACAGCGTGAAGATCCCTCAGGAGGTTCAAGGAAAAGGGGCGAGTCTTCAATTCCTGCTCGGCCAGGCGCATCGCTCGCCGATAATTCATGATCTCTTCGATGTCATGGACCCTGGATTCTTCCCGTGGCGCATCCCCTACTTCGAATCGTAGAACCTCTCCCAATGTGGCCTGCGTCCCTTCGATCTTCGAGGATAGAACCGCTTCCTGGGTGGTCAGGGGCGAAAGCAGAATATCCGGATTGGTCACGCCGTAGAGAACACCATCAAAATGGGCTAGGGAGCGATTCGCCCTGCCGATCATCGGGATCAGGGAATCCCACTGGATGGTCTCTATCGGAAGCGTTTGAGTTTCAAAGGGTTTCATCTTGTCTATCACCGGCTATTCACAAAGTGGTTTGTCTATAACGAAATCCGATTTCCTTATAGACAAACTGCTATGCGGTGTCAATACGAATATTTGGGTTTGTCGAAGTCGGCGAGGATTTGCTGCGATTCGATGCTGATCAGCGGGTCGCCGTTGTTCGGGTGCGGCTCGTCGCCGGATTCGGGGAGGAATGCCCGTTCACACAGGCAGGGGGGATGGTGGTTGATGCTCACTTTTGAACATAAGTTAAAAGAGCCGTCGAATATCCATCATCAACCGATCGCTATTAGCAACCAGCCATTGCCTGGCCCGATCCATCTCTGGGCATAGGCTCTGCACCGTCAGCCAAAATCTTTTGGAATGATCGGGCACCTCCAGATGAACAACCTCATGGGTGACCAAGTATCGGAGGACGAAATTGGGTGCCATGATAAGCCGCCAGTTAAACGAAAGATTTTGGAGGGCCGAGCAATTTCCCCATTTTGTTTTTTGGCCCATGACATAGATCTTATGAGGATACTTCCCCAGCTTTGCTGTCAAGACATCAATCTGTTTTCGGATTTCTTCTTTAGCCTTTTTCCTCAGGCAGTTTTCAAGGCTGGCTGCCGCAGACGTATTCGACTGCATGCCCAGAATGATTTTCAGCTCGCCATCTTCAAAGATGACCTTGTTCGTTCCCTTGCGCCGAGCCTTTACTTCAACCCGTACAGGCGTCATTACACCACGAAAAAGGATCGCGCCGCCCTTTTTGAGAACAGGCTTCCGCACCAACCGGAGTCGTTCAACCCTCTCCAATTGGTTCATAATCCAATCGGAGCTTGACTTAAGAAACTTTTCAACTTCAGGAAAATCTCTCCCCTCGGGCTGCAGCACTTCAACACCATCAATCCCCACGCGCACCCTCAGTTTGCGCGCGGACTTCGATTGCACCAGGCGATAATCCATTTTCCAGCCGTCCAGGTCGATTTTCTGTCGAGAAGATTCCTGCATCATACCTTCAGTTCCTTTGGTCCGTTTTGGCAAGTTCATTCACCGCTGCTTTCAAGAAGGGAGGATGCGGATCATCTGTGCCCAACCCCAAAGCCGCATAGGGGAGTTTCCATGACTCTGCCAGCAAGAAGCGCTCCACCTTTTGTCGCCCGCCTTTGGAATGGCTCCAGCCTGCCGGGAGCAGCCGATTTACCCGCAACTCTGCAACCATCCGCCGCGCCGATTCAGCGATATAGCTTTCGTTATCCGATGCCGTGTGAGCGCGTAGAACGGCGAAGAGTTCATATTCGCCTGGCTTCGTAAGATTCAACCTTTCCGGTTCCGTCTTGATGTTTGCGGTCTCTTCCGCAATCTTCTGAAGCTCCCGGAGACGTTTGGCCGCCGCCTCGTCACTGGCGTCTTTGCGTTCCTTGATCCGCTTGAGCCGCTCTCCGAGTTCCCGGTAGGTGAAACCTGCATCGTCCTCCGATAGTTCCCGGGTCAGGCTGGCCTCAAGTGCTGCCGCCTTGTCGGCGGGTGACGGGAGGTCTTCAAGGTTTGTCATGTAGTTGGAATCGATTTTGAATACCGGCAGGTTTTCCGCCAGATTCACAAAGGTCATGTTTTCCTCGATGAGTTGACGGGTCTTCGCCGCCAATTCGCCGTAGGTTGTTTTTGCGCCTCCCTGTCGTCGCTTGTGGGCGATGTAGATACCGCACAACCAGTTATATTTATGGCGGTAGTCGTAGAGACAGGGATCGGGCGCAACAGCTTCCCATAACCTTTCCAGGCTTTTGAAGTTATGTTCGAAATTTTTGGCCGCGTCGGGGTGGCGCAGACGACGCAATGCGGCCAGCAGGCATTCCCGTGTGTCCTCTATCTTGATTTCTTCGAAGAGCTGCATGCAACGATCGACTTCTCCCGGAACCATGGCTTTCAAGGCATCCCAGTCGATGAGTGACTCTTCGCGGATGTTCTCATCGAAGTTCAAAGCCTTCTCAAGATTCTGGAATACGCCGAAATAATCCACCACGAGCCCTGTCCGCTTGTCCATTGTGGGAAGGGGTCGGTTGGTCCGTGCGATGGCTTGGAGGAGATTATGATCGCGAAGCGGCTTGTCCAGATACATCACCTGTTCTATGGGGGCGTCAAAACCCGTCAACAGCCGGTCGCAAACGATCAAGATCTTCAGGGGCGGTCGCCAGCGCGTCCAGTCGTCGCCATGTATTTCCCGATTCCATTGTTCCCATTCCGTGGGTGTCAGTTTGAAATAGTCGATCAGCTCATCCGATTTCTGCTTCGTGTAGTGGAACCGCTCCAATTCCGGCTCGTCGTTCTGGCCGGCAGAGATGATGACGTCGGACCATTCCGGTGGCAGGCCTCGTTCCTTGAGTTTGGTGTCGAGGGCGTCTTTGTATCTTACGCAGGCAAGCCGGTCCACGGCAACGAGCTGCGCCTTGAAGCCGTTGGGATCGGGATGGGTAAGAAAATGTTCCAGTATTTTATCAAGGACGATATTGATTCGGTCCTTATGCCGGGCGAGCTCCTTCCACTGGGATTTCTTGCGCTGGACAAGATCCTTGGCCTCCTCGTCATCAATCTCCATCTCTTCGCAAATCTCCTCGAAACCGATGCTGAGGGGCTTGTCTTCAACGCTGAAGGGTACCTTGTCTCGGATGTAATGGACCTCCAGGGTGGCACCGTCCTTGATCGACCGTTTGATGCCGTAATAGCTGAGATAGCGCTCCTGTTCCCCATCCGTCATTGGTCCAAAATCGCGGTGGGTGTTCGTCATCGTCCGGTCGATCGGCGTTCCGGTCAAGCCGAAGCGGAAGGCGTTGGGCAGTTTCACCCGCATCGTCATGGCGAAGCCTTCCTTGCCTTTGCCTTTCTGGGAGCGGTGGCATTCATCCACCAGGCTGATGATGTTGTCCCTTTCGCGTGGGGATAGCTTGTCCATCCGTTGAAACGACTGGATAGTCGTGACGGCAGTTCCCTGCCAGTCGGTTCGGAGTTTTTTCTTCAGATCATCGACGCCCAGCGCCTTTTCCACGCTGGGGTAGTCGCAGGCGTCGAAATCGTCGGCAAGCTGCGTTTTCAGATCCCTGCGGTCCACGACGATCAGGACGGTGGGATTGTTCAAGGCTGCGTGCCTCCGGAGCTTGTAGGCGGCAAAGATCATTGTCAGCGATTTTCCGGATCCCTGGGTATGCCAGATCAGCCCCGTCCGATCCTGGGCTTTGACAGGTTTGCCGATCAGAGATACGGTACGGTCCACGATGTCGTTGACGGCTTCGAATTGCTGGTAACGGGCGATCTTCTTGGTGACCTTGCCCTTTTTTGTTTCAAACACCACGAAGTGTTGGAGAAAATCGATGACATGGCAGGGCTTGAGACGGAGCAGCCCCTTTACCGGGATTTCCAACGGATCATCCGGCTCGCCGGCAGCAGGGTCATTCCAATAGCCCTTGTGGTCGGGATAGAGGCTGAGCCATCTTCCCCACCAGTCCATATGCCGCTCGATCTCCTCCCTGCTGGCATCGTGGAAGAGGATAGTTCCATAACGGAATTCGTCCTCGTCCGCAGCGATGCAAAAGACGTTCGGCGTAAGCATGAGAGGCGCCTGACGCTGATAACGGTGCAGTTGACGTACCCCCTCCGTCCAGTCCTTGCCCCCGGTGATGTAGCTCTTGTACTCAGCGATAACGAGAGGAATACCGTTTACAAGCAGAACCGTGTCGTCGCGACACTCCCGGACACCCTGGATGCGGTACTGGTTGGTTGCCGTATAGTCGTTTAGGTTCTGCTTGGCGGGGTCGAATTCGATGAAACGGACGGTCTTTGCCGACTCACCGGGGAGGAGTTCAACGGTGGCTCCGTCCCGGAGCCGATCGAGGGTGTTTCGGTTTGCCGTCAGTTTATCCGGATGGGACATGGCCTTGCGGAGGGCCGTCACGGCCAGGTTCGCCTGGGCTTTCGTCTTGACATCCGGGTTTATGCGGATAATCGCATCTATCAGAATCGGCTCGACAAGCGGATCTTCGATGGGTCGGTCGAATTCTTCCATTATCGATTCGTCGCGATATGTCCACCCAAGCCCTTTGTCCGAGGGATCAGCGGCCCCATTGCCGGAAAGCCACCGGAGAACCGGAAGTTCGACATAACCCCGCTCCGTCATGATGCCTCCAGAGAAAGTATTTGATCAATCGCGTGATTGACGCGCACCTTGCCGGTCAGTAGATCGTGCATAAGGGCGAGTTTCAGTGTTTCGGAAGTATCCAATTGATGTAATAAAGCATTTTCATGACTCTCTGAGGTTTTAATCACAGAAACGATTTTCTTTTGCTCGTCTTCAGGTGCCCTGAGAAAATGTCGAGGATAGAGATCTTTATTGTTTAGTTGAGGAATACCAGAATCCTCCAAAAAACGAGATAAATTCATCCATTCCAATTGGTATGCAAAAAAATCAGGCATGATGTCATCGCACATCTGAATACCCATTAGGTTTGGATCGAGGACCAATGGCACAATGGATGTTCTAACCCGATTCTTCAGAATCGCTGCTCCTCGCTTAGCGATAATCACCGTACCACTCGGTAGAAGCTTGATCTTAGGATTAGCGGCAGTCTGGAACCCAATCTTTGTATGTGCAATTGATCTTCGGTTAGCAGGATTGTTGAAGTCATCAACCTTCATGAACCATGCATCAGATTCGATTTGATTTTTAGGAAACCTTATAGAGCTTTCGTTTGTACCACCACTTAGAATGACGAAGGTTTTCTTACCTTTAACCCATTCCCATGTTCTCGGTATTCGGCCATATTCAGTATCCATCAGTGGCTCGCTGCACAGTTCAAAGCTGAACGATGCCTGAATTAAAGCTTTTCGAAGGTCTCCCGCGCGCTTGACTGCTTCCCGCAAGCGCTCAACTATCGTGCCCATAGTGTCGAGGACTCGGGCAATGGCTTCCTGTTCTTTCGGGAGAGGAAAAGCGCCTCGAAGTGCATAGGCATCGCGGCGAGAAAGCCCTGGAACACCGGTGGCGGCATTCAGTTTCTGCAGGGGCAAGTAATTTAAAACATGGAAAATATAGCGAAAATTGTCCTTTGCTACGGTGCGGATAAAATAGACTGTGTCGATCGGCCAAAATGGTTGATCTGCATAGTGGACTGCTCCAACAGTTCCTTTTCTGCCCACGAGGATGCCTGGTGCATCAACCAGGCATTGCGAGTGTTTGCCGACCTTCCCGTTTGACCCGTAAACATCGAAGGTGCCGACTTTTCGGTCTTCTTCATGTAATGCCTTACCATAGGCAAATTCAATCCTCTCTTTGAGAGGAACACAGTCCCAATCATTGGGTATGTCAGCGACCTTATAGACTTGGCAACCTGATAGATTTCTCATACACTTTCATAACCGATCTTTGCTAATAGGGACACTAGATTAGCCTCAGCTTCTGATACGTGAATGTCTGCTTTTCGCAATGCTGCTAATGCGTCCTTTACTTCGATTCTTGGCTCCGGCTCAAAGGTGGCCACATACCGCGGAATATTGAGGTTGAATTCGTTCTCCTCAATCTCGTCGAGACCAACGACACGGGCGTGCTTAAGGAGTTCATCCGGATCGTTATAAAGGGCAGCGAGCTCTTCACCCACGGTGGTGACGGCCTGCCGGTCCTCTTCGGCCCGGCGACGGGCTTCGGCCATCTTTTCATCCCGCTGGGCGACCTTCGCGGCAGGTTTGATTCTTTGCTTTTCCAAGGCATGGATCTTTGCGTCTGCCGCTTTCTGCTCGGTTTTCTGGGTCATCTTTTTGCGCTTGGCTCGGGCATCGGTTAGGGCGGCATCAGTGGCCGCCAATTTATCCGCATCATCCTGGTATTCAGCCTCGATCCTTTCGACCTCTTCTTGTTCATGCTGGTCGATCTGCCGATGAAGTCGGTCACGATGAAAATCTACGAGTGCCGCAACCTTCTCCGGATCGCCGTATGCATGATAATAAACAATGATACGCATCACGTCCTGGGGGCGAAGCTCATTCTGGTTGGAGAGTTCCCGGTAGTGACGTGCCGCATAGACGAGGAGGACCTGGTCGCGTCGTTCTGACGGTCTCTCTTTCCTTAGGATAAGCAGACAGGCTGGAACACCCGCCCCGTAAAAGACGTTCAAGGGCAGGGAGATGACGGCGTCGATGAAGCGGGACTCTAAAAGGACTTGGCGGATGAGGTGCTCGTCATCAGCCTTCCGGCGTTTGACCTTGGGATTGCCATCCTTGTCGAACTCGCCTGTCTCCTCTTCAATTTCCGGTTGACCCCGGAACAGAACCCCCTGAGGACAAACCACGCCGGCCCGGCCCGAATCCGTCAGGGATGCGAGGATATGGAGAATGAAGGCGTAATCACCATAGCCGGCAGGAGGGCTCATGAAGGAGGTGCCGCGTCCGAAGCGTCCATAGCGATCCTTGTAACCCTCTTTCCCGAATACTTCCTTCTTCAATTTGTCTTTCTTCTTCTTGTCGTCCGTCTGCTGCTCGGGACGGAGCCACCAAAATTCGTCGGAGAAAGGGAAATTGGCGAGGACCGTGGAGAACTTTCTGATCCGTCCCTCTTCGAGAAACTGGGGATCGGTGATGGTGCTGACCCCGCCTTTGATATCCGCCTCCAGGCCGTGAAGAACGGAGTTGATCTTGCCGATGGCGAAATTGCCCCAGTTCATTTCTTGACCGAAGTAGCGTGCAGCCGTGGGCGGATGGCCGTGCTCGGTGAGGAAATCAGCCGAGTGGATGAGCATGCCGCCGCTGCCGCATGTGGGGTCATAGATCGTATCGCCGGGCTTGGGTTCCAGAATGCGGACGAGGATATCGACCACCTCCGGCGGTGTGAAGAACTCGCCGGCCTTGGCGCCGGCGTCGTCGGCGAACTGCTTGATGAGGTATTCATAGGCCCGGCCCAGGATATCGGCGGGGACGCTCTGGTTGGAAAGATCGATCTCGTCGAAATGCTGGATGAGGGCGTGCACGACTTCATTGATAATGAGTTTTTTCCCGCTGCCGTCCGGGGCGGGCTGATTCCAGTCGACGGTAAACACACCGCGCAACTCTTCGTTGCTATCGGAAATGGCGCGCATGGCGCCGGTGAGCTTCTCGCCGATGTTCTCGGAAACGGCAAGGATGTCACCCCAGCGCGAGCCGTTGGGGATGGAAAAACGGTGTTCGCCACGGGCGCGGAAGACGGCCTTCTGATTTTCCGTAAACGTGCATCCCTGCTGGCGTTCCAATTCGGCAATGGCTTCGTCTGCTTCGTTTTCCCACTGATCGCAGAGCCGTTTATAGAACATCAGGGAAAGGATGTAATTCTTGTAATCCTGCCCGGCAGTCTTGCCCCGGAGAATATTGGCGGCGCCCCACAGGTGGTTTTCCAATTGTCGCTGAGTGAGTTTCATGATGCCTTGTCTATTCCTTCCCGTCCCCGGTAAAATTATCGATCCAGGAAACGAGTTCATCGATATTATCCGGGTTCACAACGGCCCATAGGATTCTTGCAGGACTCTTTCCCTTAAGGACCCTTGCCGGATAATCGCTGTATCTTTCAAAGTCCTTTGAAAATTCCTCTCTGAATCGTCGGGCAAGCTGGCCTTTTTCAGCACCTTGCAGGTGATCAAATTCGAGGCTCCGTTCACATTGAAAAAGGCTGTCCAGAGAACTCCTTGCATCCTTATTCCGACTCAGATAACCAAGAAGAAGATGGATCTTCGCACCGATGATCGCCCATTCCGCAGGCGAGCGGTTCAGCTCTTTTCGAACGTACAGGCTTTGGAAGTCGTTGATTCGTTTCAATAGGCCTTTATCATTTTCCAGATCCATGACGGAAAGTTGCTTCATTTGCGCCATCATGTCCGAGAAGATGTCCGCCATGTTCGCAGTCAGGGAGCGTAGGCGCGCTTCTGATTTCGCCCTGGCCAGAAAAGATGTTCCGACACGCGGCAGGTCGATATTCTCCCAGTTGAATTTGAGAAGCCAGGAGATGTCATAGATCTGCTTGATCTGTTCGTCTGCCCGTTCCATAGGGATGCCGATGGTATTGGGTCCCAGAGTTGTAAGCTTGTCTCCGATGAGATCGTCTAATGAAAGGAGCTGATAGGTCTGCTTCGTCTCCAGGGCAAAGATGCGAGGGGAAGATATCCGGTGAATCGCCAAGGGTTCGTCTGTAAAATGAAACTCTATTTTGATTTCCTGGGTCCCGGTGGTCTTTTTCCCGAAAAGTTCCTTTTCTGTGCAGACCGATGGGACATCCATGTAGTAAGTCATCATCGGCAGGATTGCCTTGGGATCTTTTGGTTTATGGGGTCTTGCCTTGAATAGGTCATTCATGCCGTTGAACTTTCGCTCTATGGCCGCCAGAGCCTTCTCAACCTCTTTAATTCCCCCGACACAGATCATGTCGATATCAACGCTGGTCCGCTGATATTCAATAGGCAGATAGAATTGGGCAGCGGCACCGCCCTTCAGAACGATCTTATCCTTCAGGATGGCTCGGATTTGCAGAAAGATTTCAAGATCCCACAGAAAAAGCTCCATCCTGGCCAGGCTGTTGAACTTGAGTTTCTCCAGACGCTTGGTAAGGATATCGCGGTCAAAACACTTTTGATCATGGATCAGGGCTTTTTCGTCAAAGTTCATCTACCGGTTTCGCTTTCTCAGGTGATCGACAAATTTTATTGCGGCGGGCGTAACGGCATCGTGCTCCACGATATACCGGATATCCTGCTGGATATTTCTGCGCGAAGCGATCTTGACAATCCGGTTTGTGTTCAGCGACATCCGCCGTCTCATGTTGAGGTAAATCCTGACCAGCTCTTGAATCGAAAGGGGATAGTCTCTCCGGGTGACTTCATAATAGAGATCGACAAAGGCCTTTTCAAAAGAGGCCAGGCCATGGGCGGCATAGGTAAATTCCTGCGTGGGGATCAGCAGGACAAGCTCACCCACAGAGGACATTCGCCGGATGGCTGAGTAGTCTTGAATATGAGTATAGGAAACTACATCGATTTTATTCCTGGAAAGAATTTCGGCGACTTCGTCCGCGTCGGATTTTCCCGCGAAAAGGAGAACGGGATAGGTCTCGGGGACGTGATCCATGAAGACCGTCAGGATGTCGAGGCCGGAGATGAAGAAATCATGCCCGGTTTCCCCGAGGACCTTGAGTATCCTCCTAGCCAGTGTCGAGAGGATCGGCTGGATCGATTCTGTTGCCCTGTTTTGAAAGGAGTAGAGGCCCTGACCGGTCCGGGAAATATAGCCACCATGTGTGAGCTTGTATAGGGTCCAGTGGAGCGTCGATTGCTTTTCCTGCAGAACGAATGCAACGTCGGAAATGGTAAAGTCGGGTTTGTCCTGAAACCGTTTCCGGAGAAGCGCGGCCTTGTCTTCCAACTTTAGCTTGCCTGTTAAAGTCGGCGAGTCTTTTATTTTACCCATATCTGCACTCCCGGCTGTTTCTTGCCACAGAATAATCAAGAAATCAACAATAAAAAGTCGCAAAGATCATCTTTGCGACTTTTTATTGGGATAAATTGCCACCCCTTGCAATAGCCGATCTCTTTTAACGAGTTTCCCTGAACTCCTCGGCGGTGTGCATCTGTTCTTACATGTCCCCGCTGTGGACACGTTCAGAAAACATGTCCATAAAATGAGCAAACATGGACACGTTCTTTTTTCGTGTCGATGCCATCGACATGTTCTTCTTTTTCACCATTGACCTTTCAACCATTTCTTTCCCTTTACTGTCAGCCGGTACCGCTGGAGTGAGCTCTGGGGTTTATCGGGAATGATCATCTCAAGAAGTCCTTCGCCTATAATACGATTAAGATATTTATTGCGGAATTTTGTTCGGTTTGTCCAGGATAGAGACGCCATGAGATCAGTTATGCCTTGTGGGGTATGGCACAGGCTCAATATTTTCTTGATATTGTCTTTATCTGATCCCGACTTGGTCCCGGGCTTTCCGGATTCAACTCTTTCTTTTTTCGTGATGCGGTGCAGCGCCTTTGGATGGATTGGAAATCTTGCTACGAAATAAGTCCGGTCATCATCCGTTTCGAAGACGGGCAGGGGTGATCCGTCAGGCTTCAGGGCTATTGAAAAAGCCGTCTGCAAAAGCCTAATCCGCCTGCCGTCTCAGGAAAGTGGGGATCTCCAGATCCGGATTTTCCTCGTCTTCACCCGTTTTGGTCTTGACCGCCCCGGCGTCGGCGGTTTTTTCATTTCGGATGAAGGTCGGAACGGCTATGTTGCCCCTCCGCCGGAAGTCTCCGAGCGATGCGACGTTTGTCTTGGCGGCCGACTCGGTGCTTTCAAAGCCGGTCGCGATGACGGTGATTCGGATCTCGTCTCCCATCGATTCATCGACGACCGTGCCGAAGATGATGTTCGCATCCTCATGCGCCTCCGCCTGGATCATCGAGGAGGCCTCGTTGATCTCGTGGAGGGTCATGTTCGGACCGCCGGTGATGTTCAACAGGACGCCGCGGGCGCCCTGGATCGTATTATCTTCGAGGAGCGGCGAGGAGATCGCCTTCTGTGCCGCCTCCACCGCCCGGTTCTCGCCGCCGGCCGTTCCGGTTCCCATGAGGGCAAGCCCCATGTGCGACATGATTTTCTTCACGTCGGCGAAGTCGAGGTTGATCAGTCCCGGGACCATGATCAGGTCGGAGATCCCCTTGACGGCGTGGTAGAGGATGTCGTCGGCCTTCCGGAAGGCATCGATCAGAGAGATATCCCGTCCTCCAAGGCTCAGAAGCCGCTGATTGGGGACGATAATCAGGGTGTCCACCATCTTTCGCAGTTCGGCGATTCCCACCTCCGCCTGCCCGTTCCGCTTTTTCCCTTCAAACTGGAAAGGTTTCGTCACGACCGCCACGGTCAGCGCGCCAATTTCTCTGGCGATTTCCGCCACGATCGGCGCGCCCCCGGTTCCCGTGCCTCCGCCGAGGCCCGCGGTGATGAAGACCATATCGGATCCCTCGAGGTGTTCGCGCAGCGTCTCCCGGGTTTCGATGGCCGCCTGCCGGCCGATGTCGGGGTCCGAACCGGCGCCCAGCCCCTTGGTGGCTTCGGCGCCCAACTGGATTTTGACCGGCGAGGCGGACGCCTCCAGCGCCTGCGCATCGGTGTTGGCCGCGATGAAATCGACCCCCCGCAGGTTATAGGAGATCATCGTGTTCACCGCATTTCCGCCCGCGCCGCCGATGCCGATCACCGTGATTGTTGCCGTGCTCACCAGACCCTGATTCGACAATTCGAACATAACGCCTCCCCTCCTTAAAAGAATTCAAGAACCCACTGTTTAAGCCTCTTGAACGGACGACTGATGATATTTCCTTCCGCCCGGATCAGCTTTTCCCGGGCGATATTCCGGCTCCCGAAGAGCACCAGTCCCACGCCGGTCGCATACAGGGGGCTGTTGACCACGTCCGTGAGCCCCCCAATGCCCGTCGGGCAGCCCCGTCGGACCGGCATGTTGAAGATCTGTTCCGCCAGTTCGGGGACCCCCTCGAGGATCGCCGTTCCCCCCGTCAGGACCACGCCCGCGGCGAGGATGTCCTCGCAGCCGGAGCGGGTGATCTCCTTGCAGGCCATGCCGAGGATCTCGTCCATGCGGGGCTCGATGATCCGGCCGAGGATCTGCCGGGAAACCTCCCGCGGACCCCTCCCCCCGACGCTGGGGACTTCAATGATTTCATCCTTGGGGATCAGCGGCATGTAGGCGCATCCGTACTTGATCTTGATCCTCTCCGCCTCGGCGAGGGGCGTTCTCAATCCTGTGGCGATGTCGCCCGTGACGTAATGACCGCCGACCGGCAGGACCGCCGTGTGTTTGATGCTCCCCTCCGAGAAGATCGCGATATCCGTTGTGCCGCCGCCGATATCGATCAGCGCGACGCCCAGGTCCTTTTCGTCATTGCTCAGAACCGCCTCGCTTGCGGCGATCTGTTCCAGCACGATGTCGTTGATGTCGAGACCCACGCGGTTGACCGACTTCACGATGTTCTGGATGGAGGTGAC
>JAPLJW010000030.1 GCA_026388365.1 Deltaproteobacteria bacterium | reverse complement strand
CCGCGTCGTGGCCCCGGTTGATCGCCCCAAGCGTCCGGTCGTGGATCGACTGGAGGCCGAACTCCAGCCAGACGTGAGACCGCTCGGCGTAGGATCGAATCAGCGCAAGCGTCTCATCGGGGACGCAGTCCGGCCGCGTCCCGATGGAAAGACCGATCACGTCGTCTACGGCGAGCGCCTCGTCGTAAAGCGCCCGCAGGTTCTCCACCGGGGCGTAGGTGTTCGTGAAGGTCTGGAAATAGGCGATGAATTTCTCCGCCTTTGGGCGCTTTTGGTAGAAGGCCTTTCCCCGGCGGACCTGATCGCCGACCGAGGGGAGCGGGCCTGCCTGGCGGAGCGCCGATCCCCGCCCGTCGCAATAGACGCACCCCCCCGCGGCGATGCTTCCATCGCGGTTCGGACAGGTGAAGCCGGCGTCGATCGGGAGCTTGTGCACCTGGCAGCCGAAGCGGTTGATCCAGTAACTTTTCAGATCGTAATACCGCTTCTTGTTGTTCCAGAATGCCGGTTTGCCCACGGGAGTCGGGGAGGGCACGCGGGCTGCGAGGCCGCGCTCGCGGCGGCGAGGATGGGCTGCGAGACGCTGCTCTTCAACATCAACCTCGATGCGATTGCGCTCATGTCCTGCAACCCCGCGATCGGCGGCCTTGCCAAGAGCCAGCTTGTCAAGGAGGTCGACGCGCTGGGCGGCCAGATGGGCCGGATCGCCGACAAGACCGCCGTCCACTTCCGCCTGCTGAACGCCTCCAAAGGCCCGGCCGTCCAGTCCACCCGCTTCCAGTGCGACAAGCAGCTTTACCGCCTTGCGATGAAGTCTGTCGTGGAGAAGGAGCCGCGCCTTCACCTTCTTCAGGGCCTCGTGGAACGTCTCGTCGTTGAGGATGGGCGGAGCCGCGGCGTTATCGATCAGACGGGCGTCTTTCACGGCGGCCGGGCGGTCGTCATCACCACGGGGACCTTCCTCGGGGGCTTGATCCACATCGGCGACGTCCGGTATCCCGCGGGTCGGGCCGGCGAGATCGCCTCCCTCGCGCTTTCCTCAGCCCTCAAGTCGCTCGGTTTCGAGATGGGAAGGATGAAGACGGGGACGCCCCCCCGGCTTCGCGCCTCCTCGATCGATTTTTCCCGCCTTATCCGCCAGGACAGCGATTCCGATCCGGAACCCTTCTCCTTCACAACGGAGAAGCTGCGCGAGGATCGCCTCCCTTCCTTCTTCTCGGCGACAACGGCGGAGACCCACCGGATCATCCGCGACAACATCCGCTTTTCTCCTCTCTATGCCGGGGCGATCCGCGGGGTCGGCGCCCGCTACTGTCCTTCTCTCGAAGACAAAGTGATGCGCTTCGCCGAACGGGGGAGCCACCCGGTCGTCCTCGAACAGGAAGGGCTCGAAACGGAGGAAATCTACGCGAAGGGACTGGGAAACTGCCTTCCGCCGGATCTCCAGGAAAGGATTGTTCGGAGCGTCCCGGGTCTGGAGCAGGCGGAGATCATGCGCCTGGCCTATGCCATCGAATACGACTTCGTCCAGCCGACCCAGCTCCGCCTCACGCTGGAGACGAAGCGCATTGCCGGCCTCTACCTCGCCGGTCAGATCAACGGGACCTCAGGCTACGAGGAGGCGGCGGCGCAGGGGCTCTGGGCGGGGGTCAACGCCGCCTTGGCGGTTCAGAGGAAGCCCTCCTTCATCCTGGACCGGTCGGAGGCCTACATGGGTGTGATGGTTGACGATCTCGTCACGCGCGGTGTCGACGAGCCCTACCGGATGTTCACCTCCCGCGCCGAGTATCGGCTGATTCTCCGGGAGGACAACGCCACGATCCGCCTGATGGGGAAGGGCCACGAGCTGGGCCTGATTACGGCGGAGCAGCATGGGCTTCTTGAGGAAAAGGTCCGTCGGATCGGGACGGGCATCAAACAACTCTCTTCCGTCCGGGTCTTTCCGGTGGAAGAAACCAACAGAACCCTCTCGGAGATGAATACGGCGCCGATTAAGAATCCGGTTACCCTTTTCCAACTCCTCAAGCGCGAGGAGGTCGGATACGACGACCTCTCCCGTTTTGACGGCTGGGAGGCTGTTTCCGATCGCGCGGTCAAAAGGCAGATCGAGATCGAGGCGAAGTACGAGGGGTACATCCGGCGGCAGGAGGAGGCGGTTCGGAAGATGAAGGAACTCGAAGGGATGAAGATGCCTGGGGACTTCGATTACACCGCCGTGCCCGGCCTTTCCAACGAACTCAAGGCGAAGCTCGCCCGCGTGGGACCGGCGACCGTCGGCCAGGCGGAGCGGATCCCCGGAATGACCCAGGCCGCCCTCACGGCGATCCTCATCGTGATCAAGAAACAGGAGTGGAAGGCCGCCGTCCGAATGGGCTGACCCTGCAAAACCCGAATTCACGGGAACCATGGGCGCCTGGCTACGCTTCATCCCAGGAGAGACCGGGGCGGATTTCAATGGATGGCACCCTCACGATCCTGTTTCGATTTTCAAGTACCGTTCGATCTCGTCGGAGGAGAGGTTGAAGAGCGCATCGAGAAAATGGACCTGGAGGCTGCCCGGTCCGGATGAGCGGGCGACCCCAATCTCTCCGGCGATTCCCATAACGGCCATCGCCTCCGCAGCGGCCACCGCAGGGTCGGAAGTGACCGCGGCAAAAGCGCCGCAGAGGGCTGTCGCCGTACAGCCGAGACCGGTCACGCGGGTCATCATGATATGGCCGTTTCGGCTCCGGATCACCCCCGCGCGACCGATGGTGTAGTCCGTCTCACCGCTGATGCAGACGGCGGCGCCGCATTGGGCATGCAATTTCCGGCCGCTCTCCACGGCGGCTTCGGAAGAGGCGATGCTGTCCACCCCTTTGGTTTTTGCGTCCGCCTCCAGAAGGGCCATAATCTCCGAGGCGTTCCCGCGGATGATCTCCGGGGGAAAGGCCTGGATCAGTTTACGCGCGGTGCGCGTCCGGTAGGAGGTCGCGCCCGCCCCCACTGGATCGAGGACGATCGGGATGCGCCGTTTCCGGGCTGCCTCGGCCGCCTTGAACATTGCGCGAACCCAGACCGGGCTCAGAGTCCCGATATTGATGATGAGGGCGGAGGCGAGACCGACCATCTCTTCCATTTCCTCCTCCGCATGCGCCATGACCGGGGAGGCGCCGAGGGCGAGCAGGGCGTTGGCCGTGCTGTTCATGACGACGAAGTTGGTGATGTTGTGGATCACCGGCGCTTTTTCCCGGATGGCCTGGAGAGCCGACCAGATTTCGTTTGCCGTGATATTCACCATAGGATTCACCTCGATAAAATGTGCGAGATCTTACCGCCATCTCGGGGGAGTTTCAAGGAGGGAAAATGACCCAGTAAAAAACATTCAGAACCTTTCTCCTTGTACTTTCGGACGGATGATGGCAAGCTACGACAATGCCGTTCGATGTATGGAACCGAAGAGCAATTCCGGCATCTTTTGCCTTCTTTTTAAGATCGGATTCGCTCCCATCCGAAGAGGACGAAGTACGCATAACATGACGGCCTCGTAAAAGGTCGAAAATCCACCACGAACGTCATACCGGCGAAAGCCGGTATCCAGAAATATCAGATGGTTACAAAAGCACTGGACCCCGGCGCCTGCCCCGGACCCGATCCGGCTTTCGCCGGGGTGACGACTTTTTACGAGTTCGTCATAACATGATCATATCGCAAAAGAGATATTTTAAACGCTCAAATCAATGACATGGGGTGGCCATATGAAAAAAGAACAGATGGTGATCCGCTGCCTCAACTGCGGCACGAAAAACCGCATCCCGAAGGAAAGGCTCCACGACCGGCCCCTCTGCGGAAAATGCAGCAGCACGCTGGACGAGATGATCATCCGTTGTCTGCGCTGCGGCACAAAAAACCGCATGCCGGAGAACCGGCTCAACGAACAGCCCCTCTGCGGCAAGTGCGGCGCCGTTCTGGTCGTCACGAGCGATCAGGGCCGTCCCGTCTAGGTGACGGACAGCACCTTCAACCGGGAGGTGCTCTCCGCCCCCGGCTCGGTCCTCGTCGACTGCTGGGCGCCCTGGTGCGGGCCCTGCCGCATGGTGGCGCCGGCGCTTGACGAACTGGCCTCCAAGTATGCGGGCGGCGTCCGGATCGCCAAGCTCAACGTGGATGAAAATCCTCTGACGGCATCGCGCTACGACGTTCACAACATCCCGACGATGCTCCTGTTCACGGACGGGAAACTGGTCGACAGCCTGGTCGGCGCCCAGTCGAAAGAGACCATCGAACAGCATATCATCGCCGTCATGAAGACCAACTGACCCGCACCCCCATCCCTCCCTCCCCCGTCGAGGGGGAGGGATACAGGAAGGAAACCATCATGTCTGAAGCAGGCGAACTCAACCGCAAACTCATCTATCACTGCCGCGTCTTCGATGTCTATGAGGGCGATGTGCGGCTCCCCGACGGCCGGATCTTCAAACAGAGCTGGATCGACCACCGGCCCTGCATCGCCGTTGTCCCTGTGAATCCGGAAGGCAGGCGTGTCCTCATCCGCCAGTACCGTCAGGCGACGGGCGGAATGATCGTGGAGGT
>JAPLJW010000016.1 GCA_026388365.1 Deltaproteobacteria bacterium | reverse complement strand
CGACGCGATCGCCGTTGCCCTCCGGGCCGGCGCCCCGATCTTCGTGGAGGACCGGGTGATCGAAAAGTCCCGGAATGTCGATTTCGGGACGAAGATGACCGATCTGGACCGGCTGAAGAGGGAAAAACTCTCGGAGTTCCTTGAAAATCTCTCCCCGGAGGATTTTGGAAAGTACAAGATGTGACAGGATCTTTTTTCCCGCCGCGAAGGACGGCCGGGAAGATCCTTTCGGGGCTCTTATTTTTCTGAGGCAACAGATGGGTCTTCTGGAGCAGGCCATCGGCGGATTCGGCAGATACATGAAGGTCGAGAGGAATCTCTCCTCCCACACCCGGGAGGGGTATCTGACCGATCTGGAACAGTTCCGGGTCTTCCTGGAGACGGAGGTTTCCGGCGGGGTGGAAGGGGCGCTCCCCACGGATCCGCTGGTGATCCGTTCTTTTCTCGTCTCCCTCTACCGGGAGAAGTTTCGAAAGGTGACCCTCTCCCGGAAGGTGGCGGCGCTCCGTTCTTTCTACCGGTATCTCCTCCGGGAGGGGGTGGTGTCGGTAAACCCCGCGGAGCTCGTACAGCTTCCGCGGTGCGAGAAATACATCCCCGTCGTTCTGTCGGCGGATGAAATGCTGGCGCTCCTCCAGGTGAAATTTGCAGAAGATGCGGCCGGGTGCCGGGACCGCGCAATGATCGAGCTTTTCTATTCCGCGGGGATCCGCCTGAGCGAGTTGACGGGACTGAACCTTGGGGATGTCCGTTTTCACGAAGGGCTTGTCAAGGTCCGGGGCAAGGGGCGGAAGGAGCGGATCGTCCCGTTTGGGCGGCCGGCCCTGCTGGCGATTGAAGCCTACCTGCGGAAACGGCCGGAGCTTCGGAAGGCGGGAACGGATGAGGAAGGGGAGGAAGCCCTTTTTCTCAGCACCCGGGGGAAAAGAATGAATCCGCGGGGCGTCTCGCGGGTGGTGGAACGGGTGGTCCGGGAGAGCGGGATCGGTCGGAAGATCAGCCCCCATGCGCTGCGGCACACCTTCGCCACCCATCTTCTGGATGCGGGCGCCGATCTGCGTTCCATTCAGGAGATGCTGGGACACAAGAGTCTTTCAACGACGCAGAAATACACATCGGTCAGTGTGAGCCGGCTGATGGAGATCTATGACCGCGCCCACCCGCGGGCCGGAGGAGGGAAGACCTAAGAGATGAAGATTCGGGGAACGACCATCCTGGCCGTCCGACACCGGGGAAAGGTCACCGTGGCCGGAGACGGTCAGGTGACGCTCGATACAACGGTCATGAAACACGGGGCGAGAAAGGTGAGGCGCCTTTACCACGACCAGGTGATTGTCGGGTTCGCCGGGGCGACCGCCGACGCCTTCACCCTTTTCGACCGTTTCGACCAGAAGCTTGAACAGTACAAGGGAAACCTGGTCCGGGCGGCCGTAGAGCTGACGAAGGACTGGCGGACGGACCGGGTGCTCCGCCACCTGGAGGCCCTGATGATTGCCGTCAGCCGGGATTCGTTTCTGATCATCTCCGGGAACGGCGACGTAATCGAGTCGGACGACAACGTCATGGCCATCGGTGCGGGCGGACCGTTCGCCCTCGCGGCGGCCCGGGCGATGGTCCGCTATTCCGAGTTGACGGCGACGGAGATCGCGCGGGAATCCGTGAAGATCGCCTCCGAGATCTGCATTTATACGAACGACCACATTACCGTGGAGGAGATCGACCTTGAAAAAGAACCGGAAGAAAAACCGATAAAGGATAAGGAAAAAAGGTAGCCATGTCACCGGATGATTTAACGCCGAGAAAGATCGTCGAAAAACTGGATCAGTACATCATCGGACAACAGGAGGCCAAGCGGGCCGTGGCGATCGCGCTCCGAAATCGCTGGCGCCGCCAGAATGTCTCGCAGGAGATGGGGGAGGAGATCTCCCCGAAGAACATCATCATGATCGGGCCCACCGGTGTGGGCAAGACCGAGATCGCCCGGCGGCTTGCGAAACTGGATAACTCCCCGTTCATCAAGGTCGAGGCGTCGAAGTTCACCGGGGTCGGCTATGTGGGACGGGACGTGGAATCAATGGTTCGCGATCTCGTGGAGCTTTCGATCGGCATGGTCAAGTCGGAGGAGCAGGGCCGCGTCCGGACGAAAGCCGCCGAACTGGCGGAAGACCGGCTTCTCGACATCCTTCTCCCGCCGAAACCGGTCGAGAAGAAGGTGACGGACATGATCACCAACGGAAACGGGATGACGATCGAGGCGGAATACGTTCCCGAGCCGGATACGACCCGCGAGAAGCTCCGCCGCCTCCTCCACGAGGGACGTCTGGACGGTCGTTTTGTCGAAATCGAGACGACCCAGGTCCGGAGCGGGCCGATGGTCGAGATCTTCTCCTCAGCCGGTATGGAGGATATGGGGCTCAACGTCAAGGACATGCTGGGAAATCTTTTCCCCCAGAAGAAAAAAAAGCGGCGGGTGAAGGTTCCCGAGGCGCTGGAGATCCTCGTCGAAGAGGAGGCGCAGCGGCTTGTGGACATGGAAAAGGTGACGAAAACGGCCATCGAACGGGTCGAACAGTCGGGGATCGTCTTCCTCGATGAGATCGACAAGATCGTGGGGGGAGACGGGACGCACGGCCCGGACGTCTCACGGGAGGGGGTGCAGCGGGACCTCCTGCCCATCGTCGAGGGATCGACCGTGAACACCCGCTACGGGATGGTCCGGACGGACCACGTCCTCTTCATTGCGGCCGGGGCGTTCAGTGCGACGAAACCGTCGGACCTGATCCCGGAACTGCAGGGGCGCTTTCCCATCCGTGTGGAACTCGACTCCCTGGGCAGGGACGAGTTCATCCGGATCCTCACCGAGCCCCACAACGCCCTTGTCAAGCAGTATACGGAGATGATGGCGACGGAAGGGGTCCGGATCACCTTTACGGAGGATGCGATCGCCGCGATCGCGGAGACGGCGACACTGGTGAACGACCGGATGGAGAACATCGGGGCGCGTCGTCTCTATACGATCATGGAGAGACTCCTCGACAAGATCTCTTTCGAGGCCCCGGAGATGCGGGGTCAGGAGGTGATGATCGACGCCGATTATGTTGCCGACCAGTTGGACGAGATTGTCGAGGATGAGGATCTGAGCCGGTATATCCTGTAGCCGGCAAAACGGCCGGAGGCAGATCGGGGTTGGATAGCATACAAGGAGAAGTCGATGGATGATGTAAAGAAATCCGTGGAACGGGCCGGCATCCTGATTGAGGCCCTCCCCTATATCCGCCGTTTTTTCAACAAGATTGTCGTGATCAAGTACGGCGGCCACGCGATGGTGGATGAGGCGCTGAAGGACAATTTCGCGCGCGACGTGGTTCTGATGAAGTATATCGGGATCAACCCCGTCGTGGTCCACGGCGGCGGACCGCAGATTGGGACCCTTCTGAAGAAGCTGGGAAAGGAATCGAAATTCGTCCAGGGGATGCGGGTGACCGACGAGGAGACGATGGACATCGTCGAGATGGTCCTTGTGGGGAAGGTCAACAAGGAGATCGTCGGCCTGATCAACCGTCACGGCGGCCGGGCCGTGGGAATCAGCGGCAAGGACGCGAACCTGATCCGGGCGGAGAAGTATTATCTCAGCGCCGAAAAGGTCAAGGAGACGCCGCCCGAGATCATCGACATCGGTCTTGTCGGAAAGGTGACCGAGGTCAACGCGTCCCTGATCGTTTCGCTGATGGCGGACGGCGTCATCCCGGTCATTGCCCCGACGGGAGTCGGAGGCGGGGGGGAAACCTACAACATCAACGCCGACCTTGTGGCCGGTGCGATTGCGGCCGCCCTTGCCGCGGAGAAGCTGATCCTGCTGACCGATGTTCCGGGGGTCCTCGACCGGAACCAGACGCTGATTCCGGCGATGGATGACGGTATGACCCGCCGGATGATCGAGGAGGGGACGATCTCGGGGGGGATGTTCCCAAAAGTGAAGTGCTGTCTCAAGGCCCTCCGGGCCGGGGTGAAGAAGGCCCATATCTTGGATGGCCGCCTGAAACACACGATCCTCCTGGAGATGTTTACCGACCAGGGGATCGGGACGGAAATCGTATTATAAGGAGTCAATATGACCACACAGGAATGGATCAACCTGTCCGGTCGCTATATCATGTCCACCTACAAAAGGTTTCCCATCGTCCTGACCAGGGGGCTGGGCGTTCATGTCTGGGACAGCGACGGCCGCTGCTATCTCGATCTGGTCGCGGGGATCGCCGTCTGCGCGCTCGGCCATGCCCATCCCAGGGTCATCGCGGCGATCAAGGAGCAGGCGGAAAACCTCTTTCACGTCTCGAACCTCTACCACATCGCGCCGCAGATCCTACTGGCGCGCCTTCTCGTGGAGAATTCTCCGTTCGACAAGGCGTTCTTCTGCAACAGCGGGGCGGAGGCCAACGAAGCGGCGATCAAGCTCGCCCGGAAATACGCTTCGGAACACATGCCGGGGCGATACGAGTTGATCACGATGCAGGATTCCTTCCACGGCCGGACGCTGGCCACCGTGACGGCGACGGCACAGGAGAGATTTCATGTCGGTTTTGCACCGCTTCCGGAGGGATTCCGGTATGTGCCTTACAATGATCTTCCGGCGCTGGAGGCGGCCGTGACGGAGAAAACCTGCGGCGTCCTCGTCGAACCGATCCTGGGGGAGGGCGGCGTCGTCGTTCCCGCTCCCGGGTATCTCCAGGGGATCCGGCGGATCTGCGACGAGAAGGGGCTTCTGATGATCGCGGACGAGATCCAGACGGGGATCGGCCGGACAGGGACGCTCTTTGCCTGCGAACGCGACGAGGTGATACCGGACATGATGACGCTGGCGAAGGCCCTGGGAAACGGCTTCCCCATCGGGGCGCTTTTGGCGAAGGAAAAGATTGCCGCGGCCTTCGTCCCGGGGAGCCACGGATCGACCTTCGGCGGCAATCCCCTGGCCTGCGCGGCGGCCCTGGCCAACCTGGAAACCATCTTTGAAGAGGGGATCCTCGAGAACTGCCGGAAGGTGGGGGAGTATTTTCTCTCCCGGCTTGGAGAATTGAAGGAAAAACATACCCGGATCCGGCAGGTCCGCGGACGGGGGCTGATCCTCGCCATCGAGCTGACCGTGCCCGGGGCGGAGTTTGTTATGAAGTGCATGGAAAAAGGACTCCTGATCAATTGCACAAACGGGAATGTCCTGCGTTTTGTGCCGCCCCTGATCCTGACCCGACAGGATGTGGACAGGGCCGTGGGGATCCTGGATGAGGTGCTAACGGCCGTTTCACCTTGACCTGGCCCGCCCCGACGGGTATGATCCTGACGCGGTGATCCTGAAGCGGGGGATGGTCGAGGCGCCCACCGGGGTCTTTCTCCACCGGGATCCGGAAGAGAACCCTCTCCACGTACCGAAGACCGTGATGGAAATCTTGATGCCATAAGGAGGTTGGAAGCGTGAAAGAAGTAAAGAAGGTTGTCCTCGCTTATTCGGGGGGACTGGATACGTCCGTGATCGTGAAATGGTTGATCGAAACCTATGGGTGCGAAGTGATCTGCTTTGCCGCCGACATCGGCCAGAAGGAGGAGCTGTCGGGACTCCGGGAAAAGGCGATCAAAACCGGGGCTGCGAAGATCTATATCGATGATCTTCGCGAGGAATTCGCCCGGGACTTCGTCTTCCCGGCCCTCCGGGCGAACGCGATTTATGAGGGGACCTATCTCCTGGGGACGTCGCTCGCGAGGCCCCTGATCGCCAAGCGGCAGCTCGAGATCGCGAAGATGGAGGGCGCCGATGCGGTCTGCCACGGGGCCACGGGGAAAGGGAATGACCAGGTGCGGTTCGAGCTGACCTACATGGCCCTCAATCCGGCGATCCGGATCATCTCGGCCTGGAGGGACGAACACTGGACGTTCGATTCGCGTGCCTCGATGATCGATTACGCGGAGAAGCAGGGAATTCCGATCCCTTTGACGAGGGAGAAGCCCTACAGCAGCGACCGGAATCTCCTTCACATCTCCCACGAAGGGGGAATTCTCGAGGACACCTGGACGGAGCCGAAGGAGGAGATGTTCGTTCTCACCGTTTCCCCGGAAGCGGCGCCCGATCGGCCGGTCTATGTGGAGATCGGTTTTGAGAAAGGGAATCCCGTCTCCGTCGATGGTGCAGCCATGACGCCGGCTGCGCTCGTCGATCATCTGAACGGCATCGCCGGGGCGAACGGGATCGGCCGCATGGACATGGTCGAGAACCGTTTCGTCGGCATGAAGTCGCGCGGGGTCTATGAGACGCCGGGCGGAACCGTTCTCTGGGCCGCACACCGCGCCGTCGAGTCGATCACGATGGACCGCGAGGTGATGCTGATGCGGGATTCCTTGATCCCCAAGTACGCGCAGCTTGCTTACAACGGTTTCTGGTACGCCCCGGAGATGGAGGTCCTCCAGCGGTTCATCGACGACACCCAGGGGCGCGTGACGGGAACCGCACGGCTGAAGCTCTACAAGGGGAACTGCATCGTCGTCGGGAGGAAATCCCCCTTCTCCCTCTACAGCGAGGACTTCGCGACCTTCGAGAAGGATCGGGTCTATAACCAGAAGGATGCGACGGGGTTCATCCGCCTGAATTCGCTGCGCCTCAGGATTCTGGCGATGATGAATGCGCGGGGATGAAGAGCGAGGAGAAAGGGGGTGAAGGGTGAAGGGTATGGGGTAAGGAGGTTTTAACGCCTCACGCTTCACTCCTCACCTTTAAAGTGAGATGAAGAAAGACGAAAAACCCTGGGGAGGGCGGTTCAGCGAGCCGACGGATCGGGAGGTGGAGGCCTTCACCTCCTCGATTCATTACGACCGGCGTCTTTACCGGTACGACATCGAAGGAAGCGTCGCCCACGCCCGGATGCTCGCAAAGCAGGGGATCATCACGAAGGGAGAGGCAAAGGCGATCCGGACCGGCCTCCGGGGAATCCTGGCCGACATCGAGGCGGGGAACTTTGCCTTTCACCCCGACGACGAGGACATCCACATGGCGGTCGAGAAGGTCCTGACCGCCCGGATCGGCGAGACCGGCGGGAAACTCCACACGGGTCGGAGCCGGAACGACCAGATCGCCCTCGACATCCGCCTTTACCTGCGGGCGGAGATCGGCCGGGTGGTGGAGCTTCTCAAAACCCTGAAGTCCGGTTTCGTTGAACTGGCAAAAAAGGAAATGGGCGTGATCCTGCCCGGCTACACCCACATGCAGAAGGCGCAGCCGGTGCTGCTCTCCCACTACCTGCTGGCCTTCCGGGAGATGCTCGACCGGGACGAGGCGCGCCTCCGGGACTGCCTGAAGCGGGTGAACGTCATGCCGCTCGGCGCGGTGGCGCTTGCGGGGACGGGACTCCCCATCGACCGCCGTTATGTTGCAACATTGCTCAAGTTTTCCGTGATGACCGAAAACAGCATGGATACGGTTGCCGACCGGGACTTCGTTGCGGAGTTCATCTTCGCTGCATCCCTTATCATGATGCACCTGAGCCGTTTCTGCGAGGATCTGGTTCTCTGGTCCAGCGACGAGTTCGGTTACGTTGAGATCGCCGACGCCTTCACGACGGGGAGCAGCATCATGCCCCAGAAGAAGAACCCCGACGTGGCGGAGCTGATTCGCGGGAAGGCGGGGCGCGTCTATGGGAACCTCATTGCACTGCTTACGATCCTGAAGGGTCTGCCCATGACCTACAACCGGGATCTTCAGGAGGACAAGGAGCCCCTCTTCGACACGGTCGATACGGTGGGGGCCTGTCTCGGGATCCTCGCCGCGATGATTGGCCGTCTGACCTACAACCGGGAACGGATGGAGGCGGGAGCGGGAGGAGGATTCGCTACGGCGACGGATGTGGCCGAATATCTGGTCATGAAGGGGGTGCCGTTCCGGGAGGCCCACGGCATCGTCGGGCGGATTGTCTCGTTCTGCATCCGGAACGGAAAGGATCTGACCGGACTGACCCTTCGGGAATTCCGGAGTTTTTACAAAGGCTTCGAAAAGGATGTGTTCCGGTGTCTGACCGTCCGGCAGTCGGTCAACGCCCGGAAAGCGACGGGCGGCACGGCGGAGGAGACCGTCCGCAGGCGGATTGCGGAGATCGAGGAATGCTGAAACGCCACCGGATGCTCTGCGGGATTCTCGGGGGATTCCTGTTCGGTGTTCTGCTCTGTGCCGGATGCGGGAAGAAGATGGATCCCATCCCCCCGCGGCTCATACTGCCTCCGGCGATCGCCGATCTGACCGCCGACTCTGTTGCGGAGGGGATCCTGCTCGGCTGGTCGGCGCCCGGACCGGACGTGCGGATCGACCATTTCCGGATCTTCCGGAGCGAGGCGGCCGCAGACCAGGCGTGTCCCGGATGCCCGCAGGACTACCGGCCGTTTGCGATGCTCAAGGTCGCCGAGCAAACAGTGCAGCGGGAGGGGGGAAAGG
>JAPLJW010000198.1 GCA_026388365.1 Deltaproteobacteria bacterium | reverse complement strand
CCTCGGCACACCCCAGGAATTCACCATCCTGCAACTGGCGGAAACCCTGATCCGGATGACGGGCTCCGCATCACCGATCATCTTCCGACCTCTTCCCCAGGACGATCCGATCCAGCGGCGGCCGGACATCACCCTGGCCCGCGAAAAATTGGGCTGGGAGCCCCGGATTCCGCTTTCCGAGGGGCTGGAGAAAACCATCGCTTACTTCCGGACAGTGATCTGATGAACCTTAATTCTGCGAGGATGTCATGACTTTTGAAAAGACGATTCTCTGTATCGGGGCCGGTTATGTCGGCGGCCCCACGATGGCGATGATCGCCTCCCAATGCCCCCATTGCCGGGTCACGGTGGTGGACGTCAACCCCGAACGAATCGCGGCCTGGAACTCCGACAATCTCCCCATTTACGAGCCCGGCCTTCCGACGATCTCCCCATTTACGAGCCCGGTCTGGATGAGCTTGTCAAGGCGGCGCGCGGCCGGAACCTCTTCTTCAGCACGGACATCGAACGGGGAATCCGGGAAAATGATATCATTTTCGTCAGCGTGAACACGCCGACCAAGGCCTTCGGTCTCGGCGCCGGGATGGCCGCCGATCTTCAGTACTGGGAAAAGACCGCCCGCCAGATTCTGGAATTTTCGGAATCCTCCAAGATCGTGATCGAAAAGAGCACCCTTCCCGTCCGGACCGCGCTCGCGATGGAAAGAATCCTGAACTGCCGGGAGAACGGCATCTGCTTCGACGTCCTTTCCAACCCCGAGTTTCTCGCGGAGGGAACCGCCGTCCGCGATCTGGAACAGCCGGACCGCATCCTCATCGGTTCGCGGGAAACGGACAGCGGCCTGAAGGCCAGACAGACCCTGGTGGATATTTACGCAAGCTGGGTCCCGAAAGAGAGGATACTCACATCCAACATCTGGAGCAGCGAGCTCTCCAAGCTGGTTTCCAATGCCTTCCTCGCCCAGAGGATCTCCTCGATCAACGCCATCTCCGCCCTCTGTGAAAAGGCGGAGGCGAATGTCGCCGAGGTATCCCGGGCCGTCGGCATGGACAGCCGTATCGGCCCGAAGTTTCTCAACGCCAGCGTCGGCTTCGGCGGTTCCTGCTTCAAAAAGGATATCCTGAACCTCGTCTATCTCTGCCGGCATTATGGCCTCGACGAGGTTGCCGATTACTGGGAGAGCGTGGTTACGATCAACGCCTACCAGCAGGAGCGCTTCATCCAGAACATGTTGGGGGCGATGTTCAACACGCTGGCCGGGAAGAGGATCTGCCTGTGGGGTTTCGCGTTCAAGGCGAACACGGGCGATACCCGGGAGAGTCCCGCGATCTTCATCGCCCGGCGGCTTCTCGAGGAACAGGCCGAAATCGTCGTCTCCGACCCCAAGGCCTTGAAAAACGCCCGCGCCGACCTGGCCGGAATCGAGGGCCGGATCCATTATGTCGAGGATCCATCCCGCGCAGCGGAAGGCTGCCACGCCATCGCCCTTCTGACCGAGTGGGACCTGTATCGCCATCTCGATTTTCCGAAGATTTTCGAAAGCATGGCCAAACCCGCCTTTATCTTCGACGGCCGGAACATCCTGGACCACCGCCGCTGCTTCGATATCGGTTTCAATGTTTATCCGGTCGGAAAACCGCCCTTGACGCACTTTTAGATCGAAACGGTCATGGCCCGTATCGTTGCACGTTGACGACGCGGCGGCATCGGCGCCCACCGTCTCGCCAACCGGCCGATGAATTTTCGGGGGCAGGGAAATAGAGAAGAGGCTTTATTGAACAGGGCCTGGAATGCGAGGGGACCATACATTTCGTGCATTCTTATTCCGTAATCATATAGTCGGTTTGCCCATCGTTGCATGATGGTTGGGATTACCCCAAGAAGGCTGAACCATGAAGCTGGTCCTGGCAGCCATCCACATCAAAGCATCTCCCCGTGCCGTGCCGCTGGGCCCGGCCATGCTCGCGGCCGTACTGCGAAAGGCTTTCGGGGAGGAGATCCAGACCCGCATCCTGAATCTCTTTTTGGAGCAACCCGCGGCCGCGTGCGCGGACCGAATCCTCGAATCGGATCCGGACCATGTCGGGTTTTCGATGTACGTCTGGAATCGCGGCCTGGCCCTGGAGATTGCCTCGGTCCTGAAACAGCGGCGACCGGGCCTCGTCATCTTCGCAGGAGGGGCCGAAGCCACGGCAGATCAAGTGGGTGTCCTGGCCGATCCCGCGATTGATTTCGTCCTGGCGGGCGAAGGGGAGGATCTCATCGTCGAAACCTTGGGCCGCCTCCTCAAGGGCGCGACACCCCAAGAGATCGCCTCCTCCGCAAGACCGATTCCCGTGAAAGATCTCGCCACCCTGCCCTCCCCGTTCCTGGATGGCACGCTGAAGCCGGCCGACTACGGTGGCGCGCTCTGGGAATTGTCCCGGGGCTGCCCCTTCACCTGCGATTTCTGCTTTGAATCCCGCGGCACAGCGGGCATCCGCAGGGTTCCCCTGGACCGGGTGGAAGCCGAGTTGGATCTCTTCGCCGCCAGCGGAATCCGCGAGGTCTTCGTGCTGGATCCCACCTTCAACTACCACAAGGGCAACGCAAAACAGGTGCTGCGCTTGATCGCGTTGAAGGCGCCGGATATCCACTTCTTCTTCGAGATCCGCAGCGAATTCATCGACCCGGAAATGGCCCGGCTCTTTGCGGCCATCCGGTGTTCCCTGCAGATCGGCCTGCAGAGCGCCCGCGACGAAGTGCTCCGGAACATCAGCCGCAGCTTCGATCCTGCAGATTTCGAGGCCAAGATTCTCCTCCTTCACAATGCCGACGTCACCTATGGCTTCGACCTCATCTGCGGGTTGCCCGGCGACTCCCTGGAAGGCTTCCGCACAAGCCTGGATTTCGCCATGAGCCTCGTTCCCAATCACATAGACGTCTTCCGCCTCTCCGTCTTCCCGGGCACCCGCCTGGCTGAAACCGCACCGGCTCTGAATTTGGAACACGAGGCGTGCAACCCCTATCAGGTGATCGCTTCGCCGACCTTCAGCCGGGAGGATATGGCGCTGGCCGCGCGGATCGCTTACGGCTGTGATGTCCTCTACAACCACGGCAAGGCCGTGCCCTGGTTCGGCATTGTCCTGGAAGCGCTCGAAATGTTGCCATCGGAGGTGTTTGAGCGCTTCGCTGCCTGGCTCGAAGCCCACCCTTCCGAGGACCTCACCCAAACCCAACGGGATTTCATGAGGTTTCTCTTCGAGGAAAGGGGCGATTCCCTGATGGGAAGCATCGCCGCGGACATCATCAGCTACTTCGGCTATTCCGCGGAGCTGATGGATGCCCGACCGATGGAGTCGGACCGTCGGGATCCTCCTTCCCGTCGCGTCGCCTTCAACCATGACCCCGGTGACCTGCTGGCGCAGATGCGGGCCGGAACGATCAGCCTGGAGGAACTCGTCTTCAGCCTGCCGGGAAAGGCCTGTGATGCGGTGCTTTCTGTTAACGACGGAATGATCGTTATCCAGGCTCTGCAGGTGCCGTAGGCCGATGAGCAGCGTCGCTATGCCGCCCACTTCCCGGAGATCCTTCCCGCAGCGACCTCTTCGTGGACGGGCATTGGGTGCTTCCCCCCGTCAGAGGGTGCGACAACGATTCCTTCATTTTGGGGCCATAAGACAGCGTTTCTCATGTCCAGAGTTTGCAGCCCAGCCCGGACGGACACTTTGGGTATCATTGTTAATCCGGCAATTACAGCGGAGTTGAGATTTGAAAGAATATCTGCGGGACGCGCCTGCGCCGTCATGGAAGAACCAGCCCTCTACGAAATCCGACCGGTCAAAAAGAGATTGGAATAGACGAAAATACGCGTCAGGAAAGACTCAGACGCCGCAGACCAGGCAAGCGCCCCCGCCCGCAAACCGCTCACCGCCCGGGGCAGGCTTCAGAGGCATAAAAAAAGGGAGTGGAAGTCGTGTCAGCGCTTCCCCTCCCTTTTTTCTATGATAACATGTTCGCTACGAAAGGCCGATCACCTTGAGCAGCGGATTGGCGTAGAGTATAACCAGCGCAACGACCAGCGCATAGATCGCCAGGGATTCGATCATGGCGAGCCCCACCATCATGGTCAGCAGGACCTTGCCCTGCGCCTCCGGGTTCCGGCCGACGGCGTTCGTGGCGCCGCTTAGCCCGTGGCCCATACCCACGCCGGTGCCGATCGTCCCCAGACCCATCGCCAGCCCGACGGCAAGAAGACTGCAACCGACCACAATGGCCTTCGTATAATCGACGGACGAACCGGGCGCCGCCGCCTCAGCGGCCGCCGCCAGCGATGCCGAAAACAGAACCGAAAAGATTACAAGAACAGCCTCTGCAAAAGTCTTTTTCATCATTCGCCTCCTTTTCTGATGAAACCATTTACGATCTGCCTCCATTCACCCCCTTTCTTCACGATTTTCCGCTTCTTTCGGGAAAGACTTCCCTCTTCATCCTTCAGGGATGATCACCGATCGGGAAATACCCTCTTTTTATAGCGATTTTTGTACCGGCAAGGGAAAGGCTTGTCAAGAAATATTTGGTATCACCCGGAAAGTTTGTGGTATAGGGTACACGATTATACTTCTGGGGAGTCAAGGCGCCAATGACGAAGCAAGGGGTTCGAAAATCCGTCGGAACCTCCGTGCTAAGCCCGCAGGAGGTTGATGTCGCCCGGCTGATCCAGGGGGACATCCCTCTCACCGGGCACCCTTTTCAGCGGATTGCGGGAATCGCCGGTCTGACCGAAGTCGAGGTCCTGTCGATTGCCGGCGGACTCCGGAAACGGGGGATCATCCGGAAATTCGCCGCCATTGTCCGTCACCAGAAGGTCGGTTACACCCACAATGTCATGGTCCTCTGGGCCGTCCCCCGCGCGCACGCCGAAGCCGCGGGGAAGGCGCTCTCCTCCTTTGAGGAGGTCACCCACTGTTACGAACGGACGCCCCCGTTCGCCGGCCGTTACAATCTCTTCACGATGGTCCATTTTCGGAACGAAGCCGATGAGGTCCTGCTCCGGGAAATGGCGCTGGCCGCGGGCATTGCCGATTTCAGGGTCCTGCGGAGTCTGGAGGAATTCAAGAAAAACAGCATGGAGTACTTCTGACATGGATTCGCAAAGTTTGTTCGCACAGGCGCAGAATGTCATTCCCGGGGGGGTCAACAGCCCCGTCCGCGCCTTCGGGGCCGTCGGCGGGACCCCCATTTTCATCCGCGAGGCGGCCGGGGCCGGGGTTGTGGATACGGACGGGAATGCGTATATCGATTATGTCGCCTCCTGGGGCCCCATGATCCTCGGCCACAGCCGACCGGAGGTCGTCGCGGCCATCCGGGACGCAGCCGGCCGGGGGACAAGCTACGGGGCGCCGACCGCGTTGGAGATCGGCATGGCCGAGCGGCTTGTCTCTGCCTTTCCGTCCATCGAGATGGTCCGGATGATGAGTTCGGGAACCGAGGCGACGATGACCGCCATCCGCCTTGCTCGCGGCTGGACGGGCAGGGAAAAGATCGTCAAGTTCACCGGCTGCTATCACGGCCATGCCGATTCGCTCCTGGTGAAGGCGGGTTCCGGCGTCGCCACGCTCGGGATCCCCGGAAGCCCCGGCATCCCTCGGGCGCTCGCCGAGCTGACGATCCCGCTGCCTTATAATGACGCCGAGCAGGTCCGCCGCGCCGTGGCCCGCCACGGCGAAGAGATCGCCTGCATCATCGTCGAACCGGTTGCCGGGAATATGGGGGTCGTACCGCCCCGGTCCGGATTCCTGGAAACCCTGCGCGAGGTCACGCGCGCGAGCGGCGCCCTCCTCATCTTCGACGAGGTCATCACCGGCTTCCGTCTCGCCTACGGCGGCTGGCAGACCCTGACCGGCATCGTCCCCGATCTCACCTGCCTGGGCAAGATCATCGGGGGAGGCCTCCCTGTCGGCGCCCTCGGCGGCCGGCGGGAAATCATGGAGCACCTCGCACCCGCCGGACCCGTTTACCAGGCGGGCACCCTCTCGGGAAATCCCCTCGCCATGTCCGCCGGGATCGCGACACTGGACATCCTCCGGGGAAAGTCCTATCGGGACATTGATCGGAGGGCTGCGGACCTCTGCGCCGGGTTCCTGGATCTTTTCCGGGAAAAGGGACTTCCCGTCCGGATCAACCGTGTCGGGTCCATGTTCACCCTCTTCTTCACGGCGGATGAGGTGGTGGACTTTGATTCCGCCTCGCGGAGCGATACGGTCCTGTTTGCCCGCTTCTTCCGCGGAATGCTGGCGGCGGGGATCAACCTCGCCCCCGCCCAGTTCGAGGCGGGCTTCGTCTCCTTCGCCCACACGGACGGGGAGATCGCCCGGACCGTCGATGCTTGCGCCAAGGCGCTGAAAACGCTGTAGCAAAATGGAGAAAACGATGCGAAAGATCCTGGTAACCGGCGCGGCGGGTTTCATCGGCTTTCACCTCTCGCGCCGGCTTCTCGCCGAGGGGGACGCCGTCATCGGTCTGGACAATCTGAATTCCTACTATGACGTAACGCTGAAGCAGGCGCGCCTGAAAATCCTCGGGAAAAATGAAAATTTCCGTTTCGTCCGGGCGGACCTCTCCGACCGGGAGGCGATGGAAAGGCTGTTCGGGGAAAACCGGTTCGAGATCGTCATGAACCTCGCGGCCCAGGCGGGCGTCCGCTATTCGCTCGAAAACCCGCACGCCTACATGGACAGCAACCTCGTCGGCTTTCTGAACATCCTCGAGGGGTGCCGTCATCACGGGGTGAAGCACCTGGTGTTCGCCTCATCGAGTTCCGTTTACGGGGCCAACACCCGGATGCCCTTTTCCGTTCACGACAACGTGGATCATCCGCTCAGCCTCTATGCGGCCACGAAGAAGGCGAACGAACTGATGGCGCACGCCTATGCCTCCCTCTACAGGCTCCCCTGCACGGGACTGCGATTCTTTACCGTTTATGGACCCTGGGGAAGGCCGGACATGGCCCTCTTCCTCTTCACCCGGGCGATTCTGGAGGGCCGGCCGATCGACGTCTTCAACGAGGGGCGGATGGAGCGGGACTTCACCTACATCGACGACATCGTCGAAGGGCTCGTCCGCGTTCTGGAGCGGCTCCCCGCGCCGAACCCCGGCTGGCAGGGAGATTCCCCCGATCCCTCTTCCAGTTTCGCCCCGTACCGGCTCTACAACATCGGGAACAACCGGCCCGTCGCCCTGATGGAGTTTATCGAAGTCCTGGAGGGACAGCTCGGCCGGAAGGCCATCAAGAACTTTCTCCCCCTGCAGGCGGGGGATGTGCCGGCCACCTGCGCCGACGTGGACGACCTCATGGCGGCCGTCGGTTTCAGGCCCGCGACGCCGATTACGGAAGGGATCCGGCGCTTCGTCGCCTGGTACCGGGAGTATTACAATAGAGAGGTTTCATTATGAAAAAGGCATTGATTACCGGCATCACCGGCCAGGACGGTTCCTACCTGGCGGAGTTCCTGCTCTGCAAGGGCTATGAGATCCACGGCCTCATCCGCCGGGCCAGCACCTTCAACACCGAACGGATCGCCCACCTGTACCGGGATTTTCACGACCCGGAGGCGCGGGTCTATCTCCATTACGGCGACCTCGCCGTCTCCGGCCAGCTCACCGACCTCCTCCACGAGATCCGGCCGGACGAGATCTACCATCTGGGCGCCCAGAGCCATGTCCGGGTGAGCTTCGACATGCCGGAGTATACCGGCGATGTGACGGGCCTCGGCACGCTCCGCCTCCTCGAGGCGATCCGCAAAACAGAAATCCCGGCCCGCTTTTACCAGGCCTCTTCCAGCGAGATGTTCGGTGCGGCGCCCCCTCCCCAGAACGAGGCGACCCCTTTTCAGCCACAGAGCCCCTACGCCGCCGCCAAGGTTTACGCCTATTATGTCGTCCGCAATTACCGGAACGCTTACCGGATCTTCGCCAGCAACGGAATCCTCTTCAACCACGAATCCCCCCGCCGCGGGGAGACCTTTGTCACCCGGAAGATCACCCGGGCGGCGACCCGGATCAAACTCGGGCTCCAGGAGAAGCTCTACCTCGGGAATCTCGAGGCGAAGCGCGACTGGGGTTTTGCCGGGGATTATGTCGAGGCGATGTGGCTCATGCTCCAGCAGGAGCGGCCCGACGATTACATCATCGCCACCGGCGAGACCCATTCGGTCCGCGAGTTCGCCGAGAAGGTATTCTCAAAGTTGGGCCTCGACTACCAGCGGCACGTGGCCATCGACCCCCGCTATTTCCGCCCGACGGAAGTGGACGTCCTCCTGGGCGATGCAACCAAGGCGCATAAAGCCCTCGGCTGGCAGCCGAAGGTCGGCTTCGAGAAGCTCATCGACATGATGCTCGCCGCGGACCTGGAAACCGCCGAAAAGGAGAAGACCCTCCTCGACGCGGGATACGCCGGCGGCAACCGCCGGACGGTCTGAGAACGATGATGGCTTCACAATAAAGGTCATTGCAAAAGTACCCATAAACCCTCTCCCCCCCGGCGGGAGGAGATTGAAGGAACGGGGGTCTCGGAATTGTTATGAGTGCATCCACGATGGGTTTCGAGAAATAATATGAAAAATAAACGTATCACGATCACCGGTGGAAAGGGGTTCCTGGGACAACATCTCGTCCGGACCTTCCGTGAGAGGGGCTATCATCAAATCCTCGTGGCCGATCTTCCCGATTACAACCTGATCCGCCCGGAGGACATCCGGCGGCTTTACAACGAACAGCGCCCCGAGGTCGTCGTCCATCTCGCCGCCAAGGTCGGGGGGATCGGCTTCAACCAGGAAAACCCCGGTTCCCTTTTCTATGATAACCTCATGATGGGCGTTCCGCTCCTCCACGAAGGGTATCTCCGGAAGATCGACAAGTTCGTCGCCCTGGGAACGATCTGCGCCTACCCCAAGTTCACACCGGTGCCCTTCCGGGAGGATGACCTCTGGGACGGCTATCCCGAGGAGACCAACGCCCCCTATGGCCTGGCCAAAAAGATGATGCTGGTCCAGGCCCAGGCCTATCGCCGGCAGTACGGCTTTAACGCCATCTTCCTGCTGCCGGTCAACCTCTACGGTCCCGGCGACAACTTCGATCCCCGCTCCTCCCACGT
>JAPLJW010000189.1 GCA_026388365.1 Deltaproteobacteria bacterium | reverse complement strand
GTCATCACCCACCAGGCCCGCAGGATGAGCTGCCGTCCCTGGGCGATCATCGCCCCCCACTCCGACATGGGGGGCTGGGCCCCGAGCCCCAGAAAGCTGAGCCCCGCCGCGTCGAGGATTGCCGCGCCGAAGCCGAGACTCGCCTGGACGATGATCGGGGCCAGGCAGTTCGGGAGGATCGCGTTGAAGATGATCCGGCGGTTGCCGGCGCCCACCGCCCGGACGGCCGTGACGTAGTCCTTTTCGTACTCCTCCATGACCGACGCCCGGACGATCCGGGCGAAGCGGGGGATGTTGATGATCCCGATCGCAATCATCGCGTTCCGGAGCCCCGGCCCCAGATAGGCGACGATCACGATGGCCAGCAGGATGTGGGGGAAGGCGAGGATGATGTCCATGATCCGCATGATCAGGTTGTCCGGCCAGCCCTTATAATAGCCGGCGATGGCGCCCAGAAACGAGCCGATGAGGAAGGCGATTCCCACGCTCACCACCCCCAGGGTCAGCGAAACCCGAGCCCCATAGATCATCCGCGTCAGCAGGTCCCGGCCCATGTCGTCCGTCCCCAGGAGGTTCTTCACCGCGCCCCCCTCCGCCCAGACGGGGGGCTTGAGCTGGTCGTAGAGCGCGTTTTCGTTCGGGTCGTACGGGGTGAGCAACGGCGCCAGGATCGCGGCCAGGGTGAAAAAAACGATAATGATGAGCCCCGCGACACCGGTTTTGTTCTTCAGGAACTTTTCGAGCTGATCGATGAAGGGATGGCGCTCTTCGGGGTTCCTTGCCCTTGCCCAAAAGCCCATTTTGGCGGGTGCGGTCTCGGTCACGGCCTACCTCACGCTGATCCGGGGGTTGATGACGGCGTAGAGCACGTCGACGACGAGGTTGACCAGAACAAACGTGGTTGCCACGAGCAGCGTCCCCCCCTGGATGACCATGTAGTCCCGCTTCACCACCCCGTCAAAGAGCCATTTTCCAACGCCCGGCCAGGCAAAGACCGTCTCCGTCAGGATCGCCCCGCCCATGAGGATTCCGAACTGGAGGCCAACGACGGTGATGACGGGGATGAGGCCGTTTCGCAGCGCGTGCTTCATGACGATCTTGAACTCGCTTAAGCCTTTCGCCCGGGCGGTCTTGATGTAATCCTGCCGGAAGACCTCGAGCATGGAGGACCGGGTCATCCGGGCCACGATCGCGAGCGGAATCGTGCTCAACGCGATGGCGGGGAGGGCGAGGTGTCGCAACGCGTCCCAGAAGGCCTCCCAATTCCCGGTGAGAATGGAATCGAGAAGATAGAAATTCGTAATCACCGTGAGTTCCGTATCGACACCGATGCGGCCGGACATGGGCAACCAGCCGAGGGTCAGGGAGAAGACGAGCATGAGCACCAGCGCCAGCCAGAACACGGGCATGCTCACGCCGATCAGGGAGCCCACCATGCTGATGTAATCGAACCAGGAGTACTGCCGGGTCGCCGAGATCAATCCGAGAATGATCCCGAAGAAGCTGCTGATCAGCATGGCGGCCAGGGCCAGTTCAATGGTCGCGGGGAACCGCTCCTTGATCTCCTTAGAGACCTTCTCCCGGGTCCAGATCGTCTCTCCCAGGTCGAACTGGACGACCCGCTTGAGGAACAGACCGTACTGGACGTGGAGCGGCTCCTTGAGGCCGAGATAATCCCGCATCGCATCCAGCGATTCCTGCGTCGCCCGCTCGCCCAGGAGCAACTCCGCCGGATCGCCGGGCGTGATGGCCAGCATCAGGAAGATGACAACGGTTACCCCGACCAGGGTCGGGATGACCGTCAGAATCCGCCGAATGATGAATCCGGTCATAGGAGACCTGCGTGAAAAAATCAGATTGTTTCGATATCCGCCGGGCATGACCGGAATTCTTGTGAATGCCGGTCATGCCCTCCATTCATAACGCGTCCCGGACGGAATAAGCGCCTCCCGCCCGGGACGGTCCGCCCTACTGCAGCCACACGCTCTTCATGCGGATCGAAGCGGTGGGATGGAGTTTGAAATTCTGCACCTTCTTCAAGCACGGGTTGATCACGATCGAGTGGGCGATCGGGAGGACCGGACACTCGTCGTACATGAGCTGCTGCGCCTTCTTGTAGATCTCGGCGCGCTTGTTCTGGTCGATCGTTGTCCTTCCCTCATCCATCATCTTATGGAAGGCCTCATTCTGCCACTGGGTCCGGATCGCCGGCGATTCCATGCCGTCGAACAGCACGGCCAGGAAATTGTCCGGATCGCCGTTGTCCCCGGTCCAGCCCAATTGGAAGAGATCCATATCCTGGGGCTGATCCCGCTGGCGCTTGAGATAGGTCCCCCAGTCGTAGCTGACGATTCGCGCCTTGATGCCGATTTTCCCCAGATCGCCGATCATCGCGACCCCGACCTTGAGTCCCTCCGGGTTGTAGGGCCGGGCCACGGGCATGGACCAGAGGGTGATCTCCGGCAGGTCCTTCCCCTCGGGGAAGCCCGCCTCCGCCAGGAGCTTCTTGGCCAGATCGACGTCGTAGGCGTAGCCGGGGACGTCCTTGTTGTAGCCCCACATCGTGGGCGGGATGCAGTTCTTGGCCACTTCACCCATCCCCTGGTAAATCTTGTCGACGATCGCCTTCCGGTTGATGGCATGGGCAACAGCCAGGCGTAACTTGAGATTTTTCCACAATTCCTTCTTGTGGTTAAACCCGAGGTACCCGATGTTCATCCCCTGCTGGCTGATGAGCTGGAGTTTGGGGTCCTTCCGGGCCATCTCGATGTCGCCCGGGTTGGGGAACTCACACATGTGGATGTTCCCCGCCTTTAGCTCCAGGAAACGGACCGAATTCTCCGGGATCACCCGGAAGATCAACTTGTCCAGGTAGGGTCCCGTGGCCTTGTCCCAGTAGTCCTTGTTGGCCTCCAGGTTGATCCGGTCATCCTTCACCCACTTGACGAACTTGAAAGGACCCGTGCCCACCGGATTGCGGATGAAGGCCTTCGGGTCTTTTACGAAAGCGGTCGGGCTGATGATGTCCGCGAAGTCCATCCCCATGTTGGCGATGAAGGGCGCCTGCACCTTCGTGAGTTTGAAGACCACGGTGTACTCATCGGTCGCCTGGATGGAATCGATCGTATCGTCCATCCCCATCGAAACCCAGTACTCGGGCGGACGCTCCTGCTTGGGGATCTCCCACCCCTTGCCGGCGAATTTGACGTTGCGGTTCTTCATCATCCGGCCGATCGAGAAGACGACCGCGTCGGCGTTGAAGGCCGTCCCGTCGTGAAACTTCACCCCTTTGCGGAGCTTGAAGGTGTAGGTCAGGCCGTCGGGACTGATCTCCCACGAGGTCGCCAGCCCCGGTTCCACGGCGGTGGACTCGTCCTTGTAGGCAACAAGCGCCTCGAAGACGTTGTCGCAGACCATGAAGGAGTTGCCGTCCGTCTCATAAGCCGGGTCCAGACCGACGCTGTCGCCGCCCCGCCCGTAAACAAGCGTCCCGCCCTTCTTCACCGCCGCTGTGACCGCCTTCTTGGCCGCCGCGGGCGCCGCATCCTTCTTCGGTGGTGCGGCAAGCGCCAAGCCCGCGCCGATCCACACGAAGACGCACACCAAAATTACGATCTTTTTCATCATCTTCCGTCCCCTCCTTTTTCCGACAATCCCCGATTCCGATCTGACTGTTTCCGCAACCAGCCCGCCGAGACCGCTGAACCTGCGGTATGTCTTCAGACCGGTTGCGCCCATCAAAAGTCATCGCCCCGTTCATTGCCCAGAACGCAACGTCGAGGCAATCTCATGATTCCAATCGTTTCAATGAAAGAGCGTTCCCGCCCCGTACCGCCGCCAGGCGGAAATCAGCGACAGGGCCAAAAGGGCGCTCCGCTGTCGGAGACTCTCCCGGACCGCGTATTCCCGGTCGCTGTGGTCGTGCTCCCCGATCGGACCAAGGCCGTCGATCACGGGGGTCCCCACCGCAGCGATGGTGTTCGCATCCGACGCCCCCGCGCGGAAATGTTCCACAACGGGGATCCCCAACCTCATCGCCTCTTCGGCGATGACGGAGAACAGGGCCTTGTTGTTTGCCGTCGCCTTCATCACCGGCGCCTCGCTGACGATCTCGACCGAGAGTTCCATCCCCGCCGCCTCGCTGCGTTTCATTACCCCGTCCAACTGCTCATGAAAGAAGGCGATCCCTTCGGCGCTTGGGGAGCGGACGTCGATTTCCGCCCAGGCCTCCGCGGGGACCATGTTCGGGACGATTCCGCCGGCCATCTGACCGACATTCACCGAGACGCCCGGAAACCGGCCGTTGATCTCCTCCAGTTCGACGATCACCCGGGCCAGATCCAGGATGGCGCTCCTCTTCCCCTCCACCACTTTCGCGGCATGGCCCGCCTGGCCGCGTGCGGACATCCTCAGCCCCAGTCGCCCCTTTCTCCCGGTTACGACCTCGCCCCTCATCCCCCCGCATTCGAGGACAAAGGCCATCGCGGCGCGGCCGGCCTCGGACCGGAAGAGGGGCCGGGAGGCGGGCGAGCCGATCTCCTCCTCGGAATTGAAGAGCCACGTGATGGGGAGCCCCGGCAGCAATCCCAGGGTGGAGAGCGCCTTGAGGGCGAAAATCCCGGTGATGAGCCCCCCCTTCATGTCGACCACACCCGGGCCGTAGAAGAAGCGGTCGTCCTCCCGCCACCCGTTGAACGGGGAGTCCGCGGGGAAGATCGTATCCATATGCCCCGCGAGGAGGATCCGCCGGCTGACCCCGCTCGAGGCCGTAGAGGCGATCAGCATGTCGCCGTATTTTTCCTGCGGGAGGATCCGCCGCGCGAGGGGCAGGGGTTCGAGCAGCTCGCAGACGGTCCGGCAAACCCTATCCACGCCGGCTTTGTTGTATGTTCCGCTTTGAATCAGGACCAGGCGCTTGAGGGCATCGCGCATCGCCTCTTCCTGGTCCTGGAGACAGCCGGTCAGTTTTTTCAGCAAATCGTCCATAGAGCCCTTTGCGCTACAGGCGGAAATCAAATATACGGATTTGAAACGATTCAGATTTTCAGTGATTTAACCTCATCCCGTCGTTCAGGGCGGAAGCCCCAGGCCGTATGGTTCTGAAACGAGAGCGGAACTTTTTTTAAACGGTGGCAGTGTAAGAGGGAAAGAGGGAGGGTGTCAAGCTTTTCTTTTTACGCTTTTCTTTTTATGATGGCCCGGCTTCCACCGATCCGAATCCCCAGCCATCCCCCGGGGCAGGCAGAGCGATACCACGCGTTTTTTTTGTTGCCGGTCCAATCCGGATCAGGGGAGTAGAAGCCCGATCAGGGTCAGGATGATCCAGCGGAAGAAATGGATGACCGGGTCCAGAGCCCCCAGATACAATAGCCCGATAATGACGAAGAATCCGTAGGGTTCCAGGCGGGCCAGGGCGTAGCTCGCGCGCTCCGGCAGGAAACCCATGACGATCTTCGATCCGTCCAGGGGAGGGATGGGGATCAGATTGAACGAGGCGAGCATGATGTTGATCTGTGCCAGATAATAGAACAGCAGCCCGATCGGTCCCGACGGAGGTGGAGACACCAGGCGAAGCAGCAGGACGGCCAGAAAGGCGAACAGCAGGTTGGCAATGATCCCCGCAGAAGAGACCCAGATGAGCCCCAGGCGGGTGTTCCGGATGAGGTTGAGATTGACCGGAACGGGTTTGGCCCAGCCGAAGCCGAAGATGAACAGCATGGCCGTGCCGATGGGATCGAGGTGCCGGAGCGGATTGAGGGTCAGACGTCCCATGGTCTTTGCCGTGGGATCCCCCATGAGGAAAGCCACCCAGCCGTGGGCCAGCTCGTGGATGATGATGGAATACAGAAGCGGGATCGCCAGCAGGAAAAACGTCAGCGGATCCTGGATGAGAAGCTGAAGCAG
>JAPLJW010000163.1 GCA_026388365.1 Deltaproteobacteria bacterium | reverse complement strand
TTGAGGATCTCGTCGAGGGTCTCGAATGCCGCGATCGTCTTGGAGATGTCAAGCAGGAGCTCCGCCTCGCCGGTTTTCCGGTGCCGTTCCTGCGCGGTCGCCGGCTTTTTCTCAGGAGTCTCTTTTTGCATGGTCTTCCAACCGGTCTCTGAGCGTCCGGATCGTCTCGTGCAGTTGTTTGGCCTCGTCACGGGCTGCCTGTTCCACGGTCCGGCATTTCTCCTCGGCTTCGATCTTCCGGCGATCCAGCTCATCCCGGAGCGCAACGATCATGTTTCTGAGCTGACCGATCTCGTCGTTGGCCGAACTTAGGGCCTTCTGGAGGCGCTCCTGTTCGCCGATCCGCATCTTCTCCATTTCGTCGCGGAGGGCGCCGATCATCTCCTGGAGATGCCGGCTTTCCGTCTGCAGGCCGAGTTCATTCTGTTCCGATGACGCCATGAAGCCTTTTCCACCTCACTTCTTTTTCAGGAGCGTCTCGATGAGGGGCTCCACCCGCTGACACTGGTGGCAGAGGATATTCCCGTTTGGGTCCACGAGGACCATCGACGGAACGCCCCGGATATCATATATGCCGCCCACAACGCCGTCTTCGTCCAGGAGTACGCGGTAGGGAAGCCCATACTTGGCGGTGAATTTGGCCACCTTCTCCTTCGATTCCTGGATGTCGATGTTGACGATCTCCAACCCCTGCTTTGCATAGGTCGCATGGATGGATTTGAAATGGGGGATTTCCTCCCTGCAGAAGGTGCACCACGTCGCGCTGAAGATGATCAGGACCGGCTGTTTCCCCCTGAAGTCGCTCAAACGGAATTTCCGGCCGTTCAGGTCCCTGAGAACGAAATCCGGGGCCTTCTCAACGAAGACCGTCTTCGCGGCTGCGGGCGGCTGCGGGCCGAAGGAACGGGCGTCCGGCGGGAGGAGCAAAACCGGTGCAATCATCACAACCGCGGCAAACCACCGGAATCCGGATAGATAGCGCCCGGCTGCGGCCATCGCTGCGGCATGCCGCGCGCCGCCGGGGAACCGGTGGGAGGCAATCCCACCGGGATTCAAGATCTGTTTTCGAATATCCGGACGAAACATCGCATCTCCTTCATACCCAGAGCATTCCGGCGTTGATCAGAAAATATTCCCCCGTTCCCAGCAGGATCCAGCCGAAGATCCGGCTGATCCGGGCCATCCATGCGCCCGACTTGGGGATGGCGGCAAGAAGACCGGCGAACGTCCCCACGAGGATGAGCAGGGTTCCCATTCCGAAGGCGAAGACGAACATCAGACTCGAGGCGAGAGCCAAATTCTGCCGCGTTGCCGCGTAACCGAGGATGACGGCGAGGGCCGGCGCCGTGCAGGGACCCATGACCAGCCCCGAAGCCGCCCCCACCAGAAAACTGCCGGCGATCCCCCTTGTCCGCTTCCGGGACTGCGCCCGCGTCACGAAGGCGGGCGTCCGGACGGTGAAGGTGAATACGCCGAGCATCGACAACCCCATGAGAACGCAGAGGTTCCCGATCAGGAAATAGGTCCAGGGGTTGCTCTGGATCTGTCCGAAGAGCCTCCCGGAAAGCGCGGCAACCGCGCCGAGGATCGTATAGGTGACGGCCATGCCGGTCACGTAGATCAGCGAGAGGACGAATCCCCTGCCCTTCGAACCGTCCCCGCGGGCGCCGATGAAGGCGACGGTGATCGGAATGACCGGGTAGACGCAGGGGGTGAAGCTGATCAGCACCCCCCCGAGATAAACGGCCAGGAAGGACAGGGAAACCGACCCCTGCAGGTAGGCGGACAGGCCATTGATGAAATTTTCGACCATGGATCCTCCTCTACGGCCGCATGTAACGCCCTGCATCTTTTTAAAGGCTTCCGCTTGCTAACATAAACCGGGAGAAAGGTAAAATCCTTTTATCTTGTCTTCCCCGGCGGGAGAATGAGCGAGGCCGCGCCGCGGATGATCCGTCCGGCTATGGTCTCGGCGGTGTCGAGCGCGCCGAAGGGGCACACCTCGATGCAGCAGTAGCAGCGGATGCAGCGATCGTAATCGAAGCAAAGCGGCTCCTCCTCCGGGGTGATCGCGCCGGCCGGGCAGATCTTCCAAGACCGTGGGATCGCAGACGGGCCGCTGGAGAACCTGACGCCGGATGAAGCCGTGCAGGAACTTTGGGCCGTAGACGAGGGAGGTCATGCGGGGAAGACGGAAATCCCGGATCGCGGGCAGGGAGCCGTCGAGCTCGGCCTCCGGCGCGGGGAAACCCATCTCCCGGGCGGCCTTCAGGACGGGGACCTGTTCCGGGTCGAGGGCGAGCATCCGGCAGACGACCCGATCGAGGGCGAAGGGATCGCGACCGGCGAGCAGGACGCCCAGCTCCCGCGGAACGCCCCCCATCCCCGGCCCCTGCCCCTCCATCGCCAGGACGCCGTCGAGGATGTTGAAGGCCGGCCGGAGGGTCCGGCCGATCCGGGCAATGAGCCAGGCAAACGCCTGCCGGTCGACGCCGGCCCGCATGTGCCACTCCGGCTTCCGGTAGCCGACGACGCAACCGAAGAGATTCTTGACGGCGAGGGTGAGAAACATCTGGCTGTGGGTCTTGAGCTTGGGCAGGTTGATGATGACGTCCGCCCGGACGGCATCCTCGGCGATCTCGATTGCGCCGAACGGCTCGCCGATGTCAACGCGGACGGAATTTTGAAACGGCCGGCATTCGCAGTCGAGCCCGCGGAGGGCGTCGCGGATTCCACCTACCCGAAGGATCAGATCGAAGGCGCCCGTCGACGGGCTGTCGGCAACCAGCGGATGGACGCCCCGTTCGTTGCAGTATTCCACGGCGGCCCGGATGACGGATGGATGGGTGATCACGGCATGGCGCGGAAGCGCCGGGGAGAGGAGATTCGGTTTGATCAGCACGCGGCTCCCCTTCCGGATCTCATTCCCTCCCATCGCCTCCATCATCCCGAAGATCAGGGACCGGAGGGCATCGCTCTCATAGGTCGCGTTGCGGACGATCACGGTCATGGGTTCTCCTCTTTCTCCTTCAGGATAGCCGAAAATGGTCAACGTGGCAATCAAGGATTGGGGTCATCGGGGATGGCGTTTTCATGGCGGTCGGGGCCGCACGGGCAGGGAATGCTAAAGGGGGGCTTTTGCCCCCCCTTTTTGATAATTTTTTACCGGCGCATGCCGCGGATCAATAGCTGAAGATGTAGGGCCACAGCAGGAATGCCACCGATATCAGGACCATGTAGAAGAGGAAGTAGATCATGCAGTACCCCATGATATCCCGGAAGCCGAGTTTGGCCACGCCCAGGAGCGGGATCGCCCAGAAAGGCTGGATGACGTCGGTGACCATGTCGCCCCAGGCGTAGGCGATGACCGTCGCCGGCGCACTGACGCCGAGATTTTTCGCCGCCTGCATGATATACGGGGCCTCGATTGCCCATTTCGACCCCCCCGAAGGAACAATGTAGTTGAGGATCCCCGAATACCACATGACCACGAAGGGGTAGAGTTCCTTGGTGGCGATGGCCGTGAACCAGCCCGCCATGACCTCGGCAAGCCCCGAAAACTTGATGATCCCGAAGATCCCGGCGTAGAAGGGGAACTGGATGACGACCCCCCAGATGAAGGTCCCGCCTTCGTAGGCGGCCTTGAGGAAAGAGGCCGGCGTCCGGTGGAGGATGATTCCGACGATCAGAAAGGTGAAGTTGACGACGTCCAGGTTGATCCCGGCGAAGCCGTTCTTCCCGAAATACCAGAAGAGCCAGATCAAGCCGCAGATCCCCACGATCATGTTGATGAGCGGCGAATGCTCCAGTTTCAGGGCCGGGGTCAGCGCATCCGTCGGCCGGATCGGCGGTTCGAATGCGGCTTCCTCCACGATCTTGGAGTCCGCTTCTATCTCATCCCCCTTCTTCGGGTGCATCAGGGGGCCGATGATCGTCAGGAAGATCAGCACCGCCAGCGCAAGCAGGAGGTTGAAG
>JAPLJW010000191.1 GCA_026388365.1 Deltaproteobacteria bacterium | reverse complement strand
CCTGATCAAGGGATCCCGAATGATGAAAATGGAAGCGGTGGCGGAGAAGATCATCGCGGCATTTGACCTGAAACCGCAAACGGTGTAGGGTGCGCCGCTTGAAGAGACACCGGACATATCAGGAAGGTTTGAAGAAATGCTTTTTCACCTTTTATATCCGCTACATGAAACATACTCATTTTTCAATGTCTTTCGGTACATCACCTTCCGGACGATCTATGCGGCGATTACCGCGCTCGTAATCTGCTTTGTCGTCGGCCCCTGGCTCATCCGCAGACTCCAGGAGCTCCGGATCGGCCAGACCATCCGGGAAGACGGACCGGACACCCATCTCGCCAAGCAGGGGACTCCGACGATGGGCGGCATCCTGATTATCTTCGCCGTGACCATCTCCACGCTCCTCTGGGCCAACCTGACCATCGGCTGCATCTGGCTTGTCGTCATGGTCATGGTCGGTTTCGGGCTGATCGGTTTTTTTGACGACTACCGGAAGCTCGCCCGGCGGGACAGCCGGGGCGTGCCGGGAAAGGTCCGGCTGGCCGCGGAGATCGCGATCGCCCTGTTCGTCGGCATCATTCTCTATACGAAGCCGGGGTTCAACCCGAACGTGACGATCCCTTTTTTCAAGACGGTTCTGCCAAACATCGGCTGGGGCTACATCCTGCTGTCGACCTTCATCATTGTGGGCGCAGCGAACGCGGTCAACCTCACCGACGGCCTGGACGGCCTCGCCATCGGCCCGGCGATCACCTGCTTTATGACCTATCTTCTGTTCGCCTACTTTGCCGGCAACGTCAAGATCGCGACCTACCTCCAGATCCCCTATGTGGCGGGGACCGGGGAACTGGCCATCTTCTGCGGCGCGGTCGTCGGCGCCGGGATCGGCTTCCTCTGGTACAACACCTATCCCGCCCAGGTTTTCATGGGGGACGTGGGCTCCCTCTCTCTCGGCGGCTCCCTGGGGGCGCTGGCCATCCTGACGAAACAGGAGATTTTGCTCGCCATCGTCGGCGGAATCTTCGTCCTGGAGACCTTCTCGCCGGATGGCCCCGATCCACCACCATTTCGAACTCAAAGGGTGGCCGGAACCCAAGGTGATCGTCCGCTTCTGGATCATCTCCGTGCTGCTGGCGCTCGTCGCCATCAGCACATTGAAATTGAGGTGAAAGGCAAGTCATGGATCTGCATGGCAAAAAAGTGGCGGTCCTCGGTGTCGGGAAGACGGGGCTCGCAACGGCCCGATTTCTGGCGGCCCGGGGGGTCCGGATTGCCGTCACTGACGTAAAGCCGGTATCGGCCTGGGGGGAGACCCGGACCGCCCTGGAAAATCTGCAGTCGGAACTGACCTTCGCCCCCTACGGGCCGGAGATCCTGACGGGCGCCGATTGGGTCGTTCCCTCGCCGGGCATTTATCCGGCGAACCCGATCCTCATCGAGGCCGTCCGGCTCGGGATCCCCGTCCTGAGCGAGCTTGAACTCGCCTCGCGGTTCCTCACGTCCCCGATCGTCGCCATCACCGGCACGAACGGCAAGACGACGGTGACCTCGTTGACCGGCGAGATCCTCCGTGCGGCGGGGAAGAAGGTTTTTGTCGGCGGGAACATCGGCGCCCCCCTGATCGGTTACGTCAGCGGCCCGCAGGAGGCGGACTGGGCGGTCGTGGAGGTGAGCAGCTTCCAGCTCCAGTGGGCGCAGACATTCCACCCCCGGATCGCCATTCTGTTGAACGTGACCACCGACCATATCGACTACCACGGGAGCTTCGCCGCCTACCGGGAAGTCAAGGAGAGGCTCTTCGCCCGTCAGACCACCCGGGACCTCGCGATCCTGAATGCCGACGAAGAGGCCACGACTTTTCTGCGCAGGCGCCTGAGCGCCCGGACGGAGCTTTTCAGCTCCTCCGGCGCCGTGGACTGCGGGATGTTTCTTTCCGGGGAGAAACTCGTCCACCGCCGCCCTGCGGGAGAGAAAGAGGAATATCCTCTCGCCATGATTCACCTTCCCGGGCGGCACAATTGTGAAAACGTGATGGCGGCGATCATAGCAAGCCGGGCGTGCGGCTGCGAACCTCCGGCGATAATCCGGGCCGTGGAAGGCTTCCGGGGGATCGCCCACCGGATCCAGTACGCCGGGGAGAAGAACGGCGTCCACTTCTACGACGATTCCAAGGGAACGAACGTCGGCGCCGTCATGCGGGCGCTGGAAAGCTTCTCCCAGCCGGTCCTCCTCCTCCTCGGGGGGCGGGACAAGGAAGGGGATTTCCAGACCCTCGCCCCGCTGATCCGCCGGGGGGTGAAGGAGGTGGTGCTTTTCGGCGAGGCCAGGGAGAAGATCAACGGCCTGCTCGGCGGCGTGGTCCGAACGACGCTGACCGCCACGCTGAAAAAGGCGGTGGAAACGGCTTACAAATCCGCGTCCCCCGGCGACGTCGTCCTCCTTTCGCCGGGGTGCGCCAGCTTCGATGAATTCGAGGACTACAAAGAGCGGGGCAACCGTTTCCAGGAATGGGTAGGACAACTTTAGAGATGAAAAGTCTGTCGAGAGAAAAAAAACCGGATCTGATCCTCCTGTTGGTCACGCTGCTCCTCGTGACCATCGGAACGGTGATGATCTACAGCTCCAGTTCCATCCTGGCCACGGAGAAGTTCCGTGACGGCCAGTTTTTTCTCAAGAAGCATATCTTCTTCCTCTTCCTCGGCCTGGGCGTCATGGCGCTCACGACCCGGATCCCCTATTACAAGCTCCGGAAGCTGGCCTGGCCCGGCATCGCGGCATCGGGAATCCTCCTGTGCGCGCTTTGGGTCCCTCATCTGGGGATTCGCGCCGGCGGCGCCGTCCGCTGGCTCAACCTCGGGGTCTTCTCCTTCCAGGTCTCGGAGATGGTCAAGGTCGCCCTGATCCTCTTCCTGGCCCATTTCCTGACGGAGAAGGTCAATCATGTCCGGGAGTTCCGCCAGGGGATGCTGGTTCCCCTCGGCGTCATGGGGGTCATGGTCGGCCTGATCCTCCTCCAGCCCGATTTCGGCACGACGGTCATCCTCGCGCTCATCACCTTCCTGATGATCTACCTGGCCGGCGGCCGGATCGTCCACCTGGCCGGCCTCGTCGCGCTGTTTTTCCCTGTGGCCCTCTGGCTTCTCCTCCACAAGAGTTACCGCCTGGCCCGCCTGACGGCCTTTCTCGACCCCTGGAAGGATCCCCGCCATTCGGGTTTTCAGATCATCCAGTCGCTGATCTCCTTCGGCTCCGGCGGTCCTTTCGGCGTGGGGATCGGAGACGGGATGCAGAAACTCTTCTATCTCCCGGAACCTCATACGGATTTCATCCTCTCGGTGATCGCGGAGGAGAGCGGCTTCATCGGCGTGGGGCTGATCCTCTTCCTCTATATCATCCTGATCGTCCGCGGCTTCCAGATCTCGCTGAAGGCCCC
>JAPLJW010000237.1 GCA_026388365.1 Deltaproteobacteria bacterium | reverse complement strand
TCGATGATCTGAAGGGAGGCCCCGCCCTTCCCGTCCGGATCATCGACCCAGAAAGGACCGCCGCCCGGCTCTCCCTCATTTTTCACCATCCCGCAGACCCGGAGCGGCCGGTTCAGCCATCCGAAAAGAAGCGACCGCCGCCCGGACAGGGAAAGATCCCGGAAACCGTCCGGGATACCGATGTTCACCTCTTTTTCTGCAAAATCGCACATCCTCTCTAATTCTTTCCCCGTGCCGTTCTCCTCCGCAAGAAGTCGAACACAGGTAAAGATCTCCTCCTGAAGCTTGATCAGATAGCCGGCCAGGAGCTTCTTCCAGAGGACCGTCTCCGTCTTGAGGCGATCCGGCACGGTATTGTCGATGTTCTTGAGGAAGATAACATCCTCATCGAGGAGATTCAGGTTCCGGAGAAGCGCGCCGTGGCCCCCCGGGCGAAAAATCAGTTCCCCCTCTTCGGTTCGAAAGGGGCGGTATTCCGCGTCCACGGCGATGGTATCCGTTGCCGGATCTTGGGTGGAGATGCCGACCTCGAACACCGTATCCAAACGGGATTCGTAATCACGGATCACCCGCGACAGAAGCGCCCGGACGTCGTCCGCGTGTTCGCGGGAAACAGTAAAATGGAGGCGTGAGATGTTTCCGGCATCCCGGGCGTAGAGGGCCGCCTCGACAAGGTGCTCCTCGAGGGCGGTCCGGCACCCCTCCGGATAGGCGTGAAATTTCAAAAGGGCCTTGGGAAGGAGGCCGTAATTCAGACCCTCTTCCGTCAGGATGAAACGCAGGACGGCCGCCTCCTCCCGATTCGCAAGCAAGGCGTCGATATCGCGCCCCTTTGCGGCGATAACCGTCCGCAGATCGGGGAAAAACGCATATTTCTTCAAATCCGCAGTAAAAACGGCCCCTTCAACCTCGTCCACGAAACCGCCCGCATCAAGGCAGCGGTACCACTCGCGGAACATCCGGCTCGCCGCCCCGGACGCGGGAACGAATTTCATGAGCCGGCGCGTCCGACGGGCCTCTTCATAGGCCGCCAGCAGGTTCTGCCGCTCCGTCCCCGAAATTGCGACGATCCCGTCACCCGCCCGGCAAGGCCTGTTCAGACGGACCGGCGGGACACCGCGCCGGAAGATCGTGAGCTGTCTCTCCACCTCCTCGAGGTTCAGCCCCTGCGCGGTGATCTGTTTCCGGTCCTCCGCGGACCACAAGCCCCCAGCCGTGTTCCCCGTCATTTCTTTCTATCCTTCTTCCCTTTTCGGATCTTTTCGGACGGGAGCGCCTTCCGGTCCCGCAACACGCGGGCAATATCCTTCTGCCGTCTTGACCCCTGCTGTTTTGCCATCGGGTCCTCACACGAAAGCTTTGATAATCTGCTCTCTTTGTCATTCCCGCGAAAGCTGGAATCTATGAAGCCGCTCAGGTGACCGGATTCCTGCTTCCGCAGGAATGACAGTTTACCCAGTTGCGTCAGAAATTCAAAGGTCTCCACACGGTTTTCATCGACCGGGCGAGATGGCGGCCGCAGCCGTAACTCCCCCGGAACAGGGAATCATCACTCGATCAGCACCAGGCCATAGTAATTGGCGTCGTCCGAGTAATCCTTCACCACTTCGATGGGGTAGCCGTTGGCCCGGACCGTGGCATACACGTCGATGCCGCAGGCCTCCATGGAGGGGCGCGCCTGCTCGATGTGAGTGCATCGCTTGGCATTACATTTCGCGCACAATTGGCATGGCCCGCTTCCCAGGCCAAGGGCCTTGTAAAAGCCGGCCAGGAATATGCGGCGTTCCAGGTCGCAAACGATAGCGGTGAGGCTGCCGATCTCCTGGCAGTGGATCAGGACGGCGTATTGGTAACTGGCGATCACCTCCCGCGTCTCCAGGTAGGTGGGTGTATGAGGCGGGCAGCAGAGGCTCGTGTTATAGCCGCCGCAGCCATACCGGCATTTGAGTCTGACCCAGGGCGCAGTGACGATACTGGCCGCTTCGATCAGCTTGGCTTCCAGCGCCCCCAGTTCGCGGGCGTGACGGAAGAAGGTCTTCATGGTTGCTTTGGAGATCACCGTTATGACTTTCCGTTACAGATCCTCACTTCAATTCTGGGTCGTTACGGTATACACCCGCCTAATACGTACTGCTCCAAATCGTTCTACCGTTTCTCGACAATTTTTTTTTAAATATTGTTTGTTCTTTTGGAGTGAAACTCCCCGCGTCTCGCCGCGGGGAGTTTCACTCTTCGATTTTAATCAGCAGCATGACGACAGCTTAATTCGTTGGAACGGAATCAAAGAAAGTGAACGTATCTATTCGCATCTTGTCGGTGTAGACATGTCCGATCCCGGGATAGATTTTCAGCGTGCATTGGCCCCTTGTGACCATATAGTCTGAAAACTTCTGAGCCATCGCCTGAAGGGTGGTGCCAAAGTAGGTTTTAATGATCGTGGATTGAGCCGTGTCATACATATCGGGATGATCAAGTGCGCTGTTCGTGTCATCTCCACCGACGAAAACGAAATGATGAATTTTTAACAATTCATCCCGAGTATATGTATTGCCAGGTATCAGATTGATATCGTTAATGCCCACGTGGTAGTTCAGAGGAATATTATCCCAGATAGCGGTCGGATAGAGAAAACCTGGTGCTCCCCCGATGGCGGTGGCTGCGACTTTGTCGGGATGTAATATCGGGAAACGCTGGGACTGCACTCCTCCGGCAGAGAAACCAGTCATAAATACCCTATTGTAAACATTATAACCATTCTGAGAAATAAAACTCATAAAGTCGTTAATGACCTTAACAAATTCCAGATCCGGTCTCTTGTAAAACGCATATTCCGGCTCATTATATTCATTGTCACACATGACCCATCTGACCATGTTTTGTGTATTCATCAAATCATCGGGCGAAGATTGGCCGAAATTTCTCGGAGTCACCATGATCACCAGGGCATAACCATAATTTTCGCAAGAGGGTAATATTTGGTTAATTTCTATATCGCGGATAAACGCTTCCATTTCCGGATAAGTTTCAATCTTGGGACTGCCATGGGCATAAAGCAACACCCTCACCGGATTCCTCGTCAATGCCGATTCAGGGATATAATGATAGTATGAATATTTCCTTTCACTGGTGGGTGGGTGATAGATGATTTGTCCTGTAATCGAAAGCATTGTGGAAGCCGTGGCCGGTCCGGACACGTTCCCGGCATCATCTTTGAACCAGACATAGACCGTTTTTGTTCCGTTGCCACCGGACAAAGTAAAAGATACATCGGCTGCATAAGATACCGTGGAGGTCACCGATACCCAGCCCGGTGCTGCTGCTGAGGGCGTTGTTGCGTTTTCTGAAGCATAATATCCCGTAACACCGACATTGTCCGTTGCTGATAGGGACAGTGTAACGCTGTTTGACGGTGTTCTTGTTTCTCCATGATTTATTTGGAGAGAAACCATGGACGGAGCAGTTGCATCCGTTGAAGCAATATACCCCGTTACCCGCAAGGCAATGCTATCGAGGACCTCTCGAAATGGAGACGGCGCTATACCCAGGCGACTATAAATATTCTCAAAGAGTCCCATCATGCTATTTGCATCGCTTCTTATCCCCTTAAGCGAAAGAATTACTTTCTCCAGCCCGGGCGTGAAGGTATCCGGAAGTGTACTTATGACATCTTCCAGACCTTTATCCAGGACACCCAGATAAATTACTGTCGCTCCCAAGTAAATCGGTGTCCCTCTAGGTAAGGGCTCAAGACTCTGTAACTTTTCCAGATTTTTTTGAATGGCAGTTAGATTCAACTTGATGAAATTAAGCTTGATGCTTGCCGACTTAAAAGGCGATGGTGCAATCCCTGCAAATGCACCCCCTGCCATAAATAGGAGTAGTGCCAATCCAGCCATTGCGACGGAGAATAGCATTCTCTTTTTCATATTTTTCTCCTTTGTTTGATTGCTTGGGTTTAAACACAAAACCCCGCACTCTTTCGAGACACGGGGTCTTTGATCACCATTCATCACCTCAATGGGTTACATGGTGCGTTGATGGAAATTCTATTGGCATCTTTTATTATAAAAAAACCACAATTCCCCTGACATGTCAATTACAATATTTTCTATTTCTACATTGATTGGAAGGCGCTGATTGTCTATCTCGATGACGTCGCAATCGACCTTCACACTCTTCACGTGGGTCGTCGTCGTCCGAATGGTGTCGCATCGCAATTTGAAGGGATCCAACGTTTTATGGAGAATTCGGGTATCGTCTTATGCGCCCCGTTTTGAGCCGCCGTGTCCCTAAGACGCCCCGGAACACGCAAATGACCTGTCCCCTTTGGCTGAGAAGAGGCGACGGACAATGGACGTTAGACGTTTTCCTCGATCGGCAGGAGGAAACTCCGGATGCCGGCGCGCGGATGCTCCTCATTGAGTCGGTGGACCCGCGCGTTAATCCGGGCGACCTCGTTGTCAGCCACGGCCATGATCAGGACGTTGTTCCTTCCGGGCCAGCAGTGGGTCCCGAGCTTGGGCTCCGTCTCCGTCCCCTCTCCCTGCGCCTCTACCATTTTGGTATAGCCGTGGATCCCCGCCTCCTTGAGGGCGGCGATCACATCCTCATCCGCCGCCTCGCAGTAGATGATCAGAAACATCTTCATAGGATTTCCTCCTGATTCAAGGTTGTGACGTTTTGCCCTCCTGGGCGACGGGAGAAATCTGTGGCTGTTCCATCACGCCGTCCTTCTTCCCCTTACGGCGCCGCGTGAAGAACCCCTGCCAGTCGTCGAAAAGATCATAGGCGGCCGGCACGACGACCAGCGTTAGAAACAGCGAAGTCAGAAGTCCGCCGATGACCGCAATCCCCATGGGAGAACGGGTTTCCGCCCCCTCTCCCATGCCGAAGGCGACCGGCAGCATCCCGAAGACCATCGCAAAGGTGGTCATCAGGATCGGGCGCAGCCGGACCGGTCCGGCCCGGAGGATCGCTTCCCTCCGGGAAAGACCCCGAGCCCGCAGGACGTTCGTGTAATCGACGAGCAGGATCCCGTTTTTCTTGACCAGCCCCATCAGGAGGATCAGTCCGATAAAACTGAAGATACTGAGGGTATTTCCCGTCAGCAGGAGCGCGCTGAAGGCCCCGATGAACGAGAGCGGCATCGCCAGGAGCACCGTGATGGGATGGACAAAGCTTTCGAACTGGGCGGCAAGGACCATGTAGGCCATGGCCACCCCGAGGATGATGGCGAACAGCAGGAACCCGAAGGATTCCTGCATTGTATCGGCCTGTCCCCGATATTTCGGAAGATAATCGGCAGGCAGGACCTTGCCCGCGATGCCGTTAAGCTCCTCCATCGCCTCCCCCAGGGGTATCCCTTCGAGGCTCGCGAAAAGGGTGATCGACCGTTGGCGGTCAACGCGGTTGATGACGCTCGGCCCCCCCCCTTCCAGGATCCGGACCATGTTTCCGAGATCGACAAGCCGTCCGTCACGCGACCGGACGTACAGCTTTTTCAGGTCATCCGGATCCCTCCGTTCTTCCGGATTGAGGCGGATCCGCAGATCGTATCGCTTCCCCCGGCTCTCGTCCTTGTACTTCGTCACCTCGGTTTCGCCGCTGATCAGGAGATTGATCGCCTCGGCAATGGTCGATATGTCCACCCCGAGATCGGCCGCCTTGTCCCGGTCGATGAACACCTTGAGTTCGGGCTTGCCCATCTCAAGGGAGGTGTCCACATCCACGATCCCCGGTTTTTTGGAGAACTCGCCGGCGATCTGTTTCGTATAGGTCTGGATCGACGCAAGATCGGAACCCCTTACACTGTACTGAATCGGCACCTGACGCTGCCCGCCGCCGATCATAGAGAAGTCCTCCGCGGATACCTTGAGGCCTGGGAACCGGCTCAACTTCTGACGAATCTCTTTCTTCAGATCCATCTGGCTCTTCTTGCGTTCGCTCTTCGGGATGAGGCTGGTCATCATCATCGCCCGGTTGACGGCGCCGCCTGCGCCGAGCACATAGTAAACCGCCCGGACCTCCGGCATCTGCCTCACGATCTGCTCCACCGGCCGGAAAAGCTCATCCGCCTTCTCCAGAGAATAGTCGATGGGCGCCTCCAGTCGGACGAGGAACTGCCCCTGGTCCTCCGGCGGAACCAACTCCTTGCCCAAAAATTTCGTCAGATAAAGGCTGCCTCCAAAAATCACCAGGGCGCCGATCAGCATGAGCTCACGATGGTTCAGGGAAAAAGTTAGAACAAGCCGGTAAACCCCCTCTAATTTTTTATATCCCCTCTCAAACCATTCCGCCAGGCCGTGCTGCGGCGCTTTGGCAGCTGGCCTGCCGGCCTGGTTTTCCCGCTTGATGACGACCCGCTTCAGGAAAATCGAAGCGAGCATCGGCGTCAGGGTGAAGGAAACCAGCAGGGAGACGAGAACCGAAAAGACGACCGTCAGGGCGAACTGGAGAAAAAATCTCCCAATCATTCCCTTCATGAAGGCGACCGGCAGGAAGATCGCCACAATGGCGAAGGTCGTCGCCATGACGGCCAGGCCGATCTCGGAGGTTGCGAAGGTCGCCGCCTCACGCGGCGCCATCCCCTCCTCGACATGCCGGTAGATATTCTCGATAACAATAATCGCATCATCGATGAGGAGCCCTACGGAGAGCGTCAGCGCCAGCATGGTCATGTTGTTGAAGGTGAATCCGAAGGCCCGGATCAGGGCAAATGTCGCGATGATCGAGATCGGCAGGGCCGTTGCGCTGATCAGCGTCGTCCGGACGTTTCGGAGAAATATAAAAACGGCGAGGACCGCAAAGAAACTCCCGAGGATCAGATGCTTCTGCACCTCCGCGATGGACCGTCGGATGAAAGTGGACTGGTCGATGGCAATGTTGAGGGTCATCCCCGGCGGGAGCGTCTTGTTGATCTTTGCGATCTCCGCCTTGACCGCGTTAACGACAGCCACGGTATTCGTCCCGGATTGCTTCTGGACTCCCAGCCCTACGGCCGGAATTCCGTTGAAGCGGACGATGGAGCGCCGCTCCTCCATCCCGTCCTCCGCCTTCCCGAGGTCCCGGAGACGAACGGGGGCGCCCTTGTCGTATGCGATGACCAGGTCGTTGAAGTCGGGAACGTTGAGGAACTCCCCCTTGACCTTGACCGTGTATTCCTTGGAGAGGCTCTCGATTCGGCCGCCGGGAAGTTCGACGTTCTGCCGCTGGAGGGCGCCCATGACGTCGTTCGCGGTGAGCCCGTAGGCCCTGAGCTTGCCGGCATCAAGCCAGACGCGGACCTGCCGCAGTTGAAGACCGCCCAGTTGAATGTCGCCGACGCCGCTGATGCGCTGGAGCTGCTCCTTGAGGACCTCATCGACGTAGGTGGAAAGCTCCCGAACCGTTTTCTGACCCGAGAGGTTCAGCCACATGACCGCCGTCGCATCGGGATCGACCTTGGCGATTCGGGGTTCATCGATGTCCTTGGGGAGTTTGTTGCGGATCAGCGCGACCTTTTCCCGGACGTCCTGGACGGCGAGGTCGATGTCCCGCTCGAGGATGAACTCCACCGTGACCCGGGAATCCCCCTCGGTGCTGCTCGACGTGATCGACTTTACCCCGTTGATCGTGTTGACCGCCCCTTCGATCTTGTCGGTGATGTCAACGTCGATCACCTCGGGGCTTGCCCCCTTGAGGTGCGTGGAGACCGTCACGATCGGAAAATCGACCTTCGGGAAAAGGTCCACGCCGATCTCCGGATAGCTGACCGCACCGAGTACCACCAGGGCCATGATGACCATGGTGGCAAAAACCGGCCTTTTGACCGAGGTATCAGCGAGCCACATGGACCAGCACCCCTTCCATCAAATTGTTCTGTCCTACGGTCACGAGGATCTCCTTTTCCTTCAGCCCTTCGGTGATCTCCATGAACTCCCCGTATTTCCGTCCGATTTGGACTTTTCTCTCCTTCGCCCGATCCCCCTCGACGACAAAGAGCTTGGTCGTGGAGTTATCGTAGAGGAGCGCGGTGACCGGGGCTACGACTTTATCCCGCGACGTCCCCGTGTAGAGCGTCACCCGGGCAAAAAACCCCGGTTTCAGGCTCCGGTCGGGGTTGGCCACCACGGCCTCCACCTGAAGGGAGCGGGTCCGTTCCTCGAGGCTGGGGTAGATCGTCTTCAATTGGCCGCGGAATTCGCGTCCCGGAAAGGCCGCCACAACAAAGGCTACATTCTGACCCACCCGAAGGCCTCCCACATCCTTCTCCGAAACGGTAAAGGTGAGTTTCAACAGGTCCGTCCGGATGATCGAGACCAGGAACGTGCCGTTGCGGACATATTCCCCCGCGGTGACCTTCTTCTCCTTGACGCTGCCCAGCATGGGGGCGAAAATCTTCGTTTTCGTCAGTTTCTCCTGCGCCAAATCAAGTCCGGCCTTCGCCCGTTCCACATCCCCCTGGGCAAGGGCGAGGCGCGCGGCGATATCATCAAACTGCTGCTTTGTGACCAGCTCCTCCCGGTAGAGGGCCTCCTTGCGCTGATACTCGAGTTTCGCATTGGCCAGGCTTGCCTGCGCCTGTTTCAGGGCGGCAGTCATCTGTTCCTCGGCAAGCCGGTAATCGGTGTCTTTGATCTCGGCGACGAGTCGGCCCAAGGAAACGGGGGAACCTTCATCGACGTGGATCGATTTAAGGATTCCGTCCACTTCGGAGCTGACGGTGACTTCCTCGTAGGGCTTAAGGGTCCCGATTGACTCCACAAAGGGTCTGAGCGAGCGGGTCTCCGCCGTCCAGACGCGGACGTTGACGGCCTTCTCCCTGGCCGCTTTCTGCTCCTGTTTCTTGCACCCGATATTCAAGGAGACTCCGGCGCACAGCAGAATGACCAAGACCACCGAACCAGCCTTGATCCTCTGTCGATCCGGCCTGACTTCCCCGTTTAAAGAAGACGTTCTTCCGAACATGCAAAGCTCCTTCCTGATCTGTCTATTCTATTTCGTTGCGGCCACCGTCGCAAGCAGCGCCCCCGTAGCCTTCTTGATTCGGAGGAGGGCCAGGCGATAACCGTACTCCGCCGATGCCGCTTTCCTCTCCGCCGACACCAGGAGGGTGTTGGCATCCATGACATCGAGACTGTTCGACAGACCGAACTCAAACTGCCTTGCTACGGCGCGGTAGTTATCGCGGGCGAAGAGCAGTTGATCGCTGAGGAAGAGAAGGATTCCCTTCTGGGTCACCAGATCCAGATAGCCGGTCCGGACCTCGATCTCAATCCCTTTTTTCATCTCCTCGTAATAAAGCGCGGCCTGCCTCTCCCGGGCCTTCGCCTCCGCCACTTCGGCCTTCCGGAGTCCCCCCTCGAAGAAGGGGAAGTTCAGCGCAACCCCGCCATAGATGCTCTCCCGGTTCAGGCTCGACGGGGGCGGGTACTGATCGGATGCGCTATAGATCCCGTAGACGGAAATGGTAGGCCAGAAGGCCCCTTCGGCATATTTGATCTGATCCGCGGCGATCTGCTTCTGCACCTCCAGACTTTTCAGGTCCGCCCGCGCAGAGAATGCCTGTTCCTGGAAGACGCTCAGCACAGGGACCTCACCCTCCACCGGGGGGACTTCCCGAAGCGAGAATTCCCCTGCAATTCCTACATTGCTCGACAGGACGGCTATGGCCAGTTCGAGACCGTTTTGCGCCTGGAGGCGGTCCGATTTCGCACCGGAGAGCTCCCCCTCCGCCCTGAGGAGCGCCGTCTTGGTCACCTCGCCGATTCGGAGCCGTTTTTCGGCCGCATCGCGATACTTCGTCAGACGTTCCAGATTGGCATTGGCGATCTCCAGGTTCTTTCGGGCCATGAGGACATTGTAATAGGCCGCGGCCACGTAACGCAGGAGGTAATCCTCGCGGATGGCCGTAAGATCAAGCCGACTCTTCGCCACGTTCCGCTTCGAGATGCCGAGGGCCGTCAGTTCCCGTCCGCTCATCGAGAAGGTCTCGTCCACCCGGACCCCCCAGGCGGCCGCACTCTCCGACTGCAGAACGCTTCCCGTCGCGGTCAGTTTCTTTTCAGAATACTGTGTGACGCCGCCGGTCGCAGTCAGACGGGGCAGCAGATAGGAGAGGGCCTTATCATTGCCCGTCTCCGCAATCGTGAGGTTTTCCTCCGCCGCCCGGAGCTTTTCGGAACGGGTTAGGGCGATACGGCAAAGATCTTCCAGGGAATATTCCTCCGCAAAAAGGGAGGCCGGCGACGCCGCAAACAAAAATAACAGGAGGCCGCCGACCGATAGCGCCATTACGATTTTCTTCATGGACTCTCCTTGCAAGTGGTTTGACGGCCCCACCATGCATGCATTCTTCCGCCCCGCTCCCCGCAGGGCTCAGTACGAAAAGTTCCGCGGGGCGATGAGCGTGTTTTTCTCCATGCCGTGATTGTCGGCCACGACGACCTTCTCGCCCGCGACAAGCCCTTTGCGGACCTCGACTCTGCCGCATCCCGCGAGGAACGTCAAGAAAACTGGGATCGCGAAAAGGAGAAGGGTTAATGGCAGAGGCGCCGGCTGCTTCACTTCGTCTCACCCCGCACGGCGATTCCCATAGCCCGCTCCAGCCTCGCCCGGCTGATGCTGTAATCGCCGAGGGCGTTGTCGTGATCCGATCTGATTTTCGTGAGAAGAGTCTGGGCGTCGATCACATCGGTCGAAGTTCCCACCTGCTCCCGGTACCGTTCGACATTGATCCGGAAGTTCTCTTCGGCCTGTTCGATCGCTTTTTTCGACACCTGGATCTGTTTTTCCGCCTCATGGAGGAGAAGGAAGGCATTTTTAACCTCGAGGGTGATCTGATCCCGGATGTTGGTCAGAATATCCGCCGCTTGGTTTTCGCGACTCAGACCGGCATCCACACGATTTTTTGTCTTCCCCCATTCCCAGAAAATCCAGTTCGCCACCGCCATGACGTACCAGTTCTCCTGGTCCCTGTATGGGCTTCCGGCGACCCCCGGCGTGTCGCCGTACCTCGCGTAGTTTCCGACCACAGCGACGTTCGGATAATACTCGCTTCGGGCCATCGCGACCAGGCTCTTCGCCTGTTCCAGACGGAGGGCATACGACCGGATCTCCGGGCGGTTTTCGAGGGCCGCGGTGATGCAGGCTTCAAGCGGTTTCTCAAAAGGCGGTTCGTTCAAGACGTCCTCAATCTCGACAGGGGCGTTGATCTCCCGCCGGAGAACCGTGTTGAATTTCGATTTGGCCATCTCCACGCCGTTTTCCGCCCGGACCAGGAACTGCCGGCCGTTCGCCACCTCGACCTCGGCGTAGAGCAGATCGTTTTTGGGGATGACGCCGACGTCGTAAAACGCCTGGGCCGTATCCTTGTGGGCCTTCAACAATTCAAGGGACTGCCTTGCCACGGTGAGGATCCGGTTCGCCTTCAGGTTGTTGAAATAGGCGATCTTCACCTCCTGGACGAGATCCTGAAACGCCGCCGATTCTTCGAATTTTGCGATATCCACCCCCAGGCGGCTCGCCTGATAGTTCGCGAGGATTCCGCCCCCGGCGAAGAGGGGTTGCCTCGCCTCGATATTCCAGTTGAAGTTTTCCTTGGTGCCCGTTTTGATGGTGGTCGCCGGGACCAGGGGTGGCACGCCGGGAAATTTGAAGACCGGCTCCTCGTTGAGTCGGGTGAAACTGTATGAGGAACTGAACTTGGGAAGAAAACCCGTGAAGGCCTCCTTCCGTTGCGCCTCCGCCCCCCGGACCCCTTCCTGAGCCGCGTGGATGAGGACGCTCCGCTTCAGGGCCATATCGATGCTGTCGGAAAGCGACAGCGGCTTGACCGTCTCCGCCGCTCGGGCGGTCGTCCCCAGAACTAACATTATGATCAGGGCTATAACGCCGAGGGATCGTTTTTCAGTGCGCATCCCGCCTTACCCCCTGTAGAAAAATATCCATCACAAACGGAACCTTCGTTTCGAGAGACCTTTCCTTCGCGACGGTGAGCCACTTGAAGGAGCAGGAATTGATGATGCCGAGAAGCGCGGCGGCCATCATGCGCGGATCCATCTTCTTCAAGTCACCGGTGCGAATGCCCTCGCGGATCAATTCCTCGATGAAGGAGACGTGGTCGGCATAATCGCGCATCATCCGATCCCGGAGCGCCACGCTTCCCTCCGAAAGCGAAAGATGATCCCCCCGGACAAAGATGCTGCAAAAATCAGCGTTGTTCTCGACAAACTGGAAATTCGAGACAACCAGAATCTCGATCTTTCTGAAAATGCCCGCCTCCTTCTCGACCGCTTTCCGGATCCTCTCGTACATCATGGTCAGCTTTTCGGTGATCATCGCGGTGTATAACTGTTCTTTCCCCGCAAAAAACTGGTAGAGCGTGCCGATGGCAAATCCCGACGCTGCAGCGATCTCCGCCACGGTCGTGTTGTAGAACCCCTTCTCGGCGAAGATTTTCTCCGCCTGTTCGAGGATCTCCGCCCGTCTCAGGTTGAATTCCCGTTCCTTGCGCTTCGCTTTTTCCATCGCTGATCCAAGGTTCATATAATAGAAGGATTGTTCATTTTATGAATGCAGGTTCACCTTGCTTTCAAAAGCGGATTTTGTCAAGCGGAATTTCAAAAGGGTAATTTCAACATTCCCATGCGTCTGCGGGAGCCATTTTCAATTCAAATGGTTCCCCTCTCCTCCAGGTCATGGCGCCAGGCCGAGCCATCCGTCTTACTGGGCATCCGGTTTGAAAGATCGCGCTCCCAGAACCAGGGAAATGCGGGTTTACGAAAGCGGCACCCGGTCTTAATCGCTCAACCCTTCTGATTAACGAACATGTTTAGAGCCGCTTCACGGTCGTGCTTCCCGGTCGCGGTCGAGGGGATGGCGGTCACCTTCAGAATATGCCGGGGGATCTCGAACGGGCTGAGTGTTTTCCGCATGGTTTCTTTCAGAGACTTCAAGGTACCCTCATAGACCATCAACGCGGCGATTTCATTCTCCCGGCCAGACTGGACCGCTACCGGGAAGACATAGACATCCTTGACCCCGGTATGGGTCTTGAGCTTCTCTTCCACAGCCCCCAAGTCCACGCGGTTGCCACCCACCTTCACCACACGGTCAACGCGGCCGTAAAGATCGAATGTCCGGCCATCTTTGCATACCCCGACCCGATCTCCGGTCATGAAATACCCTTCCGCATCCTTGGACAATTCGGGCGAGATGAACGGCGATTGGAGCAGCAGGCGTTCATCGCGGGTTTTCCATTCAACCACCGGGAACGGCTTCCATGCGTCCTCGCCATGCCAGCGGCCGCGGGATGCAATTCCACCGGTCTCCGTTGAACCGTAAACCTCCTCCACGGGGGCGCGGGTATTCTCTGAAAAGGCCAGACTGTGCGCCTCCTCCAGAAATCCGCCCGATGAGAAGGCCAGGCGAACCGTGTCCAGATGAAAAGGTCCCGCCGCCAGGGCCTTATAGTGCATGGGCGATCCAATAAAAACAGTAGCCCGCATATCAGCCGCCTTCGTGACGATCTCTCCCGGGAAATAAGGGGTACCGTTCACGACCCCGGCCCGAGACACGAAGGGCAGCAGGACTGAAAACAATAAACCGTAGATATGCTGCGGCGGCACGGACGCCAGGAAAAGGTCCTGGGGGGTGATGTGGAAATGATCTCTCAGAAAGAGGGCCTCGCCCAGGAGATTCAGGGGCGTCTTGGACCAGAGCGAAGGCCTGTCCGTCGCCCCTCCCGAGTACAACCACAAAAAAGGACGATCGAGATCCCGCTTTAGTTTAAGAGATCTGCTTGTATTCACGCGCGTCTTTGAGATATTCGGCACCTCCAGTCGCACACCCCCCGGCACCGGCCGGGAAGTGTCAGACAAAATTACATGCGCATCCTTTGAGCGACAGGCCTCGGCAACGACCTGTTCCGAAAGGGTATGAGGGATGACCAACTCCGGACCGCCGCATAAGGCCGTTAGAATGGCGGCCATAAAGAAGCCCCGGTCCTCCGTCGAAAGACAGACCGGCCTGTGCTTCCGCCCCTCGTCCTCCAATAATACTTTGATGCGACAAGCGGTCTCTTCCAACTGCCGCCGGGTCATTCCGCCGGAGATGAAATCCGACTCCGCATACAGCGCCGGCAAATTAAAAAGTCCCGTGATAGCGGTATGTAAAGCCTGTCTTTTCGATTGAGTGCCATCAGTCATGACATTCCCATTACCGATTACGATATATGTCCCTGCGCACGATTGTCAACGGGGGCATCCATACGCCCATGTTCGAAAATATTCAAGGGCTTTCCCCGATGATCCGCTCTGATTTGCTGCCGTCGATCAAATTAAGGAATTGTATCGGGATGGCCACTGAGGTATAGGAAGAACCTCATGAAAAACAGTTCCCGAAACATCCTGCGGAGGTTGGAGCATGAAGGTCATCTTTCTGGGCACAAACGGCTGGTATGACACGAAGACGGGAAACACGATCTGCACCCTCGTGCAGACGGAGCGGTACGACATCCTGCTTGACGCCGGAAACGGCCTCCAGCGGGCGGAACGTTGCCTGGTTGGCGGGAAGCCCGTATTCATGTTCCTCAGCCACTTCCACATCGATCACATCGAAGGTCTCCACATCCTCTCAAAGTTCCGGTTCAGGGAGGGGCTTTGTATATGCGGCCCCAAAGCAAGCCGGGAAATCCTGGGGACCTTCATTAAGTCCCCCTTCACAACCCCCCTTGCGGAGCTTCCCTATCCGGCAAGGATCATGGAAATGCCGGAAGAGAACGCTTCCATCCCTTTTCCCGTCGAGGTTCTGCCGCTCCGCCACACCTCGATCACCCTGGGCTTCCGAATCGCCGTCGACGGCCTGATCGTCAGCTACTGCCCGGACACGGGCTACTGCGAAAACGCAGTGACGCTGGCACGGTCGGCCGATCTTCTGATCACGGAGTGCGCCTACAAAGAAGGTCAATCCTCCGAGACGTGGCCCCATCTCAATCCGGAGACGGCAGCGCGGATCGCCGTGGAAGCGGGGGCCAAACGCCTCGCCCTCACCCATTTCGACGCGGGGGTCTATCAGAGCCTTTCCGAACGGAAGGAGTCGGAGGCGGTCGCCGCCGGGATCTTCCCCGCAACGACAGCCGCGTTCGACGGGATGGAGATGATTATTTAATCCATCAGGTCGCGGAGCATCGGGATCATCATGTCCATCGCCCGCTTCCCCTCTTCGATCGATTCCTCGGCCCGGTTGAACTCCATCAGCCCGATGTGGGCGAGCCTCGGCTTGACCAGGATGTCCGGCGGGTCGGCGGCAAGCCGTTCACGGGTGATCCGATCCTGCATGATCTTTACCGAGGTGGTCATCACGTCGAAGATCGACGGACCCCTTTCCGGCTGGTCCTGGAAGAGTTGCCTGAAAAGGGTGAGATTTCCTCGCTGTGCCGTCTGATTCAGGAACTCCGCCCATTTACCCATCGTCCTTGGGTTCTCTCCGTTCCGGCCGCCGATCGGCGGGTCGGCCATTCGGCGAAGCCGCGACCTCCCCATGATATCGGAATTCAGGTTGACAGCGATGACGATTTCGGCGCCCATCGAACGGCAGAGCGACACGGGCACGGGATTCACCAGACCTCCGTCCACGAGCCACTGGCCATCCCGTTGACAGGGGGTGAAGATCCCGGGGAGCGAGATGCTCGCCCGGATGGCATCCATCAGCGACCCATCGCGCAGCCAGATTTCCCGGCCGGTCTTCAAATCCGTGGCGACGGCCGCGAAGGGGAGTGAAAGCTTTTCGATCTCCGGGTCGGCCATGTTTTGCCGGAAATAGCCCGTCATCCGCTCCCCCTCGATCAGTCCCGATCGGGGAATCATCACATCCATGAAACCGATGATGTAGGACCAGTTCAGCCGCCGCGCCCACCGGTCCAGGGGATCGAGGAAACCGGCGGCAAAGGAGCCCGCAACCAACGCACCGATGGATGCCCCGCAGGCGATATCAATCGGGATCCCCGCCTCCAACAGACTGCGGATCACGCCAATGTGGGACCATCCCCGGGCGGAGCCGCTGCCCAGGGCGATGCCGATTTTCTTAGCCATAATTTTATATTCTCGCGATAAGTCCTTCCGTCTTCATCCCTTCCCGCGCCGACATGACGATGAAATGGAGGCGGTTCATAATATTCACCTCGCTCATCCCCGGATCCATGTCGAGGAAGAGGAGGTTCAGGCGATTGTACAGGGTTTTGAGTTTTTTCTCCACGCCCTTTCCGATGATGTGGTTGGCGAGGCATCCGAACGGCTGCAGACAGATGATGTTTCCGACGCCCCCTTTCAACATGGCGATCATCTCGGCGGGGAGAAGCCACCCCTCTCCCGCCTGGTTGGCGAGGCTGGTCGCCCGGCTCGTCTCCTCCGCCAGTTTCCTGAGATCGTAATGCCGCCGGTAATAACGGAAACCTTTCATGACCCTCTCCACACGGGTCAGGTAGAAGCGAACGTAGCGGTCCAGCAGGCGGGTCAGCACGAGATCCCTGAAAGAGCGCTTCAGATAGGCGCGCTGGTCGAACTCCTCGTTCACGAAGCGCTGCTCGAAAAAGCCCAGAAGCGGGGGAACGACGACCTCCACCCCCTGGGAGATAAGCCACTCCACGATGTTGTTGTTCGAAAAGGCGTTGTGTTTGACGAAGATCTCGCCCAGGACCCCGACGACCGGCGCCGGGGCGTGGTCCACCGGGAGTGCGTTGAAATCGCGGACGGCCTCCCGGAGCAGGGCGAGGAGCGCCTTGAAATCCCCTTTGCCGGCAAGCCTTCCCGTTTCGGCAATGTATTTCTGCTGGAGGGCCATCGTTGATCCGGCGCGGATCTCGTGCGGCGTCGTCGCCAAGGTTATCCGGGCCAGGGCGTCGCTGAAGATGAGCCCCAGAGATAGTCGCTTGACCAGCTTGTTCCGGTCCATCGGGAGTCCCGACTGGAGGGGGGTCTCCTCCGCGGACAGGGAGATGACCGGAACCTCGCCGAACCCCGCGTCCGCGAGCGCCTTTCGTGTGAGCGGCAGGTAGTTGGACGCCCGGCACTGCCCGAAGGTCTGTATCAGCAGGATCGTCGTCCGGTCCGGGTCATGTTTCCCGGAGCGGAGGGCCTTGATGATGTCCCCGATCAGGATGACGGCGGGGTAGCACATGTCGTTGTTCACATACCGGAGTCCCACATCGACGGAGGCGCGGTCCTGGGGCACGAGGAGCTCCACCCGGCAGCCGAAGGAGGCGAAGACCGCCGGGATAAATGGCGAATAGAGGGGCGAGAACCATGGTACGAGGATCGTCCTTTCCTCCGGTTTTCCCCCGAAGGGATGATCGGTATGACTCAGTCCGCTCTCGGGTTTCCCGGTCCCGGAACGTTCCCGTATCGCGTCCAGCATGGAACGGAGACGGACCCGGACCGCCCCGAGGTTGGTGATCTCGTCCATCTTGATCAGGCTGTAGATCTTGCCTTCGCCCCGGATG
>JAPLJW010000286.1 GCA_026388365.1 Deltaproteobacteria bacterium | reverse complement strand
GGTGTGGGCGTGATAGACGAATCCCCGGGAAACCTCGGTCACGAAAATGGAGATCTGATTCGGTTTGCTTCCGTAGACGCTCAGGATGTAGCGGATGATTCCAACGAGTTTTTCCTCGGTCGGTACGGGTCTTTTCTGGAGTTCCTCCAATTCGTTGTAGAAACCCGTCCACCACTCCTCCACGATGGCGTCGAAGAGCTTTTCCTTGTTTTCGAAATAATGGTACACCAGCCCGTAGGACATGTCCGCCTCCCGGGCGATGTCGGCCATGCGGGTGTCGGCGTATCCCTTCCGGCTGAAGACCTTCAGGGCGGCATCGATGATGATTCTTCCGCGATCGGTTTTGTCCATAGAAAAGACCCTAACAAATCTTGATTGACATGTCAATCAAGATCTCACATCATGCTTTTCTCCGAAAAATCGGCGGTCGGCCGGTTTTTCTCCTGATTCTTCTTGACTTAGTCAACTGCTTAGTCTATACGGAAAGCGGAGGTGGATAATGCAGGTCAATGTCCATGAAGCGAAAACGCATCTGTCCCGGCTGCTGATGAAGGTCGAAAGCGGGGAGGCGATCACGATTGCCAAGGCGGGCAAGCCGGTGGCCCGGCTCGTCCCTGTCGATCACAATGTCGTCAAGCGGGTCCCCGGAACGGCCAAGGGGGGAATCATCATTGAGGATCATTTTGACGACCCCCTTCCGGATGATCTGCTTCGGGCCTTTGAATCGTGAAAGTTCTGCTGGATACCCATGCTTTCCTGTGGTGGATTACCGACGATCCGCGGATCTCTTCCCGGGTGAGGGACATCGTGCAGGATGCCGAAAACGAACTCTACCTCAGCGCCGCTTCCGGTTGGGAAATCGCGATCAAGACGCAGTTGGGCAGACTTCAGCTTCCCGGCGAGCCGGATGTATATCTCGCCAGGCAAATGACGGTGAACGCGATCCAGCCGCTTCCCATTACGATGCGACACGCCCTGTTCGTATACGGCCTTCCGGATATCCACAAGGACCCTTTCGACCGCATGATCGTTGCACAGTCTATCCTGGAAGAGATGCCCCTGCTGACCCAAAATGGCAATATCCCGAAGTATGGCATCGAGGTGATCTGGTGAATGTTTAATGCTAACGTTTTACCAAAGATATTTTTATGTGGATCAGGAAGGAGCGTTGAAGCGTTGACAACTTCCTGAAAGCAGTAAAATGTCAACCTGACCGAAAATGCTATACTTCAATCCGTTATCAATAAGTGAAAACATCTTGAAAAAGAGGTGTGCGGGAGAGGTCTGTTTGGATGATACCCAAAACGGCCTTCGTGACGGGCAAAAAGATTAGTAAGCATGTCGTTTACTCAAATTTCCCAAGGCCAGAGTCGTTTCGCCGCATCCTTTCCGTAATCTTCGGTACGGCAGCCAACATTTTGTGGCATTTTGGCGCAAATTTCCCCTTGACATACATAACGATCTCGGATTATGTTCCGGCCGTCAAAAAGCGATGCCTTATCAATTCAATCAATTCAATAATAATAATTATCAATAATATATCAATCAATATCAATCAATATCAATCAATTACCCGACTTTACTGCATATTTGACCGTTCTCGTAGGAAGAATGCACATCGAGACGCAAATGACGGAACGAAAGGAGATGCTATGAAGAGCCAAAGCGAGATGCGGTTCGGACGGGGGGCATATCGAATGTTCCGATATGCCTGCATGGTATGGATCCTGCTTTTAGTCTTCAACCAGCCCCTTTGGGCAGCGACGAAGAACGCCCAGGTCGAGGCCGTCCACGGAATGGTAGCCTCGGCGCATCCGTTGGCTTCCGAGGCCGGATTGAAGATCCTCAAGGCGGGAGGCAACGCCGTCGATGCAGCCGTCGCGGCCGCCTTTGCCGTCGGCGTCGTCGAGCTCAACGCCAGCGGTCTCGGCGGGGAGGGGATGATCCTTATCTATAATGCCGAGAGAAAGACCGCCATTGCCGTCGATTACCGTTCCGTAGCGCCGGCTACGGCTAAATTCCCCAAGCAGATTCCCGCCCTCGGCCATGCGGCGGCGGCCGTTCCGGGCACTGTCGCTGGGTTAACGACCGCACTGGCGAAATACGGGACGATGCCGCTCCATCGGGTGATGGCGCCGGCCATTGTTTTGGCCGAGCAGGGCTTCGAGGTTTCGCCGACGCTTGCAAATGTGATCCAGGACAATTTCGACAAAATAACAAAAAATCCTCCGCTTGCCGCCGTCACCTGCCGTGACGGCCTTCCTTTGGAGGCCGGCGCCATCCTGAGAAATCCGGACCTGGCGCTAAGCCTTCGTAAGATCGCCGCCGTAGGTCCGGATGTCTATTACCGGGGCCACCTGGCCGATGCGATAGCCACGGAAATGGCCGCGAACGGAGGCTTCATCTCGAAGGCGGACCTTGCTTCCTACAAGGCGGTTGTCCGCGAGCCGGTCCGGGGAAAGTACCGCGGCTATGAACTGATCTCTGCGCCCCCTCCAGTCGGTGGCCTCTCGGTCATCCAGATCCTGCAGATTCTGGAGAACTTCAACCTCGCAAAGAATTCGCCGACCTCTGCAATCAACGTGCATCTGACGACGGAAGCCATGAAAAAGGGTTTCGCTGATTATGAAGCCTTTATCGGTGATCCCGATTTCGAAAAGATACCCGTCAAGGGGCTGCTATCATCCGAATACGCCAAACGAAGGGCGGCCGAGATCAAGGCAGACGCCATCAGTGCCAAGATTGAGGCGGGCGAACCTTCCCGCGAAAGCGGTAGCACAACGGCCCTCTGCGTGGTGGACCGCAAGGGAAACGTCGTGGCGCTGACCCAGACGAACTCCGACTTTTTCGGCGCCAGGGTGATGATTGCCGGCACGGGCATCATCCTCAACAACGAAATGAAGAACTTTTCCGCGAAGGGAGTCAACGTCATGGCACCGGGAAAGCGCATGCGGACCACCATCTCTCCGACGATTCTCCTCAAAGACGGGAAGGCCTATGCAGCCATGGGGACACCCGGGGCGGCGCGCATCATTTCGACCATGGCGATCCTGATTTCGAACCTGGTGGACCACAAGATGCAGATCCAGGAGGCCATCGAAGCGCCGCGCTTCTTCGCGCGCGACAACCCGAAGGATCTTTATGTGGAGACGAGATTGCCGGAGGAAACCCTCGCCGCACTGGCGCGGATGGGCTATACGCTCAAGAAGCAGGAGGACTACGATCTCTTTTTCGGCGGCGCCCAGGGCATCGTCGTCGATCCGAAAAGCAAGAAGAAGATCGGGGGCGCCGATCCGCGGCGCGACGGCGCAGTTGTCGGCTACTGAACTGGACAGAGGACATCCGAAATGACAAACTTGAAATCAGTCTTTGCGGTACTGGCCCTTCTGTCTTTTATCCCGTTTTCGGCGTCGGCTGGAGAAACGCCGACGCACGATATCCGGCCCGGGACGGGCGTGACGGCTGTCACACAACTCTCCGATTATCTGCCGGCCCTGGCCGGAACGCTGGGCGAGACGAAGATTTATTTCTTGGAGGGGAAGGAGCCCGGCGCGACTGTTTTCGTCGCCGGCGGCACACATCCCAATGAGATCGCGGGAATCGTCGCGGCGACGGTCCTGGTCGAAAAGGCGCAGGTGCTAAAGGGCAGGCTCATCGTTATTCCTCATGCCAACAATTCGGCTGTCGGCTTCGGTGACCGTCGGCCGAGCCCTCCATCGATCTTCATCGAGACCCAATCCGGGAAACGGGAATTCCTCTATGGTTTTCGTCTTACCCATCCCGCTCACCAGGGTGAGCCGGATCCGGTTAAATATCATCTTCCGAATTCCTCGGAAGAAGTCAAAGGAAGCGAGGCGCGCAACTTGAATCGCGCCTATCCGGGCAAGGCGAACGGCAATCTCACGCAGAAAATCGCCTTTGCGATCGTCGAGCTCCTCAAAAGGGAATCCGTGGACGTCGCCTTCGACTTTCACGAATCGGGTTCGAAATCCAATCTGGCGTGGATGATCGTCGCCAATCCCAAGAATGTAGGCATCGGGGCATTGGCCGTCCTCACACTGGACGAAGCGGGCATCTCCATGAAGTTGGAGTCTTCCTCAAAAACGTTCCGTGGGCTTTCGCACCGGGAGTGGGGGGATGAGACCAAAGCAATGGCATTTCTTTTCGAAACGCCAAATCCCCTTATGAATTCCACCAAGCCGGGGGAAAGCAACCCGGGTGAGGATCCCGTCAACGACGCTGTGCTGCCACTCTATAGGAGGGTAGGCGTTCAGCTCTCTGCGTTTCTGTCGGTGGTGAATGCGTACAATGAGGCTGCCACCCCGGAGAAGAAAGTAGATTTGGCCGATGTGCCGGGGTTCCCCGAGATCAAGGCAGCCGGTCTCGGTGCCTTCTTGAAATAAGAATACGGTCCATTCCGCCGGGGCGGGAGGGACCGTATTTTCAGGGCCACGGTTTTTTTCAACGTTTTCTGCGGCAACCGCATCTCGCCCGACGATGATACGGCCATGGAAAATCTGGCACGTTACATCATCCGGGCGTCCTTCTCCCAAGAGCGGATGCAGTACCTGGATCAAGAGGGGACTGTCGTTTATACATCCAAGGACGGCGCGACAACCGGGAACTTCCCTGCGGTGTAATGGCTGGCCGCGATGTGTTCGCACATCCCGAATAGGGACGGACGTATGGCGAGATATTATGAAGTTTTCAACATCGTCAGAGACTACATTTCAAGTGGTTATCATCACTTCAATTTTGGATCAGAAGTTGCTGAGTTGTAGGTGTATGCCGCTCTGCCTGTGATCAGATTTTTGTGAACCTCCCTGCGACAGGTTGCGGAGAGGTTCACCAGCGTGATTTTCAATAAAGACGCCCCGGAAGCAATGCTCACGGGGCGTCTGTCCATTTCCAAAAGAGTCTATGGGGGCTCAGCGGTCAGCCTACTTCCCCGCCTCCTTCTTGAGCTGCTTCACCATGTCCGTCTTCTCCCAGAGGTAGTCGTCCAGGAAAAGGGTCCTGGGGATCCGGCGATAGATGTTGCTGTTCAGGAGGTCGAAGCGCCGAATCATCCCGGCCGGCGTCAGGTCGAAGAGCTTTTCGATGATCTTTTCCAGCTTCTTGTCGGGGATCTTACCCGTGCCGAAGGTATCGACGTAAATCGAGAAGGGGCAAGCGATTCCGATCGCGTAGGCCAGCTGCACCGAACATTTTTTCGCGAGGCCCGCGGCGACGATGTTTTTGGCAACGTGGCGCGATCCGAAGACGGCGGAGCAGTCCACCTTCTCCGGCGTCTTGTTCACAACGGCGCCACCCCCGAGCTGGGCGCCCGGGTAGCCGCCGTAGCACTGGACGACGAGTTTCCGGCCCGTCACGCCGGAATCGGCCGCGCTGCACGAGTTGATTGCCTGCCACTCCCCGGTCGGGTTGAAGAGGAATTCGGTCTTTTTGTCGACACAACCCTTCAGGCTTTCGAAGGCGATCTTTTTGGCCCTCTTCTCAATGGCGTAATGGTCCTTCCCATTCGCGAAGCGGTAGTCGATGGCGTTCGACATCAGGACCTTGGCCAGTCGAATCGGCTTGCCCGTTTCGTCGTCGTAGTCCACCGAGACCTGCCCTTTTCCGTCCGGGGCGAAGATCGGATCGCCGCAGTTCTCGAAGGCCCGCATCATCCGGTTGACGAGAACGTAGGTGAGGGGAAGGAGTTCCGGGGTCTCATTGCAGGCGAAGCCGTACATGATCCCCTGGTCGCCGGCGCCGATCTCCTTGTGCCTGCCCGCATCGGCCCGCGTACCCATGTTGATGTCGGGCGACTGGGGGATGATGGCGTTCAGCACGCCGAGGGAGTTGCCATTCAGTCCGACCGCCGAGTCGTTGTAGCCGAGGCTGAGGACCGTCTCCCGGACGCACTTGTCCAGGTCGATCCAGGCCCGCGTGCTGACCTCGCCTCCGACGACGCAGAGCCCTTTGCCGAGGAAGACCTCGATGCCGCAGTGGGGCATGGTGTTGATGTCCATTCCCTTCTCGTGTTCCTGGTCGAGGATGGTGGCGATAATGTTGGCCGCGATCATGTCCGCGACGATGTCCGGATGCCCGACCTTGATGCTTTCCGATGAAATCTGCATTTATTTTCTCCTATGCTGAATGCTTTTCTCCCCAGCGCGAAAGGTTTTCACTGTTCGGCCGGCCATAAAAAAACCCTATGGCAAGGCCTGCAAGGCGCCATAGGGTCCGGAATTTTTAGCACCTTTTTTTGGCGGCTGCAATTAACCTAAATCGACCCGCTCTGGAGACGGTTGGTAAATAGCGAAAACCCGCGCCAAAGCGCGGGTCATGAGTCCTTCTCTGGCACTTTAGCACATTTGTATAGCGGAGCAATTCACCTTAAATTCCCGCTTGGGCGATCTTTTAAGGCAGGACGGCTGGAAAGTCAAGCAAATTTTTTATTATGCTGTTATTTATGCTCGACAATCCCTCATTTTGAGGTGTAATCTGTTAGGCAACATAGCATTGTTAACATTTTCGGGATTTCCTGCCGGAAGAGAAAAAAGGAGGAGGTCCCCATGGTGATACACAAACGAGCGCGGTTGACACCGATACAGCAGGAGGGGATCATGGACGAAGCAAAACAATCGGAAACATCGAACAGAAAGAGAAAGGTCCTGCTCATCGACGATGAGGAAGATTTTTGCTTTTTTGTCAAGCTGAATTTGGAAAAGACGGGAAAGTTCGAAGTGCTGACCACAACCAGCGGCGCCAAGGGCCTCATCTTGGCTTTGGAAGAACAACCCGACCTGATTCTCCTGGATATCATCATGCCGGAAATAGACGGCGGGCAGGTGGCGGAACAATTGCTGGAAAATCAGAAAACCCAAGACATTCCCGTATTGTTTGTTACGGCTATCGCTTCGAGGCAGGGGGTCCAGTCCCATGAGGGAGCCATAGGCGGAAGACAGTTTATTGCCAAGCCTGCTACACCTGAGGAAATCTTGGAAAAAATAACCGGGGTTCTTGAATATAAAAAATAGTCCTTAAGGTTTTTTTCACGGGGTGCATTATGACTGAGACGGGAATTCAGGAAAAAGTGATGGAGGCGGTGGTCATCATGAATACGGCCATCATTAATTTGCGTCTTTATCCGCCGACCAACGCCATGATCATGAAGACCATCGAAAGGCTTTATGACACGCTTGAGCGTATCCTTGAGGAGAATGAAACCATATCACTTGCCGAGTCGGAAAAAAGTCTACTCATATCCGGAGAATCACTGACACAGAAGAATCAGCAGAAACCACAGGTAGCCATCTTCCTCGTGTTGATGGTCAACTGGGGAATCAAGAGTATCAGTTTCAATAAGGGTCTGGAGAAAAGCGAACTTTTATTTTTCCTGGAAATGTTGGGAAAGAAGCCGGATGGCGTCATAAAAGAAAAAGGGCTGGAGCAGATCCTTTCTGAAGGGAATATGCCCCATATTCCAATTAACCGGAAAATATATGCCGAAGTGGATCAAGATAGTCAAAGCGTGGCAAGCCTCGATATTAAAGATGATGATATCATTAAATATGTGACCAACGAAAATCCAGATGTGTCTTTGGATCAGGAAAAACTGAAGGAAATGGTGAAGGACCCCGGTTTAGTCTCCCGAATATTTCAATCCGGTATGCAGCATCTCGCCGACAGAGACGGAATGCAGCCCAACGGAAAATTATCGGAAAACATATTATCCATGCTGCGAACTCTTGATAAAGTCGCAGGTCACGAGGAAAAAGAAAAACGGTCATCCCTTGCCGCTAAATCAATTTCCGATATGGATGCAGATTTCATTGCCACGATAATGTCACAAAATATGGAGGGCCTTCTTGAAAACCATCTTTTCGAGCAGATAATAGACGGTGTCAATCGTGAAAAATTTGAAGATGTTGCTTTAAAGCTGTATCAATCAGTTAACGCATCGGGTCAAGAAGGAACGGATCATGACAACAGGAAAACAGAATCTGCTGAGCAAGTCTATCAATACCTGATGAAAACAGGCAAAGGGTTGGAACTCAAACACCAGATCGAGAAAAAACAGGCCCGCGAAAAAGAAGAGAGGGAAAATAAAATCCGGGAAATCAAAGAAAAGGTTACCGATATTTTAAACAAATTTGAAAAGAGTTGCCCCGATGAAAGCGATGTGAAAGTCTTGCCGGAACTGATGGATGCGCTCTACTCGGAAGGAGAAGCGGGGATAGCGGAAACGATTATTGAACGATTAACCGCTTTGCTTCAAAGAGACCGTCCAGATATTCGTACCGCAGCATCAGAGTCTCTTGCAGGCATACTTGCGAATCTCTCCATGGAGCAGCGAACGGATACATTGACCCGGCATATGGACAAGCTGACAAATTGGATGAAATTGGAAACCACAGTGACCGGAGCTTTCAGAAAAATCTGTGCGCAGTTGAAGGATATGGCAGAAGGACGGATTCGAAATCAGCGCTTTGCAGACAGCCTCCCAATATTAGATTTATTTTCCCATATCGCATCAAATCAGTTTGAAAAAAACGGGCAGATTCAATCCTTAGCATCTGAGATCTTAAAAGAAATCGCATCTCCCGATATTTTGGAAATCCTGATTGAAGAATTTCGATCTGATCAGCAAAATCAGAGAAACGAAGCGGGAAAGAACCTTGTGATGATGGCTGAGCACTCAATAAGTCCCCTTCTGGATATATTAATGGTAAGCGAAGTCAGTTCGGAACGGGTCTTGATTTTAAACCTGATTCCCGAAATGGGGAATTCAGCGGCTCCGGCAATTATTGCAAGGATCAAGGAAAACGCTCCCTGGCATTACCTGAGAAATCTTGCACGGCTTCTTGGCAGAACCGGCAGCGAAGAACATGCGAAAGCTGCCCTCGCTCCGCTTCTTTTGTATGGAGATCTCCGGGTTCAAAAAGAAGCATTCAGAAGTATTAACAACATAGGAGGGCCCTCCAGGGTAGGGATTTTTTTAAATGCCCTGTCCGGCTGTGATGATCAACTCAAGGTGCATATTGTAACCGCATTGGGTTCACTCAAGCACAGGGACGCGATAAAGCCCCTCCGGGAGTTGTTTAAATCTAAAACAAGTCTATCAGAAGAAATGAAAATTGAACTTCAGGAAAAGATATGTGTTGCGCTGGGAAATATAGGCAACACGGAAGCGCTGCCTTTTCTAAAGGAGGTCAGCACACAAAGCGGCATATTCGGGTTTATGTCCTACAATCCCAAAGTGAAAGCCGCTGCTGGAAGAGCTGTCGTCCTGATTGAGTCTATATCATCCCCCAAGAGCGTTTCCTGAAGCCTTATCGCCGTGTCTTTGATGCTCTGTAGGGATTCGAGCTTGGTCGGGGTTTATCCAATATTTAGATTTCATAAGATTGACTCACCCTTCACCCTGGAAAAATCTGTTCCAGGCTTCGGTCTGCTGCCGGCCGATGACCTCGTTAAAACCGTCGAACCATCTCTCAGGCTGCGTGTCAGCACCGGCCATGACCGATGCGCCCCGGCCGACAATGCCAAAGTAACGCCTCTGCGCTGCCCGGCCGGCAAGAAGGGGTCCGATGCAGTAGAGCGCGATGGCGAAGCCCATTCCGTGAAGTTCGGCCGGGCTCTTGTAGGGGGTCTTTGGACTCCCCTCGATCATGTTGGCGATGGAGAGGACCGATGAGCCCCTGAACTCATCTGCAGCGCGGGCGAGCTGTTTTTCATCTTCCGGCGCCTCAATGAAGATGATCTTTGCTCCTGCCTCAGCGTAAAGACGGCCGCGCCGGATTGCTTCATCGAAACCATGGGCCGCAATGGCATCGGTTCGGGCCATGACCATCATGTCTTGCTGGCTCTCGGCATAACTGACGGCCGGCCTGAGCCGCAGTTCGATCATCTCCTCCGCAGAAATGAGAACCTTTCCGCTTCCCCTGGGGCCTTCCATGTGGCCGCAGCTCTTATTGATCGCATATTGGTCTTCGATCTGGACGTACTGGGCGCCCTGTTTATGGACCTGTCGGCAGGTCAGAACGATTGAGGATGGCTCATTTCCATATCCGGTATCGATGTCCACCCCGATCGGAAAAGCGGGTTTCCCCGTATCAAGGGCAGCCATCCAGGTGGCCTGCTCAATGATGTCGGTCTGGTGCACGATCTCTGACCGAAGGATGTAGCCGAGGTCCGGAAGGCCATAACTTGCAGCACAGAGATACCCGGAAACGAAGGTAATGAAGCCTCCGATATAATCAGGGACTGCATGCTGATCATAAAGTTCATAAACACTGTGATGAAGCTGCCGCGCCTCCGCGCCGTTGGCCACACCAATGGCAACCAAAATCCGCCCGTCACGCTTTGCCGCCAGCTCGTTAAGGTTCTGCCGCTCCGCTTTCCAATGGATGCCTTCCATCGTTATTCCCCCCCTCTGAGGACCTTCTCCGCCTCTGCAATCTGATGCGTCCTGAGAACCAGGTAGGCCTTAGGCCCCTCGGGGTGCGCTGAGGCATAGATGTAGTCGATGTTGATCCCTGCCTTTGCCAGATCTGTCGCCATTCTCCCCGTCGCTCCCGGAACATTGTCAAGTTCGACGAGAAATACCTCTGTCTCAACGACACGAAACCCGTCTCCTTTCAAGGCCTCCAAGGTTCTCGCTTCATCCTCGGCGACGATCCTTAGCACCGCTTCCTCGATCGTATCGATGGCGCATATGGCCAGGAGATTGACGGACCGCTGAGAGATCAGATTACAGAGTTCTGCAAGTGCTCCAGCCCTGTTTTCGAGAAAGACCGAATATTGTTTGCACTTCCTGAATTTCATTTCATTCCTCCTTTTGTCCAGTCAGGGAAAGACTTTCCTCAGATATTGAATGGGTAGATCCCTCTTTAGAAAAAGTGAAATGGAGGCTTCCAAATACCGTCCTGACATCGGCCTTTCCCTCTATCTTATAAGGCAGGTCACCTCCGGTGAAAAAAGTCTTCAGGCTTCCACCCAAGTCTTTGAACTTTACATCGATAGGCACCTGTATCCGCGCTGTTGATGATGATGGGATCAGGAGTTCATTTTCCAGGCGGCCCTTTCCGATTTCCTCATTTTTAAGGTAAATGCTGCACTGGAAAGATTTGAGTGTAAGGTCAAAACGGTTTGGATTTTGTACATCGAGACCGATGAGAAGATTCATCTCTGTGAAGGAGCGGGGGCTGAGGATGACCCCACGAAGGACGAAGGATGGCTTCTCCAGTATCCAGTTCAGGCAAGACATCAGGAAAATGGAAAAGGCACACAGAAACAATATTCTACAGTGAGCCGGTATTATTTTCATCTCCTCCCAAAGTTCCTTCTGGGCGACGATAACCTTCCTTTCCAAGGCTATCCCTTTCTCCTCAACCGGAGCAGATCAGTGAATCTTCGCGATGGTGGAAAAGTGCCCTCTTTGACCAGGCGTACATCCTCAATGGAATAAAAAGCCCTGGGGTTATAGTTTTGAATACTTTGGACGACCGATTTGATTTTATTCCTGTCAATGACGGTGAATATGAGTTTGACCGGCCCGGTGGATCCTTCCGCATCTACCGTGGTTACTCCGTACCCGCACGACCTCAGATGGGTGACAAGCTCTGTGGTGTCTTTCTGGGTTATGATGCGCAAAACAACCCTGCCCACGGCCAGCCTTTCCTCTACAAAGATGCCCACAAGGTTCCCTGTGGCAAAACCGACGGCATAGGCCAGATAATAAACCGGGTTGTTCAGGTTTCTCATAATCTGGCTGATGGCCAGCAGCCAGACGAGGATTTCGAAAAATCCGAAAAGAGGAGCGAGATATTTCATCCCCCGCGAGATATAGATGATGCGCATCGTGTCGAGTGTGACATCGATAATTCGCGCCAGGATAATAAAAAGTGGAATGACGACCCATGTGAATAAGGGTGAGTCAAAAAAGGGAAACCCGTTCATACGCTAATCTTTCTCTTCCCTATCGTGAAGACCCATGATTTTATGATCATGCGCTCTCAAGATCGGATCAGCCATAAAGATTTATCCCCTGATAAACGTAATAAAGAAGCAGTCCGTTAACTCGATGTGTATAACTTGCGACTAATTTCCCTTCTCCGGAGCTGATTTCTCAAGATCAAGGATGCTCTGTTTCACAACCTCCGGAACAATCACCTTCTTACCTTCCCGGTAATTAAAGGTCACAATCACCCCGTCACCTTCAGCGGCCACCTTCTGATGCTTTGTGCTGACGACAAGGTGATTCATGACAAACCGGTCCTCTTCGATGCTGACCACTTTAGCTCCAATGAGGACCTTGTCCGGATATGACAGGGGTATCTTGAATTTACAGGATGTCGTGGCGAGAATGGGTCCAACCCCTGTCTTTATCATGTAGCCGATCAGATCCATCTTTTCAAAATAGGCGATCCTGGCGCTCTCGAAATATCTGAAATAGACGATGTTATTGACGTGACTCATAGCGTCCATTTCACCCCAGGCGACAGGAAATTCAATAATGACAGGATAATCCTTTAGAAGGTTGCTCATGATTTTTCTTTCCGATTCAAGTAATCACGTCGATAGATTTCGGCGGAGCACCCACGTCGCCTTTTGGGCCACCTTGCCGGGGAAGGCATCAAGAAAATCCCGTACAGGGCATTTCCCATCAACTGTTCCGTAAAAGATAATCGTTCTATTCATAGCAGGATACTAACCTGCATGTTAACTTATTTCAAGGGTATTTCTGAAAATGGTGATGTATCATATCTTGTGTCAGGGATAGGAGAAGGGGTATCTCCCTTGGTTGACGAGACCATAAAAGAAAGGAGATAAACCCGAAACGGTTAAATAGGTTAAAGAAAGGTTAAAGATTTTCTCTCGATAAAAATCAAAATTTACAAATAAAAATGGCGGAAGTGCATGGGAATCGAACCCACCTGGGAGGGTACTAGCCCCCCACACCGGATTTGAAGTCCGGGAGGCCCACCAGTGACCTTTGCACTTCCGTGGCGCCTCTATAACACATCCGTTTTTGGAATGAAAGGCACGATCGCAGTCAGGTAATCCCCCCGCGCACAAAGTGTCTCCGTTGCGCGCGATCAGGACGGGAGTGGAGCGGGGGGAAAAAAGACGTATTTCCGCGGACCCGCCGAAACCAACAAGCGTTCATCTTCCGTTGAAAGAGCGATATTTCTAATAACCCGTTTCCGTTGTCCGGTCGAGGGAATCGTCAAGGAGTTGGACCGTCACCATTCCACCCGCCCGGACCGTTGTGACCCTTTCCGACAAGATGATCAGGCCGTTCGCCCGGACCATTGACTTCAAGATACCTGAGCCCTGGTCACCCGTCGTGACGACGCTGTAGCCGTCTTCATCCCGGCGGATTCTGGCCCGGATGAAGTGGCGTATTCCGGATTTCTTGTTGATATCCTCGCCGAGACGCGCCAGGACGGTCCGCCGGAAGAGGTTCGCATGCCCCATCATCTTGAGGATCGCGGGGCGGAGGAATTGTTCGAAGGAGACCATTGAAGAAACGGGGTTCCCCGGCAGGCCGACGATGGGGACCTCCCCCATGGCGCCGAAGGCCAGCGGCCGCCCCGGTTTCATGGCGACCCGCCAGAACTGCATGCGGTTTCCCTCCTTCTTCATGACCTCCTTGACGAGATCGTAGTCCCCGACGGAGACGCCCCCGGAGGAGACAATCAAATCGGCCCTCATGGCGGCCCGGAATTTTGCGATGAGGTCCTCCCGCCTGTCCTTCGCGATTCCGATCTGCATGGGGACGGCGCCGCAGTCGAGAACAAGGGCGGCGAGCGAATAGCTGTTGCTGCTCACGATCTTCCAGGGCGACGGAGGTTCATCGATATCCACGAGTTCGTCTCCCGTGGCGACGACGGCGACGAGCGGTCGCTGGTGAACGGAGATAAAGGAGCGCCCCAGGGCAGCCAGCATGCCGACCGCGGCGGGCCGGATGACCTCGCCCCGCGAGATCACCTTTTCTCCCGGCTGCACGTCTTCGCCGGCGCGGCGGATGTCCTGTCCGACCTCCGCCACGGCGAGAATGGCGACACGGCCATTTCCCTTCCGGCCGTCTTCCATCCGGACCACGGCGTCGGCGCCTTCCGGAACCGGCGCGCCGGTCATGATCCGCGCGGCCTGCCCCGGTCCGATTCGCTTTTCAGGGATGGACCCGGCGGGGATGTCCTCCACGACCTCAAGAATTGCCGGGGTTTCCTCCGACGCGCCGCGGGTGTCGCCCGCGCGAAGGGCATAGCCGTCCATCGCCGAGTTGTCTTTCGGCGGGATCGCCCTCCCAGCATAGACATCCTCTCCGATCACCCGTCCCAGGGCGTCAAGGATATTCACCTTCTCCAGCCCCAGCGGAGAAACCGCATCCAGTATATTTTTCAGGGCCTCTTCGACACGAATCATGGCGTTCACCTGCGTTCCTGAGTTCGAGCTGACGCTATCCGAAACATTTTTCCCTGTCAATAGAAAGGTAAGGACGGGGGCGGGGCTCTGTCGCAACATTGGGGATAGATTACCGCTTGAATAAATGCATTCAATATTATAGTGACTACCGTTAAGCCCGCAGCCATTTTCGGGCAACCAAGCGCTATTTGAGGTTCAAGAGCATGGAAGTTGCAACATTGCAGAACGAAATTCGAAAACTCCTTCGGGAGAGGAGCGCCATCCTGATCGTCCATTACTATGAGCGGGAGGAGATCCAGGCGATCGCCGACATCCTCGGCGATTCGCTCGCCCTGAACATCGAGGCCGCCCGGACGGACGCCGAGGTGATCGTCTTTGCCGGCGTCCATTTCATGGCGGAGAGCGCCGCGATCGTCTCGCCCCAAAAGACCGTTCTTCTGCCCCGGCTTGACGCCGGCTGCCTCCTGGCCGATATGATCACCCCTGAACAGCTTGCGCAGGCCAGAAAGAAGCATCCAGACGCCCCCGTCGTGGCCTATGTCAACTCTTCCGCGGCGATCAAGGCCGGAAGCGACATCTGCTGCACCTCGGCCAACGCGGTCAAGGTTGTGAATTCCTTGACGGAGGCACAGGAAGTCCTGATGATCCCGGACGGTAATCTCGCCCGGTACACGGCGGGGTTCACCGACAAGAATATCATTCCCTGGAACGGCTACTGTCCGGTGCACCATTTCCTGACGCCGGAAGAGGTTGTGCGAACGAAGGCGCTTCACCCCGGTGCCCTTTTCGCCGCCCACCCGGAATGCCGGACCGAGGTTCTCATGATGGCGGATTTCGTGGGGAGCACGGCGGGGATCATCCGCTTTGCGGCGAAATCCCCTGCGAGGGAGATCATCCTGGGGACGGAGGAAGGGGTGATCGTGAAGATGAAGAAGGAGTCCCCGGGCAAGACCTTCATTCCCGCCTCCGGCAACCTGGCCTGCCGCACGATGAAATTGACTACCCTCGAGGATATCCGCGACGCCCTTCGGGAGATGAAGCATGTGATCCGGGTGCCCGAGGAGATCCGGGTCCCGGCGAAGCGGGCCCTCGACCGGATGCTCGCCCTCTCCTGATGCCTGCAGCGAAACCCTCGAGGGCAAAGGGAATGATTTTTTACAAACGGGAAAGGACCCCCCTGATCGGGAGCGCAACCCGCAATCCCCGCCTTGCAGGCGGGGATCAGGGGCGCAATCAAAAGCAAACCGTTTCCTTGCCGGGAAGCCCCGCCTTGTGGGCGGGGAGCTTCAAATCATCCAATCGAAGGGGATCTTTTCTGCGGGGCCTTCTGTGAGAAAGATCGTCGAAAACCGAAAGAATCCGGGCGATCCCGCGCTGCGGGATCTGTTGGAGCGGCTGGGCCGCGGGGAGCAGAAGATCGCCGTCGGCGGCCTGGAGGGGGCTGCCCGCGCCTTCCTGGTGGCCCTCCTGTTCCGGCAACTCCGCCGTCCGCTCATCGTGATTTCTCCGACGGAGAAGGAGGCCGACGCCTGCGTCCGGGATCTCTCTCTCTTTCTCGGAGAGGACCAGGCGGTTCTGCTGCCCTCCTGGGATCTACTGACGACGGACATGTTTGCGTTCCAGCGGGAAACGGAACTCGCCCGCCTGGAGGTGTTTCATCGCCTTGCTTACGGCGGGCCGGCCGTCGTCGTGATTCCCGCCCGCGCCCTCTTGCAGAAGGCGATTCCGCGGGAGGTCCTCGAAAGCTATGTAGAATGGATCTCCGTGGGAGATATCCGGGAGCGGGATGAACTGGTCCGGAAGCTGACCGAAGGGGGTTACAGCCGCGTCACGCTCGTGGAGGGGAAGGGGGAATTCAGCGTCCGGGGAAACATGATCGATCTCTACCCTCCGTCCGCCCCGCACCCGTTCCGCTTGGAGTTCTTCGGCGACGAGTTGGAATCGATCCGCGTCTTCGACGAGGCCACCCAGCGCTCCATTCAGGAACTCGCCGAATTCATGCTCTTCCCCGCCCGGGAGGTGATCCTCACGCCGGAAAGGCGGGAAAGGGCCGTTCGGAACATCCGCCTCCGGTCCAATGAGCTGGAACTCCCCCGGGCTGTGAAGGACAAACTTGCCGAGATGATCGCGACCGGCATTGGCTCCGCGGTGAATCCCCTGTTCCATTCCCTCTTCTATGACGCCGCGGGGGGCGACGATTCCGGGGATCACGGCCTCGGTGCGCTCTTCGACTACCTTCCGGCGGCCGGCCTCCTCGTCCTCGATGATCCGCTCGCCGTGGGACAGGCCGAGGAGAAGATCGAAAACGACCTCGACCGATTCCTCCTCAAGGCCCGTGACCAGGAGCGGTTCCATCTGGAAAAGGAAGCGGCCTATCTGACCGCGGCGGAGGTTTCGGGGCGCCGGCAGGGGATGCGGCAGCTCCATCTCGAAGGTCTTGCCCTCGGGATTTGTGATGGCTTTCATCCTTCCGTTCGTTTTCATCTTGAAAGGGACATCGCCGTCGGCGGGACGGCCGGGACGGAAACGGAAGAGACCGGCATCCTCCGGCCGCTTGCGGAGAAGATCCGAGGCTGGCTCGGGGAGGGGAACCGGGTGGTCTTCGTCTGCGGCGGACAGGAGTGCATGCAGCGGATGGGTCAGCTCCTGGCGCGGTACGATCTCCCCGTCCGGAAAGAGGCGGCTCCCTTCCTCGAAGGGATCGAAGCAGATCGCGCCCCCGGCGCCCTTCTCCTCCGGGAGGGCCGGGTCAGCGGGGGCTTCCACCTCCCCGGCATGGGTCTTGTCATCCTTTCCGAGGAGGAGATCTTCGGGAAGAAGGTCCTTCGGCGGCGGGTCCGCCCGGCCCGGGAGGGGTATTTCCTCAAGTCCTTCGGGGAACTGGCCGAGGGGGATTTCGTCGTTCACACCGAACAGGGCATCGGCCGTTACCGGGGCCTCCAGAAGCTGACCGCCGGCGGGATCGAAAACGATTTCCTGCTGATCGAATATCAGGAGAACGACCGGCTCTACCTCCCCGTGGACCGGATCGACCAGATCCAGCGCTACGTTGGTCCGGACGGGTTCGTCCCGAAGGTGGACAAATTGGGCGGCACCTCCTGGGAGACCATCAAGGAGCGGGTGAAAAAATCGGTCCGTGAGGTGGCCGAGGAACTGGTCGCCATCTATGCCGCCCGGGAGGTGATGGACCGGGAGGCCTTTGCCGCCCCCGACCGGATCTACGACGAGTTTTGCGCCGCCTTTGAATTCGAGGAGACGCCGGATCAGGCGAAGGCGATCGAGGAGATCCATTTCGACATGGACGGCGGCAAGCCGATGGACCGCCTGATCTGCGGCGATGCCGGGTTCGGAAAGACCGAGGTGGCGATGCGGGCATCGCTCCGGGCCGCCCTGGACGGGAAGCAGGTGGCCGTCCTCGTCCCCACGACGATCCTCGCCGAGCAGCACCACCAGACCTTTTCCCAGAGGCTGAAACCGTATCCCATCCGTGTTGAGGTCCTCAACCGCTTCCGGACGAAGGCCGAGCAGAAGGAGATCCTCGACGGCCTCCGCCGGGGCGCGGTGGACATCGTGATCGGCACCCACCGCCTCCTTCAGAAGGACGTGAGTTTTCGGAACCTGGGCCTCGTCATTATCGACGAGGAGCAGCGCTTCGGCGTCAGCCACAAGGAGAAACTCAAGAAACTCCGGACCCTGGTGGACGTCCTCACGCTGACAGCGACGCCTATTCCTCGGACGCTCCACCTGTCGCTCATCGGCATCCGGGACCTCTCCATCATCAACACCCCGCCGGAGGACCGCCTGCCGGTGAAGACCCACGTCCTGGAATTCAACGAAGAGGTGATCGCCGACGCGATCCGCCGGGAGTTGGCGAGAAACGGCCAGGTCTTCTTCCTTCACGACCGCGTCCGGTCGATCTGCACCATGGCCCGCCTCGTCCGAAAGCTCGTCCCGGAGGCGCAGGTGGGGATGGTTCACGGCCAGATGACGCCGAAGGAGATCGAGGGGGCGATGGCGCGGTTCGTCCGGCGGGAGGACAACGTCCTCGTCTGCACGACGATCATCGGCGCCGGCCTCGACATCCCGACGGCGAACACCATCATCATCAACCGGGCCGACCGTTTCGGCCTCGCCCAGCTCTACCAGATCCGGGGGCGCGTGGGACGGGCGAAGGAAGAGGCCTCCGCCTATCTTCTCGTCCCTCAGGGGGCGATGCTCTCCCGTGACGCCCAGAAGCGGCTCCAGGTGATCATGGATTTCACCGAACCGGGCTCCGGCTTCCGGATCGCCTCCAACGACCTGGAGATCCGGGGGGCGGGGAGCCTCCTCGGGATCTCCCAGTCCGGCCACGTCTCCGCGGTGGGCTACGAACTCTACACGGAGCTGATGGAGAAGGCGATTCGGGAGATCAAGGGAGAGCCGGCGCCGGAGGAGGAGGTCCGGCCGGAGATCCATCTCGGGATTCCGGCGTTCATCCCCGAGATGTACATGGCCGACGAACACCGAAGACTGGTGACTTACAAAAGAATCTCCCTGGCCGCGACCGACGAGGATCTGGACGGAATCCGGGACGAGTTGCTGGACTGCTACGGCCTCGTCCCTCCCGAGGTGGAGAACCTCCTCTCGGTGATCGGGATCCGCAACCTCCTCAAGGGCCTCAAGGGGAGGAAGATGGGCTACGACGGCAGGGCCATGTCGGTATTCTTGCAGGAGAAGAGCCCGGTTGACCCCGTCCGGATCATCGAGATGTACCGGAGGAAAATCCGGGGGGTGCAGCTTACCCCCGATTTCAAGCTGACCATCCCCATGCCGGGACTTGAAGGGCCGGAAATCCTGACCCGGGCGCGGGAGCTGCTCAGGGAGTTGAGGGTCGGAAATGGGTGATGTCATGACTCACGACTACTTAAAAAGCCTGGGAAAAAGGGGGATGCTCCTGTTGATGGTTATGCTTTCATTGATGGCCGCCTGCGGGAGTGAAAAACCGTCCCCACCCCCGGCGCCCGCGGTCGCGACGGTGAACGGCGAAGCGATCTCTCTTGCGGAATTTGAGAAGTCCCTGACGGAGGAGATGGCCCGTGCCAAAGGCGAAACGCCGCTGAAGGCGGAGGAGTCGGAAAACCTGAAGGATGCGGTACTCGACAACCTGATCCGGGAGAGGCTCATGCTGCAGCGCGCCCATGATCTTTCACTTTCCGTCGGCGAGACGGAACTCATTGCCGGGATCGAGGAGATCCGAAAGGATTACAATGACCAGTTCGGCAAGCTGTTTGGTGACGGCGGGATCGATCTTCCCGCCTGGAAGGAAGCGCTCCGGAAGCGGATGCTCCTCGAGAAGCTCATCGTCCGGGATGTGAATGCAAAGATTCAGATGACGGACGAGGAGGCGGAGCGGTATTTCAACGCCAACCGCAGGGCCTATGCCACGGATCGGCGGGTGCGCGTCGCACAGATTGTCGTTCCGGACCGCGAACGGGCGGAGGGGGTCCTGAAAAGATTGAAGGCGGGGGAGGATTTTGGTATGGTGGCTCGAGAAGTTTCCATCGGCCCGGAGGCGGCGAGGGGCGGCGTTCTTGGTTTTTTCGAACGGGGGGTCATGCCCGAGGCCATCGACCGGATGGTTTTTTCCCTGCCGGTCGGGAAGGTGAGTCGCGTGGCCCAGAGCCCATACGGCTTCCACATCTTCAAAGTTCTGGGGCGGGAGGAGGCCGGCGGTCGGAAATTTGCGGATGTGAGAGAGAAGGTGATCGCCGATCTGAGAAAACAAAAGGAGGCCGAGGCCTATAAGAACTGGATCGAGGGTCTGAAGGCGAAGGCTGCGATCCGGATCAACCGGCGCGGGAAAAGTTAACGAACCTCCGGGGACAGATTTGAAATCTGTTTCCAATGATATCAACTTTGAGGAGATCGTGATGAAAATCGGCAAAACAGTTCTGGCGGGAGTGGCGGCGGTGTTCCTGAGCGTGGC
>JAPLJW010000060.1 GCA_026388365.1 Deltaproteobacteria bacterium | reverse complement strand
CCACCCTCTGCATCAACTGCAAGATGAAGCAGGAAAAGATGGAAAAGCTCAAGGGGGAATAACTCCCGTCCTCCTGCGATCCCGGGCGGCGAAAAAACCGCCTTTCAATCCCCCTCATTCCCCCGTGTTTTGGGGGGAATGAAGAGGGATTTTTTTTGGAGGACCGGACGAATGTTTGTCAAGGTTGCCATTCCGATCCCCTCCGCGAAAACCTTCACCTATGCCGTCCCCGGGACCTTCGTCCCGGTCGCGACCATGGGAAAGCGGGTCCTTGTCCCTTTCGGAAGGAAGCGCCTGACCGGCTGGATCATCGAAACGCTGCCCGAGACAACGCCCGATCAGACGGTCAAGGAAATCATCGACCTGCCCGATCCCGAACCCCTCTTCGACCGGCAGGACCTTGCCTGTTACGAATGGATTTCCCGCTATTATATCCACCCCCTGGGAAAAGTCCTGGGGGAGATCCTTCCCGGCGGGATCGAACTGAAGAGCGACCGCTGGCTCCGGTCGGCGGAAGGTCCGGCCATCGGAGAACCATCCCTCTCCGCCGGACAAAAGACGATCCTGGAGAGGCTGGCATCCTTTCCCAAAGGTCTCTCCCTTCGCCATTTAAGCCGGATCATTGGGAAAAATAACCTGTACGGCGACCTGCATCTCCTCGAAACAGCGGGGCTCGTGATTTCCGAGGAGCGGCTGAACCGCCCGGCCGTCCGGCCGAAATGGGAAAAATGGATCGGACTCCGGGCAGACATCCCCGCCGAAATAAAACTCACCGCGAAGCAGACGGCCCTCATCGCCATCCTCCGGGAGCGGGGTGACGCGCCGGTCTCCGGGCTCCCCGACCGCCTCCGCGAGGCCGACTTTCTCCGGACCCTGGAGCAAAAGGGCGTCATCCGCCTCAATGAAAAAGAGCTCTTCCGGGGACCAGGTCCCGCCCCGGAGATTGGACGGAATGGAAACAGCATTACCCCGAACGACGCGCAGGAAAAGGCCCTAACTGAAATCCGGACCTGCCTCGCCGCGGGGCGTTTCTCCCCCTGCCTCCTCCATGGCGTGACGGGAAGCGGCAAGACCGAGGTTTACCTCCGGGCCGTCGATGAGGTCCTTCAGAACGGCGGCGGCGCGATTTATCTCGTCCCGGAGATCACCCTCACAACGCAGCTCCTCTCCCGCATCCGAGAACGGTTTCCGGAGAGGGAGATCGCCGTCCTCCACAGCGGCATCTCCCGGAGCGCGCGGTATGACCAGTGGAAAAGGCTCCGGCGCGGCGATATCCGCCTGGTCGTCGGCGCCCGGTCGGCCCTTTTTGCGCCGGTCCGGGACCTCCGGTTGATCATCGTGGATGAGGAGCACGACCCTTCCTACAAGCAGGACGACCGCCTGCGGTACAACGCCCGGGACCTGGCCCTGGTCCGGGGAAAGTTTGCCAAGGCCTCGGTGATCCTTGGTTCCGCAACGCCGGGGATCCAGACCTTTTTTCAGGCGGAAAGCGGCCGGTATTGCCACCTCGCACTCCCCTCCCGCGTGGACGACCGCCCCCTTCCCCGCGTCGAGGTGGTCGATATGAGGACGGAACGGGATGAGAAGGGCCGGACGCCCCTCCTCTCCCATCCGCTCGTCGGGGCGCTCCGGGAGACCCTGGCGCAGGGGAAGCAGACGCTCCTGTTTCTCAACCGGCGCGGATTCCACACCTTCCTCTTCTGTCCGGACTGCGGCCACGTCTTCGCCTGCCCGTCCTGCGACCTGGCGCTCACGCACCACGCCGCCCTGGGGATTCTGAAATGCCATCACTGCGACTTCACCGCCAAACCGCCCGAAATTTGTTCCGCTTGCCGGGGCAATCATGTCCGCAGCCAGGGGGCGGGAACGGAACGGGTGGAGGAGGAGGTGAAAAAACTCTTTCCGGAGGCCCGGATCGCCCGGATGGACAGCGACACGACCTCGCGGAAAGGGGACGCGGCAAAGATTCTCCAAGGACTCGACCGGAGGGAAATCGACATCCTCGTCGGCACCCAGATGATCACCAAGGGGCACGATTTTCCGGAGATCACGCTGGTCGGCGTCCTGGCTGCCGACGCCTCCCTGAACATCCCGGACTTCCGGGCGGCCGAGAGGACCTTCCAGATCCTGACGCAGGTTTCGGGCCGGGGTGGGCGGGGAGATCAGCCGGGGCGCGTCGTCGTCCAGACCTTCAACCCCGGCCATTACGCCATTCGCCGGGCGCAGGAACACGACTATGCCGGTTTTTACGCGGATGAGATTCGCTTCCGCCGGGAGCTTGGCTATCCGCCCTTCTCCCGTCTCATCGGTCTCCACTTTTCCTGTCCGAAAAAGGCGGAAGGGAAAACGGCCGTAGCCAAGATCGGGAAACGGGCGCGGGAACTGGCCGCGTCCGTCGCCGGCGGAAAGGTGGGCGTCATCGGCCCCGCCGAATCACCCCTCGTCCGGCTCCGGGGGCGTTACCGCTGGCAGATGCT
>JAPLJW010000132.1 GCA_026388365.1 Deltaproteobacteria bacterium | reverse complement strand
TGGGTGGGAGTCCAGCCTGAACCGCAAGTTCATGGAGGCCCCCCAGTTCTACGGCCTCTATTCCCTGATGGTTCTGCTGGGAGCGGGGATCATCCTCCTGCCCGACATGCCTCTGATCCGGATCATGTTCTATTCGCAGGTCATCAACGGGGCGATCCTCCCCATCATCCTCGTCTTCATGCTTCTGCTGGTCAACGACCGGCGGCTCATGGGGAAATTCAAGAACGGTCCCATCATGAACATCCTCTCCTGGCTGACCGTCGCGGTTCTCACCTTCCTTTCGCTGGCGATGCTCGTCTTTGCGCTGATCTAACATGCTGCTCATAAAAAGAGGCCGTGCCCAGGGGCACGGCCTCTTTGAGGCAACATCCATGATTTCTCAGTTCAGAATGGATCCGATGCGTTTCCAGCGGACGCCGGGATCATCATGGTTCCAGGACCAATAGATGATCAGCGCCTTGCCCAGAACTTCTTTCATCGGGACAAACCCCCAGAAACGGCTGTCGTAACTCTCGTCCCGATTGTCTCCCATGACAAAAAGGGAATCTTCCGGAACAATGACCGGTCCGAAGTTGTCGCGGGGCTGGACCGAGCCGGGGATAACCATGTTGTCCACATTGAACCCGTGCGCGTCGATCCAGGGGAGGCCGTTCAGGAGGATCTTCTTGTCCCGGATCTCGATTTTGTCTCCCGGAAGGCCGATCAATCGTTTGATGAAATCCTTCGACCGGTCTTCGGGGTAGATGAAAACCACGATGTCCCCGCGTTTGGGCGCGCCGACGGGAATGAGGGTGGAACGGATCCAGGGCAGCTTGACCCCGTAGTTGAATTTGCTGACGAGAATATGATCGCCGATCAGGAGCGTCGGCTTCATGGAGCCGGAGGGGATCTTGTAGGCCTGGATCACAAAGGTCCGGATGAAAAAGGCGATCAGGATGGCCAGGATGATCGCCTCGATGTATTCCTGCAGTTTCGATTTCGGTTTGCTCATGAGTTTCCCTTAGTTGTAAACGCTGGTCAATGTGATGACGGTCATGATCAGGGCGAAGACTCCCTTCACGCATATCCCCGCGGCCCGTCCCAGGATCGCTCCCCAGGCGGCTCGGATTGCGGGTTTCAGGTTGTTACGGCGGAGCAGTTCGACGGTCAGGATACCGGCGAAACCGCCGAAGAACCCCCCGGCGACGGCGCCGAGTCCCATCAGAAACGGCGCCATGAGAACGGCCCCGATCAGTCCGCCGATGACGGAGGCCCAAAAAGCCTTCCGGCAGGCGCCAAACTTGACGGCGCCTGCCATTCCGACGGCGAAATCAGCCAGCTCCGCAAGAAGGGAAAGGATCAGCAGGGTCAGGAGGATCTTGAACCCGATCCTCTCAAATCCCGTAACGGCCGCATACAGTGCGGCATCGAGCAGAATGATGACGGTCCCCGGAAGACCGAACAGGATGGAGAAGGCGCCGAACAGAAGCACCAGGATGAACAGGGTCAGTCCTCCGATCTCCAGGGGGGTCAATGTTATTTTTTCACCTTCATTCCCGTCGGCTTGATCTTTTCGAATAGAAGCACGATCGGGCTTGCAATGAATATGGTCGAATAGACGCCGGCGACTGTGCCCACCAGGAGCGCAAAGGTGAAATCGTGAATCACGGCCCCTCCGAAGACGAACAGGATGATCAGGACCATGAAGACCGTCAGGGAGGTCAGGATGGTCCGGCTGAGGGTCTGGTTCACGCTCGCATTGATGACCTCATAGAGCGACTGCCGGATATTCTTGCGTGCATTTTCACGGATCCGGTCGAAAATGACGATCGTGTCGTTGATGGAATAACCGATGATCGTCAGGAGCGCCGCCACGATGTTCAGGTCGAATTCCTTGTCGAACAGGGACAGGAACGTGATCGTGATCAGAACGTCGTGGACCAGCGCGATGATCCCTCCCAGCGCGTAGCGAAACTCGAATCGCACCCCGACATAGATCAGGATTCCGATCCAGGAGAAGATAATGGCCAGAATCGCCTTCCGTGTCAAGTCTTTGCCGACCTTCGGCCCAACCATCTCGATCCGCCGGAGTTCATAGGCCCCCTTGCCGAAGGCGGTCGTCAGCGCTTCATCGACGCGCGAGGTGAGACCCTTGGCATCGGTTCCGGATTCGGCCGTCCGGACGATGACCTCCTTCGGGCCGTAATCCTGAATGATGCTGCCCTCAAAGCCGATCGACTTGAAGGCGGCCCGGATTTTGTCGGTATGGGTCTCGCTCTGGAATTTGATCTGGATGAGGGTGCCGCCCGCGAAATCGATGCCGTAATTGGGTCCCCCGTGCCAGATCAGGGAAGCGATGCCGATGATGATGACGGCAATCGACAGGATGACGGCGGGCTTCATCATCCCGACGAAATTAAAATGGGTGTCCGATTTGATGATTTCCATTGAATTCTCCTCAATAACAAAAGCGACGTCTTGTCAAGGCGTTTGGCGCCCCATACGTCCCTAAATGCTGATCCTGTCGATCTTTCGATTCCAGACGAAGTAGTCGAAAATGATCCGGGTCACAAAGACCGCGGTAAACATGCTGACCACAATGCCGATCGTCAGCGTCACGGCGAACCCCTTGACTGGTCCGGTTCCGAATCCAAAGAGGAACAGCGCCGCCACCAGGGTGGTCACGTTGGAATCGAAGATGGTCAGGAAGGCTTTCGTATAGCCTGCCTCGATGGCCGCCCGCGGCGTCTTCCCCAGGCGGAGTTCCTCCCGGATCCGTTCATTGATCAGCACATTGGCGTCCACCGCCATGCCGATCGTCAGCACGATGCCGGCGATGCCGGGCAGCGTCAGCGTCGCCTTGAAGGCGACCATGACGCCCAGCAGAAGCAGCATGTTCATGGCAAGCGCCACGTCTGCGACGATGCCGGTCAAGCGGTAGTAGAAGATCATGAATATGAAGATCAGGATGCCTGCAATGATGCTTGCCCAGGTTCCTTTGTCGATCGAATCCTGGCCGAGGGAGGGACCGACCGTCCGCTCCTCGAGGATGTTGACCGGCGCGGGCAGCGCGCCGGCGCGAAGCACAATGGCCAGATCGCTCGCCTCGTCCATCGTGAAGGAGCCGGTGATCTGGGCCTGGCCGCCGGAGATTCGCTCCTGGATCACCGGGGCCGAATGGATGACGCCGTCCAGGACGATCGCGAGGCGTTTTTTAACATTTTCCGCGGTGATCCGGTCGAAGTCCTTCGCCCCCTGGGCGTTGAACTTGAGGGAAACGTGCGGTTCGCCGAAGCGGTCGCCGATCTGAACCTTGGCGCTCTCCAGGGCATCGCCGGTCATGAGCGTCCTGTTTTTAAGCAGAAGCGGAATCTCGGACCGCTTCCCGGAAGCCCGATCCATGCGGGATTCTTTGGTGACGACGCTTCCCTCGGGGACGTTCCCCTTGAGGGCTTCATCAAGGCTGTGTTCCTCGTCGACGAGTTTGAATTCCAGCAGGGCCGTCCGGCCAATCAGGTTCTTGGCCCGGGCCGGATCCTTGACTCCGGGGAGCTGAACGATGATCCGGTCCGTCCCCTGCGGGATGATTTCCGGCTCGGAGATGCCGAACTGATCGACCCGGTTCCGGATCGTCTCGAGGCTCTGCTCCACGGCCATCTTCTTGATTTCAACGGCGCGTTTGTCCTTGATCTTGAGGGAAACCAGCCCCTTGCCTTCCAAGATCTCCGAGGATGCGGCTTCCAGATCCGGATACTGGTTACTGGTTCTTCAGAATCTTGTCGAAGGCATCCCGCGAGGCGACATCCGGGAATTCAAAGGCGACGTTCCTCTCCTTGGTCCGTTCGCGGATTTTGAATCGGACCCGGTTTTCCATAAGGTTTTCCTTGAGGTCGCTTGTGGTCCGGTCCAGAGTGGTTTCCACCGCCTTGGCGGTTTCCACCTCCAACACAAGATGCATCCCTCCCTGCAGATCGAGTCCGAGGTGGATTCGGTCCGTCGTCAGGTATTTTTTCCAGGGCTCGGGAAGATCGGACGTCAGGGAAGGCGCCAGATAGACGAGCGCGGCCAAACAGAGGACGATCGTGACGGCGGCCCTGATTCTGATGTTTTTAAACATGGTTTACCCCTTTCAAACGAGACGCTCCAATCCTGATTTAATTATCAAATTCATACCTATGCCGCCTTCTGCAGGACGGCGCCGATGAAGTTTCGGGCAACCTTGATCTTGACCTTGTCGGCGATCTCGATGGTTACGACCGTATCCGTCAGCGCCACGACCTTTCCCTGAATGCCTCCGGAGGTCATCACCAGATCCCCGTGGGCCAAGTTTGCAATCATATTCTTGATTTCCTTCTGCTTTTTCTGCTGTGGCCGGATCAGAAGAAAGTAAAAGATGCCGAAAAGAACCGCCATCATGATGATGAAACTGAAATCGCCTCCGGCGGCGCCGCCGCCTCCCCCTCCGGGAAGACCCATCGCATAAGCTGAATTCATCAACGTAAAACCCTCCCTTTATGGTTGATTGAAATGTTTTTGTTTCATTTTTGCCCGATCTCCGCTTCGGAGCAATCGTCGGTATCTTCGGCCTTCCACTCCCGGCGAAAACGGTCCCGGAACACCGGATACCGGCCCTCCCGGATCGCCTCCCGGATCCGCTCCATGAGACACAGATAATACCGGAGGTTGTGGATCGTGTTCAGCACCATCGCCAGGATCTCCCCGGACACATACAGGTGCCGAAGATAGGCCCGCGAGTAATTTTTACAGGTATAACAATCACATTTGCTGTCAAGAGGCAAACCATCCTCCCGGTAACGGGCGTTTTTTATAACAACCTTTTTTCCATTTGTAAACAATAATCCGTTGCGGGCGGAACGGGTCGGCATCACGCAGTCAAACAGGTCGATTCCGTGGAAGACGCCCTCGACGAGATCTTCAGGCGTTCCGACACCCATCAGGTAACGTGGACGGTCTTCCGGCAGTAGCGGGGCGGTCGCGGCCAGGTTTTCCAGCATCAGTACTTTGGGTTCTCCAACACTGAGGCCGCCGATGGCGTAGCCGTCGAAACCGATTGCCGCTATCTCCTCTGTTCCCCGCCGGCGGAGGTCCGGATAGACTCCGCCCTGGATGATCCCGAAGAGGGACTGCTCCGGGTTCTTGCGACTCCTTTTGCAGCGCTCCGCCCAGAGGGCCGTTCGCACGAGCGCCCGTTCAACCTCCTCCCGGGTTGACGGAAAGGCAATGCATTCGTCGAGGCACATCATGATATCGCTGCCAAGCGCCTCCTGGATCTCCACAGATGCCTCCGGACTGAGGAAATGTTCCGATCCGTCGATATGAGACTGAAAAGTAGCCCCCTCATCCGCCATCCGCCGAAGGGCGCCGAGGCTGTAGATCTGGAATCCGCCGCTGTCGGTCAGGATGGGTCCGGGCCAGTTCATGAACCGGTGCAGGCCTCCGAGAGCCGCGATCAGACGGTGTCCCGGCCTTATATAGAGATGGTAGGTGTTCCCGAGGATGATGTCCGCTCCCAGGCCGCGGACCTGTTCGGGCATCAGCGCCTTCACGGCGCCCTGGGTGCCGACCGGCATGAAGGCCGGCGTCCGGACCTCGCCGTGCGGCGTCTTGATGATCCCCAGCCTGGCCCCGCAGCCGGGGTCTCTTGCGATTCGAATGAATTCCATATTTCATCATGCCTACAAGATCAGCATGCAATCCCCGTAACTGTAGAAACGGAATTGTTTTTCGATGGCGAGCCGGTAAGCCTTCTGCATGCGTTCCGGCCCGGCGAAGGCGCACACCAGCATAAACAGCGACGATTTCGGGAGGTGGAAATTCGTAAGCAGCGCATCGACACGCCGGAAACGGCAACCCGGATATAAAAAGAGGCGGGTCGAGCCGGAAACCGGCCTGATTTTCCCTTCATCATCGGCGACGGATTCGAGGACGCGGGTCGAGGTCGTTCCCACGGCGATGATCCGTTTCGCCCCGTTGACCATACTGGCGGTCTCCCTGCCGATCGTGTAATGTTCCTCTTCCATGACGTGATCTTCCACCCTCTCCGTTTCGATGGGGAGGAAGGTGCCGTAGCCGACATGGAGCGTGATGGGGGCGATCCCGACCGCCCGGCTTCGCAGATGAGCGAGCACCTCTTCCGTAAAATGGAGTCCCGCCGTCGGCGCCGCCACGGAACCTTTTACGCGCGCATAGACGGTCTGGTACCGTTCCAGATCCTGCAGCGACCGCGCCTTGTTCTTCTTTCGCTTGATGTAGGGCGGCAACGGCGCCCTCCCGAAACGGGCAAGAAAATCATCGAACGGGATGTCCGTCTGAAATTCAATGCGCCACTGCTTCTCCGAAAGCCGCCGGACGATCCGGGCCCCGCAGCCGGGGGCAAATGTGACCGTCATCCCGATATCGACCCGTTTGGCGGGGCGAAGCAGGACATCCCAGGCCTCCTCCGGCAACATGCCCGCTTGTCGTTTCAAGAGGAGGATCTCGATCAAACCCCCGGTCTCTTTCCGGCCGACAAGGCGCGCCGGAAAAACGCGGGAGTCGTTGATGACCACGACATCCCCTTCGCCAAGGTACTCCGGAAGATCCTGGAAGGTTCTGAGTTCGATCTCCTCCGTCCGGCGCTGAACCACCATCATCCGGGACTGATCCCGGTCCGCAACCGGTTCCTGGGCGATCAGCTCTTCCGGTAAATCATACGCGAATTCTTCCAGCTTCATCTAAAAGCAAAACTCCATCTCCGTTAAATCTGCGGCACATAAGCAGAAACAGGATGGAATGTCAACTTTAATTGATATTTGACCGGCGTATTTCGGGGGTGTCACATGGTTCCGAAATAGACGAGGGCGAGGCCGAGGGTGACGACGGTGGCGCCCAGGATCCGGAGCGTTGTGTCGGAGACCCCGCTCAGCTTGAGCAGATAGGTTTTGATCTGGGCGGGGAAGGTGAAATAGGGGAGGCCCTCGATCACGAAGACCATCCCCAGCACGCAGAGAAAATATTTCATTTTATCCCTTCGCTTAGCTTGGCTTCTTCCCAGAGCCGGTCCAGCTCGACCTGCGAGGAGTCCCGGGGCGTCGTTCCTCGGGCGGCAAGCTTCCGTTCGATATCGGAAAAGCGGTCGGTGAATTTTCGCAGCGAAGAGCGGAGCGCCGCTTCCGCATCCACCCGGGCAAACCGGCAGAGATTGACCAGCGTGAAGAGGAGGTCTCCCGCTTCGTCCTTCATCCGTTCCGGGTCATTTGTTTCCAGTGCGTCGCGGAACTCGGCCAGTTCCTCCTCAATCTTGTTCAGAACGCCGGCGGCGTCCTTCCAGTCGAAACCGGCCTCAGAGGCCCGAACGGTGATGCGCTGCGCCTTTGCCAGTGTGGAAAGGGATCGGGGAATGCCCGCGGTCAAAGAAGCACCCTCGTGTCCTTTGTGTTCCACCTCCGCCTTGATCCGTTCCCAGTTGGTGCGGACCTCCTCGACGCTGTCGACCGAGGCGTCTCCGAAGACGTGCGGATGGCGCCGGACCATCTTCGCTGTGATCTCCGCAAGGACGTCGGCGGTCGTGAATTCACCCGCCTCCTCCGCCATTCGGGCGAGGAAGAGAATCTGGAAGAGGAGGTCGCCGAGTTCCTCCCGGAGGCGATCCGGCGGATCCTCCAGTGCCTCGAGGACCTCATAGGCCTCCTCGATGAGGTAACGGCCGATATCCGGCTTCGTCTGCGCCCGGTCCCAGGGGCAACCGTCCGGTCCCCTCAGCCGGGAGACGAGCGAGAGCAGTCCCTGGAATGTCTCTTCGACGCCGGCGAGCGGTTTCAATCTCTGCTTCCCCTGACGGCGCCGCGGCAGTTTTTCGGCCGGCCCGCCGGGAGATCTTCTTTCATGATCCCGTGCATCCGTCCTTGACTTGTTGCCGGATCGGGAGGAGCTTTGCCCGCCGAAACGGTCGGCGATCTTTTCCGAGGCTGCCTTGTTGTTGTTCATTGCGGAAGGGCCTTTCCCAGAAGCTCCACGACGTGCAGGACGGGCTGTTTCATGCCGAGTTCGCGTACGCCCCAGGCGAGCTGGAGGTGGCAGCCGGGATTGGCCGTCACGAGGAGGTCGGCGCCGGTGGCCCGAACATGGGCGAGTTTCCGTTCGAGCAGACGGCGGCTGGTCTCCAGTTCCTTCAGGGCGAAGGAGCCCGCCATGCCGCAGCACCAGTTGGATTCTTTCATCTCCCGCAGTTCAACGCCCGGGATCGCCCGGATAACCTCTCGAGGCGGGACGGAAAGGCCCTGGCCGTGAACGAGGTGACAGGGTTCGTGATACGTGACGCTGAGCGGCACCGGCCGAAGCTCTTCGGTCCGGATGCCCACCTCCGCAAGGAACTCGGAGATGTCCCGGATCTTCGCCCGGAAACGGCCGACACGCTCGTGATCGTCTTGTCCCTCCAAAAGCTCTTCATATTCCTTGAGCGCGCAGCCGCAGCCGGCGCAGTCGGTCACAATATAGTCGGCGTCCAGAGAGAGGAAGAGGTCGATGTTGATCCGGGCGAGACGGCGGGCGGTTTCGCGATCCCCTTCGGCCAGATGAGGGGCGCCGCAGCATTTGACCTCCTTGGGGGTGACGACATCGAAACCCTGCTGGGAGAGGATTCGGGCCGTCTGTCGCGACACCTCGGGGAAGACCAGGCTCATGGCGCAGCCGAGGAAGAAGGCCACGCGGCCCCGTTTTGGACCCAGGGCAGGGATAAGCCGCGGGATCTCCGTCCGCAGCGGTGGGCCGAGGGTCGGGAGGATGCCTTCCATCTTGTCAAGGACGCCGGGCAGGAAACGGTTGATCCCGAGACGGCGGATCGCCCACTGGAGACCGAGGCGCTGGTAGAGCCGGGCAGGAATCAGGGAGGTTTCCATCAGCGCGGGCGACGGGAGCATCCGCTTCAGGATGAAATCCCGCAGCATCCCGGCGGGAAGGGAGGGGGGGTGGAAAACCTGCGCCTGGCTCCGGCAGAATTCCATGATCGTTCCGACACGGACGCCCGAAGGACAGGCCGTGGAGCAGGCCTTGCAGTCGAGACAGAGGAAGGATTCGTCACGGACGGCGGGTGTGAATTCCAGATTTCCCTCCGCAACGGCGCGGGCGAGCGCTGCCCGACCCCGGGGGCTCGACCTTTCCCGGTTCGTCAGCGCGTAGGTGGGGCAAACCGCGAGACAGAAGCCGCAGCGCATGCACTGGAGAATGGATTCGTAAGACGGGGCGTCCTCCGGATGGAAATGACCCGTTGGGGAGGTCTCAGACATGGGTGCCTCCCGGAATCCGGACGTCCGGTGAAGAAGCGCCTTCGAGGAAGATTTTTCCCGGATTGAGGCGGCCGGCCGGATCGAAGGCGTCCTTGATCCGGCGCATGACGCCTATGCCCCCCTCGCCGAACTGACGCAGGAGGTAACCCTTCTTGGCGATGCCGATCCCGTGTTCGCCGGAGACGGTGCCTCCCATGGAAAGCACCTTTTCGTAGAGATCGGAGAAGAAGGCGTGGACCTTTTCAAGCTCCTGATGATTCCGTTCGTCAGTCAACGCCGTGGGGTGGAGGTTGCCGTCGCCGGCGTGGCCGAAGGTTGCAACACGGATACCGTATTTCACCTTGAGGCGTTCGATCTCGGCGAAGGTCTCGGCAAGGCGGCTCCGGGGAACGGTTGTATCCTCAAGGATGGTGGTCGGCGACACGCGGGCCACCGCCGAAAGGGCGGTCCGCCGCGCGGCGGCAAGATCTGCGGCCTCCTTGGCGTTTGCGGCCTGGCGAATGGTGTCCGCCCGGACCTCCGCGAGAATCTTCCGGACCCCCTCCGCCTCATCGGCGACGACCGCGGGGTGACCGTCCACCTCGATCAGCAGGAGCGCCCCCATCTCGCGGGGGAGGCCGATTCCGGCGTAGTCCTCCACGCAGTTGATCGTCGTTTTATCCATGATCTCGAGGGTTGCGGGTATGATCCGGGCGGCGATGATTTTGGAGACCGCCTCGCCGGCGGTCCGGATGTCCCGGAAATAGGCGAGGAGCGTCCGCTTGTCCTGCGGGGGAGTGATTAGACGGACCGTCACCTCGGTGATGATCCCGAGGGTGCCTTCGCTGCCCACCAGGAGGTCCCTCAGGGAGTAGCCCGCCACGTCCTTAACGCATTTGTTCCCGGCAACAAACTCCGTGCCGTCATACAGGAGGCCGGAAAGGGCCATCACATAGTTCCGGGTGACGCCGTATTTGAGACCCCGGAGTCCTCCCGCGTTTTCCGCGACGTTTCCGCCGAGCGTCGATACGTTCTGGGAGCCGGGGTCGGGAGGGTAGAAAAGACCCCGGGCCGCGGCGGCGTTGAAAAGATCGACCGTGATGACTCCCGCTTCGGCCGTGGCGGTCAGGTTCTCCTCATCGATCTCCAGGATGCGGTTCATCCGGGTGAGGCCGATCACCATGCCCCCCCTGAAAGGGGTGCTGCCCCCGGAAAGACCGGTCGCCGCACCGCGGGGGGTGATCGCGAGACCCTCCCGCCGGCTGATCTCCAGGGCGGCCTTCAACCCCTCCCGGTTCTCCGGGAAGACGGCGACCTCCGGAAGCCCTGTGATTTCCGGGGTGGCGTCGTAACCGTAAACGAGGAGATCTTCTCTCTCATGGTAAATGTTTCCGGCGCCGACCCTCTGCCGGAGGTCATCGATGATGGTTCTGCTCAGCATGGCAACCCTCTCAAAACGGAAGAATTCGTTATCGGTACAAGACCCTTTTTCCCCAAGAGCATGCCTTAATTCGGCCCGAAAGGGGATCAGAATTGAGGTCCGGGATCCTTTCGACCGCGTCTGTACGTTCAGTTTATAGTGGGATGACCGATACGTGTCAAGGCGAAATACAGAGGGAAATAATCCTTGACAGTTCCGGGAAAGGTTGTTAGAAAAACCGCGATTTATCAAAGGCAGTTGCGCATGGCGGCGTCTTTCATTCCAGTCGGGTTCATTTCGGTTTCACCAGGTGGATTTAACCCGGCCATCCAGCAAGATCTTACACAAGTATCAGAAATATCGAAAGCATCTGAAAAGCGCCTCCACAGTGGAAATCGCTATTCCATGCAGCGGAAAATACAAGATCGTTCGATTTGAAATCGCCGCACAAACCCATCCCGGGGGAAGCGCTGAACCCAGGATAACATATTCTTCGGGTTGAGGTGACGTTCGTGGATGTGAAACGCAATTATTATGAGGACATTCAGCTGTTTCGGAGCGGAGTGGTTCTGGCGTGGACGATCGCGCTTTTACTGGTGCTGTTCACCATTCCCCTTTATACTCCCAACTACTACGTTTATCTTCTCAACATAATCATGGTCCATGTCATATTGGCCGTGGGTTTGAACATTCTTGTGGGCTCCACCGGCCAGATTTCACTCGGCCATGCCGGTTTTTTCGCCATCGGCGCCTATGGGACGGTTCTGTTGATGACCCTGCTTCAGATCCCTTTTGTCTTCGCCATCCTGATTGCCGCATTCATTGCGGCTTTTTTCGGTTTTATGCTCGGGCTGCCCGCGTTGCGTCTTGAAGGACCCTATCTGGCAATCGTCTCCCTGGGCTTCGGTTTGACCATCATGCATATCATCGGTGGCGTGGATGCGTTCGGCGGCCGAATGGGCATCAAGGCGCCGCCACTGGATCTGGGGATCAAGCAACTGGGGATCAGTTGGATCCTGAAAACCGATTTCCAGAAGTACTACCTGATATTGATCATGGCGATCCTCATGGTGGTCGCCGCGAGAAATATTCTGAAAACCAGGGTTGGACGATCCTTTGTGGCCATCCGGGACAGCGATATTGCCGCGGAGGTCATCGGCGTGAATTTGACCATTTACAAGACCCTGGCTTTTGCCGTAAGCGCCTTTTATGCAGGGATCGCCGGGGGACTGTTTGGCTTCGTCCTGGGATTCTTTGATCCCTTTACCTTTAATATGATCCTATCGATCATCTTTCTCGTGATGGTGGTGGTTGGCGGATTGGGAACCATCCTGGGGGGTATATTGGGCGCAACCCTGATCACTTACCTTCAATATGACCTCTTGAAAAACATCGCCGAGGTTCCTTATTTCGGCGCCCTCATGGTTGCCGTATCAAAACATTGGTTTACGATGGTTGGCCTCGAAAATATCAGCAGTATGGCCATTGGGCTCATCATGATCGGGATCATCATTTTTGAGCCGCTCGGCATGTTCGGCGTCTGGATTCGCATGAAGAAGTACTGGATGACATGGCCCTTCTGAAGGAGGGCTGCTGGGTCATGAAACTTAAATGGCGGAGTGTTTCAGTTTAAAATAACCCAGAACGAGAACGAATAAACGGAACACTGTATTGGGAAAGGTAGTCGAAGATGCCGGTAGGACAGCTTTTGGTTGAAGGGCTGGCGATTGGCGCCTGTTACGGTCTTTTTGCCACGGCGGTGGTGATCATCTACAAAACTTCCGAGGTGGTCAATTTTGCGCAAGGCGAGATGGCCATGTTTGCTTCATTCGTTGCTTTTCATATCCTGTCCGTTTACCACTATCCTTTCTGGCTGGCCTTTCTGATCACCATGGTGTTTTCAATCCTTTTGGGGATACTGATCGAATATCTGTTTCTGCGTCCCGCCAAGCATCCCAGTATCCTGGGGATGATTGTCATTACCCTCGGGGCGGAGATGTTTTTGGTGGGGCTGGCCGGTTGGAAATGGGGGGCGGAGCAGAAATATTTTTCGCTGCCGCTGGATCCCGCCGTCACCTATGTGCCCTTCAAAGGGATGATCATCAACAACTGGACCATCGCTGTGTTTGCCGTGACCGCCTGTATCATGATGTTTCTTTATCTGTTCTTTCAGTACAGCCGGTTGGGAATCGCCATGCGGGCAACCCAGCAAAACAGGCATGCGGCCAAAATCATGGGTATCCGAACCGAACGGGTATTTTCCTTTGCCTGGGGATTCAGTTCCCTGATCGGCGCCATTGCGGGAATGTTTTTTGCGTCCCGGGCCACCCTGGACCCTGCCTTCATGATGGAACCCTTTCTGCGCGCCTTCGCCGCGGCCGTTCTGGGAGGACTGATGAGCATCCCGGGGGTGGTTATCGGCGGCGGTCTCATGGGATTGATCGAGAACTTCTTCGGTTACTACTTCCCCCACTGGAAGCCTATCGTTGCCTTTGTCGTAATCATTCTTGTCCTCTGTCTGCGACCGAGCGGACTGTTGACCAAACATTTCGTAAAAAAGGTGTAACGGATTTATGGAAGACTGAGGCCAATGGTGACTTCACTTGGGCTGCGGAAAGGAAGAGGGGGGCACTGTTTATATAACACGAAATCAGAGAGTCATTAAAAAAGGAGGATGCCATGATGTTCAGAAAGAATGTCTTGATTTCATTGATTGCGGTACTGGCTGTTTTGTTGATCGCCAATGCAACACCGGCGGCCACTCCTGCGGGTTTTGATGATAACGAAATTCGTATCGGCCAGTGGGGGCCGCAGACCGGACCCGCGGCGCCCTGGGGATCGGTGGCCCGGGGAAGCAAACTGCTGTTTGATGTCGTCAATGAAGAGGGCGGGATCCACGGCAGAAAGATCAAGTATTTCATCCGGGATGACATGTACAATCCCGCCCAGACCGTGGGCGTCGTGAAGGAACTGGTGGAGCGTCAGGGTGTATTCGCCTTTGTCGGCGGCGTTTCCGCGGCCGGCGGCCTTGCCGTAAAGGATTACCTGGCCCAGAACAAGGTGATCTGGGTGGGGCCGGCCACCGCCGTCAAGGAGTATGTCTTCCCCGTCCAGCCTTATCTATTCAGCGTCTATCCCCTCTATGAGGACGAGGCCAGCGTGCTGACGAAGTATATCGTCGAAAACCTCAAACTCAAGAAAATCGGGATTCTCTATCAAAACGACTCCTTTGGGAAAAACGGCTTCGACGGCTGCAAACAGCGTATGGCCACGTACAAAATGAATCTCGTGGCCGAAATCCCGGTAGAATCTACCGAAAAAGACCTGGCCTCGCAGATCCTCCGGCTCAAGAACTCCGGGGCGGAAGCGGTTCTGATGTATGTTAACCCGACGACGGCCGTGATCACACTCAAAACCGCCGCAAACGTCGGCTACAAGCCTCAGTGGGTCTCTTCCAACACCCTATCCGATTATCCGCTGATGCACAAGATCTCCGGGGGGCTCTGGGAGGGTGTGATCACGGGAGGCTTCGGGGAGATCCCGGATTCCAAGAATCCCCTGATGGTCAAATATAAGGAAGCGGCCAAGAGGCTCTCGCCGGAAGAGCGCTGGGGAACCTTCTATTTCGGAGGCATTCTCTTCGCCGATCCCATCGTGGAGGCCCTGAAGAAGGCAGGGCGAAACTTGAGCACCGAGGCGGTCATGAAGGCATTAAACGCACTCAGGGATTACCAGACCATCGGTCCGAAGATCAGTTTCACGGAAAAGCAGCATCAGGGAGCGGACTCGGTTCTGATTCAGCAGTGCGGTCCCAATGCAAGCTACATCGAGCTGCAGGGTTGGACGGCAAACGATTTGGCGACCTGGAAGAAGTAATCGTCCCGGGGGCAGCCCACGCCCGACGTCGGGTTGAAGGACTGCCCCCGGTTGGACCGTCCTGTTTTCCCAAAATAAAATACCCCGCCGCAAGCATCGGGGTATTGGATGTCATTCCGTGCTTGACATGGAATCCAGCTTCTTTTCCTGGATTCCCGCTTTCGCGGGAATGACGTGAGCGAGGCAAGCCTCGGGGAATGGAACCTCCGGCATTGGATCATTTCAGGGTTGAAAATCTGAGCATCAGCTTCGGCGGCTTGAAGGCGGTCAACAAGATCAGCTTCGGCGTAGAGAAGAATTCGATCTTTTCGATCATCGGGCCCAACGGTTCCGGCAAAACCACCATTTTCAACATGATCAGCGGCATCTATAAACCCGACAGCGGCCGGATCATCTGTGATGGTGAAAACATCGTGGGCTGTTCTCCGGACCGCATCGCCCGTAAGGGGGTGGCCCGCACCTTTCAGAACATCGAACTCTTCTCCAATGCCAGCGTCATGGACAACCTCCTGCTGGGGAGACACATCCACATGAAAGCGGGGGTATTTACCGGCGCCTTCCTCTGGGGGAGGGGCTCCCGGGCCGCCCGTGAAGAGATCCGGAACCGGGAGATCGTCGAGAAGATCATCGATTTTCTAGACCTGCAAGCGGTAAGGAACAACTTTGTAGCCAGCCTTTCCTACGGCAAACGAAAGCTGGTGGAGCTGGGTCGCGCCCTCGCCCTGGAACCCAAAATCCTTCTTCTGGATGAACCCTCCGCCGGTATGAACACGGAAGAAAAAGAAGACTTGAATCTCTGGATCAAAGACATCCAGGCCGACTATCGGGTGACGATCCTTTTGATCGAGCACGATATGAACATGATCATGGGCATTTCCGACCGGATACTGGCCATGAACCAGGGAGAGAAGATCATTGAAGGGACAGCGAAGGAGGTTCAGAGCCACCCGGAGGTCATCAAGGCGTATCTGGGGGAGGAGCGCTGATGCTGAAAGTCAACAACATTGAAACCTGGTATGATCTGATCCGGGCGCTCCACGGCATCTCTTTCGAGGTGAAGCAAGGCGACGTTGTAGCCTTGCTGGGGTCCAATGGGGCGGGGAAATCGACGACCTTGAAGACCATCATGCGACTCCTCTACGATCTGAAGGAGGAGCAGCCTGAAAAGGGCACGATCGAATTCCTGGGTGAACGCATTGACCGGAAGAGAACGGACCAGATTGTCCGCATGGGCGTCAGTTACGTTCCGGAAGGCCGGGAGGTTTTCCCGGAGCTGTCCGTCCTCGAAAATATCATGATGGGCGCCTATACCCGGAAGGACCGGAAGGGGATCAGGGATGATATGGAAAATGTCTTCAATCACTTTCCCATCCTCAAGGATCGGACGCACCAGCAGGCCGGCCATCTCAGCGGCGGGGAACAGCAAATGCTCGCCATCGGCCGGGCGCTGATGAGCCGTCCGAAGCTCCTGATGCTGGATGAACCATCGCTCGGACTATCGCCGCTCCTCACCCGGGATATCTTCACGATCATCCGGGACATCAATCAGAAGGATGGTGTGACGATTCTGCTGGTCGAGCAGAACGTCAACATGGCCCTGAAATATTCGAATTTTGCCTTTCTCATGGAGAACGGTCGAATTGTCCGCGCCGATAAGCCCGAGGTTCTCCGGGAAGATCAAGACGTCAAGGAGTTCTATCTCGGAATCGCCCAGGAGGCTTCGATCAAGGGTTACAAACGGTATCGCCGGAAAGTCAGATTTCGTTAGCAGAGGTTTGAGTTCGATCCCTCCGCTCGCTGGACATTTTTCGACCCTCCGACTCCTCGCTTCGCTGCGGGGGTTGGGCTCCCCGAAAAATTTCCAATGCTCGCTTCCGGAATCGGATTTCAAACGGTGTATGCCTCGATTGCTTTAAGGGAGAAAACATGGTGATCGATACACTGCCGAAGGCCTTGGTCGGGCTCGCCCGCGCTCAGCCCGAACGGGTTGCGATGCGGCACAAAGAACTCGGGATCTGGCACGACATTCCCTGGTCGGGATACCTGGAAAAGGTCAGGGATGTGGCCCTGGGGCTGCACAAACTCGGCGTCTTGAAGGGGCATCATGTCGCCATCATCGGCGAGAATCAGCCGGAGTGGCTCTATTCGGCTTTGGGGGCGATGTCCACCGGGGCGACTTTTGTCGGGATCTATACGACGAACCCGGCCAAGGAGTGCGAGTATGTTGTAGGCCACTCCGGCGCTGTGGTCTATATCTGCGAGGATGAGGAGCAGCTCGACAAGGCGCTTGCCTTCCGGCAGGGCACGCCGGCGCTCCGGAAGATGATCGTTTGGGACATGGAGGGTCTCCGGGATTTTCATGATCCGATGGTCATGAGTTTCGACGACCTGCTGGCCCTCGGCCGGAAGGCGGCGGACGAGGATCCGTCGCTCTTCGATCGGCTGGTTGCGGAGGGGCGCGGTGAGGATATCGCCGGGATCATCTACACCTCCGGAACC
>JAPLJW010000266.1 GCA_026388365.1 Deltaproteobacteria bacterium | reverse complement strand
GGCCAGGTCATCTCCGTGAACGGGGGGATGTTCTGAGAATGGAAACAGCCATTATGGCTCCGGCGATTAAACCTATGCAATGTCATGCCGGACCCCGGATCGGATCCGCGGCAGGCTCTGATCCGGCAGCCAGCCCGATTCCGGATTTCCGCTTTCGCGGGAATGACGACCTTGACATGTATGGCTCGCGAAGTAATATTAAACGACTACGCCGCCCGGTCGTCCCTTTGTTCGCGCTGCTTTTTCTGCTGCCCCTCGTTATGGCCTGGGCCGATAGCTGGGAAGGGCTCCGCGAGGCCTCCCGCCGGATCACCTCCGTCGAGGCCCGCTTCGTGCAGAAAAAGACGCTGCCGCTGCTCTCAAAACCGTTTGTCTCCGAGGGCCGTTTTTTCTACCAGGCCCCCGCACAGATACGCTGGGAATACGACCGCCCCGTCCGGAGCGTCCTGATCATGAACAACGGCGCCGTGAAACGCTACCTCCAGGATCCGGGCGGCTGGCGCGAGGAAACCGGCGCCTCCCTGACCGCCATGCGGGTGGTCCTGGAGGAGATCGCGAACTGGCAGCAGGGCCGGTTCGACGCCAGTCCCCATTTCCAGGCCACGCTGTCGACCGATCCCGAGCCGCGGGTGACGCTTGTTCCCCGGGATGCCTCCTGGGGCAAGATGATCCGGCGGATCGAACTGACCCTTTCCCGGGAGCAAGCCGGCGTGATGAAGGGCGTCCGGCTGGTAGAAGACGAGCGCAGCTTCACCGATCTAAATTTCAGCCAGGTCCGGACCAATCGGCCCCTGCCCGCTTCCCTGTTTGTGAACGTGGAATGAACGCGATTCACGGCTGCGCAAAAAGTCCGGATGCTGCGGTGCGATTCATCGCTCATCGTTGCGGCGTAAGACACAGTGCGCCTCACTCCTCGCGATTCGCGCGCCTTGCCTGCGAAACTTTTTGCGGAGCCGTTCTATTGAGGAATGCTTTGACGAATCTTTGCACGAACACAATGCTCCGCCGTCTGATCCTGATTCCTGCGTTATTCGTCCTTCCGCTGGTTGTCGGCGGTTGTACGGGAGTCAAGCCCCTGACCCCCCTCGACCCGGCCCGGAAAACCGCTGTGCTGGAAGACTGCCGGCGGCCTTTCCTGCCGGGAAAGCACCGTCTTGTCCATGCGCTGGAAACGGTTATGCCCGATGGCGCGAAGGTGACGGCCATCGGGGTCCTGGTGGCCGATCCCCGGACGCGGGGTTTCCGGACGGTTCTCATGACGATCGAGGGGTGGGTGCTGTTCGACGTCGAAGCGGGGGAAACGCAGACCGTCCACCGGGCCGTGCCGCCCTTCGACGCGTCGGCATTTGCAGGGGCGCTGGCGGAGGATATCCGTCTGGCCTTTTTCCCGCCCGGAGCGGAGCCGACGGCCTGGGGAGAGGGCGAAGAGGGCGCCTTGGTCTGCCGATTCGAACGCGCCGATGGACAGCGGGTGGAGGTTATGACGCTCCGGGGCGGCGACATGGCGATCCGCCTTTATGGGGCTGGACAGGAACTCCTAAAAAGGGTAAAAATATCCCCCCCGCAGAGGCCCGGCCTGGCCGATACGCTGGAAATCCAGGGCGGCTGGCCGCCTTACACGCTGAAGCTCAGGCTTCTGGAAAGCGAGGCGCTGGAGAGCGATTCCGGGCCCGCGCCGGCGGCGACGCTCCCCGGCGTCGAACCTTCCGGCCCTGGGAGCGGAAGTGAGAAAGGGAAAAGGATTCCATGAAATTTCGCCTCATCTACCCCCGCTGGCAGAAACTGGAGCGGCAGACGGAATTCCATCTGCCGCCGCACGGCCCGGTGGTCTTTGCCGCGACCCTGCCGCCGGATTGGGAGGTGGAGTTTATCGACGAGAACGTGGAATCGCTTCCCGTGGATGACGACGTCGATTTTGTCGGCATCTCGATGATGCTGACCTGCCAGGTGAAGCGGGGCTGGGAGATCGCGGATCACTACCGGAGCCGGGGCATCCGGGTGATCTGCGGGGGGATCGGAACGATGCTCCATGCCGAGGAGACAAGGCAACACGCCGACGCCGTTTTCCTGGGCGAGGCCGAGGGCCGGATGGATGAGGTCTTCGCCGACTGGCGGCAGGGCTGCCTCAAGCCCGTCTATGACTTCTTCGCCGC
>JAPLJW010000038.1 GCA_026388365.1 Deltaproteobacteria bacterium | reverse complement strand
CGGCTTGGCGAGGGTCTCGCGCAGCTTGCCGATGATGAAAACCCTCCCCTCCCGGGCCTGGCTCAGCGCCTTGCGCAGGATATCCCCGGTGAGGTTGTCGATCTTGATGTCCATCTGCAGGGAGGTCACCCCCTTTTCGGTCCCGCAGACCTTGAAGTCCATGTCGCCGGCGTGGTCCTCGTCGCCCAGGATATCGGAGAGGATGGCCACCTGGTCGCCCTCCTTCAGAAGACCCATGGCGATGCCGGCAACGGTGTCCCGAATCGGCACCCCGGCGTCCATCAGGGAGAGGCAACCGCCGCAGACGGTCGCCATCGAAGAGGAACCGTTTGACGACAGGATGTCGGAGACGACCCTGATCGTATAGGGGAATGCCTCCTTGGACGGCAGAACCGGCAGCAGCGCCCGTCGCGACAGGCCGCCGTGGCCGATCTCCCGCCTGCCCGGACTTCGGAGGGGTTTGGCCTCGCCGACACTGAAGGGCGGGAAATTGTAGTGAAGCAGGAAGGAGCGCCTCTCCTCGCCTGCGATGTAATCCATCCGCTGCTCGTCATGGGAGGTTCCCAGGGTCACGGTCACCAGCGCCTGCGTCTCGCCCCGGTTGAACAGGGCCGAACCGTGCGCGCGGGGCAGCAGGCCGACCTCGGAACTGATCGGACGGATCTGCGTGGTGGAGCGGCCGTCGATTCTCCGGTTCTCCTTGAGGATCATCTCCCGGAGGATGCGCCGCTCGAGCGATTCGACGATTTCCAGGACCTTGGTCTTGAGCGAAGAATCTTCGGCCGTCAAGACCTGAACGGCGTTTTTCCGCACCTCGTCGAGCTTGGCATACCGCTCCATCTTCCGCGCCATGCCGTAGCCCTCCGTAAGCCCCGCCAGGGCCACCCCGGAGACTTTGGCCGCCAGGGCCTCGTCCACCACCGGCGCCGGGACGGCCCGCTTGGTCTTGCCCGCCTCCCGACGCATCTTGTCCTGAAGGTCGATCACCGGACGCATCTGTTCGAGGCCGAAGTCGATGGCATCGACGATGACATCCTCCGCGACCTCCTCCGCCCCGCCTTCCATCATGACGAGGTTCACGTCATAGGGACGGCCCTGGGTGCCGGGGACGATCTTCCGTCCCACGAGGAAAAGGTTGAGATCGCTCTTTTCCTGAAGCGCCTGCGAGGGGTTGCAGACGAAGGCGCCCTCCACGCGGCCGACCCGGACCCCGGCAATGGGCCCCTTGAAGGGGATATTCGAGATCTCGAGCGCCGCGGATGCGGCCAGCATCGCCGTCACATCGGAGTCGTTCTCGTTGTCCACGGAAAGGACCGACGCCATGATCTGGCTTTCATGGAAATAGTGTTTCGGAAACAGGGGCCGGATGGAACGGTCGATGATCCGCGAGGTCAGGATCTCCTTCTCGTTGAGACGTCCTTCCCGCTTGAAAAAGCCGCCCGGGATCTTCCCGGCGGCATAGGTCATCTCCTGATAATCCACGGTCAGGGGCAGAAAATCGACCCCTTCCCGGATCGTCTTTAACGAAACGGCGGTCACCAGCACCACCGTCTCCCCGTATGTCGCCAGGATGGCGCCGTCCGCCTGCCCCGCGACATAGTCCGCCTTGAGGGAGATACTCCTCCCTGCAAAATCTGTACTGAACAGTTTACTCATATTTTCCTCTCAATGGTTGATTTGCGGCGCGGGGCATGGAAGGAGTAAGGAGTAAGGCGTAAGGGGCAAGGGGCTTAAAAGCAGGGCGGTTTTCCTGCTCTTTGCTCCTTACTCTTTACTCTTTACTACTTACTCCTGATCAACACCCCGCACCCTAAAACCCAGGTTACTTCCTGAGCCCGAGACGCTGAATCACCGCTCTGTAGCGTTCCACGTCCTTGTTCTTTACGTAATCCAGAAGTCTCCGCCGCTGGCTGACCAGCTTCAGGAGCCCCCGCCGGGAGTGATGGTCCTTCTTGTTGGTCTTGAAGTGTTCCGTCAGATACTCAATCCTGGCGCTCAGGATGGCAATCTGGACCTCCGGAGATCCCGTATCCTTTTCGTGCAACTGATAACTTCCGATAATTCCCTTTCTCTTTTCTGCGTCTAACACTGCTCTCATCCTCCCTTAAGTCAATCGCGCAAGTATCAGGGCCTTTGGCCCCTCGTTCCATCGTTCAATACCCTTAAAATCTTGACCGCCTGTCTCTTCTCCCCCCACGAACTTAGTTCGTCCGATGCACAGAGCATCCGGGCGACGGCTACCAGATGCCTATCCTGCAGTGTGATTTTTATCACATCTCCAGCGACAAGAAAAGGAATATGATAACGGGTCAGAACTTCGCCGTCCGGCTGATACCCGTTCCACAATCTTTCCGCCAGCGGCAAATCCACATCAATGACGGCAAGGTCGGGCAGGAGTTCCGCCAGCGGCAACAGGTGCGCCGACAGCCGTTCCCGCTTTTGCTCTCCCGTCAAACCTTCCAGGCTTACGGCTGCCTCCTCGCGGAAGTTGCCGCTGCGCGTCCGGCGCAGGGCAGACATGCAGCCCCCGCAACCGAGCGTCTCCCCCGCCTCCGCGCAGAGAGAGCGGATGTAGGTGCCCTTCGAACAGGAGACCGCAAAGGTCACTTCGGGGAGATCGATCTTCTCGATCCGGGTGTCGTAAATCTCCACCTCCCGCGCCGTCGCCTCGACGGCGATCCCCCGGCGCGTCCAGTCGTAAAGGGCCTTCCCCCGGACCTTCACCGCCGAGTAACGGGGCGGAACCTGCTTGCGCCTCCCCGTCAGACCGTTCAGCGCCGCCTCGACCTGTTCCCGGGTCACGCGGGGCTCTTCCCGGGTGAGGACGACGCCCTCGGTATCGAGGGTATCGGTTCGGACCCCCAGCAGAAGGGTTGCCCGATACTCCTTGCTGTCCAGCGCCAGGAACTGGACCAGCTTCGTCGCCTCATTGATGCAGACGGGAAGGACGCCGGTCGCCAGCGGATCGAGGGTCCCCGTATGCCCCGCCTTACGGACCCCAAGCGCCTGCCTGACCTCCTCCACAACATCCCGGGAGGTCGGCCCCGACGGCTTGTCGATGACAACAACCCCGTTCATGCGGGACCTTTATTGGAAATTGCGCAAAGGTCTCTCATGGTTTTGCGGCGGACGTCCGGATCGCCTCGATGACCTTCCTGCGGATCTCCGGTTGTTCCCCCTCCGCCAAGCAACCGGAGGCATTGATATGGCCTCCGCCGCCGAAGGCGCGCGCCACGCGTTCCACATTGATTTTCCCCTTCGATCGCAGGCTCAGCTTGTAACGCCCATCCGGAAGCTCCGAGTACAGGATGGCGATCTCGACCCCGCGGATGGACCGGGGCAGATCGACGAACCTTTCGGTATGCTCCGGAAGCGCCCCGGCATCGGCCAGCGCCTTCTGCGTCACGATAAGCGAACCGACCCGGCCCCCCTCCTCGACGCGAAGCGTGGGGAGAATCGCCGCCAGCAAACGGATCCTGGCCGGCGGATCCGATTCATAGACATTTTCCGAGATCCACTGGGGATCGGCGCCGCCGGCCACCAGATCCGCCGCGGTGAGAAGGGCGCCCCGGTTGGTGTTTCCGTAACGGAAACCACCCGTATCCGTCAGGATCGCCGTATAGAGGCATGTCGCCATCTCGCCGGTCACCGTGAGATTCATGTCCCGGACGAGACGGAAGATCAGCTCCCCCGTCGAACTCGCCTGCGGATCGATCAGCCGGACGTCGCAGAACCCCCCGTTGGAGACGTGATGATCGATGTTGACAAGGTCCGGGATTGTCCCGATCCGGGCCGATTCCCTCCCGACCCGATTCAATTCGCCGCAATCCAGAACAAAGGCGACCTCGAAAGGCCCGATCGGGGGAAGCTCATGGACGATTCGGTCGCTTCCCGGGAGAAAAAGGTAATTCCCCGGCGTCGGGTCCTGATTGTAAACGACAACCTCTTTCCCCAGGCTTTTCAGCATCAGGCCAAGGGCCAGTTCCGAACCGAGGGCATCCCCGTCCAGCCGCTCATGGGCCGTGATCAGAAATACCCGGTGCCGGCCGATCCGTTCGCTAATCCTCCGGAGCATGAGCCCCCTCCCCCTCTTCCCGGTGAATCTCCGAAATCAGTTGCTCGATCCGGTTCCCGTATGCAAAGGACGGATCATAGGAAAACAACAGCTCCGGAATGCAACGAAGCTGAATCCTGCGACCCAGCTCCCGTCTCAGGAACCCCGCCGCCTTCCCGAGCCCGGCCTGGACCCCTTCGCTGCATTGATCCTTCCCCAGTTCGACGAAAAAGATCCGCGCCGTCCGCAGATCATCGGTGACCTTCACGCCGGTGATCGTCACGGAACCGATCCGCGGGTCCCGAACCTGCTTGAGCAGAAGATCGGAGATCTCCATTCGGATGAGGTCGGCCACACGGTCCGCCCTTTTGAAGCTATTCATACTTTCCTTCTTCGAACTCCGGTTCCGATCCTTCCGTCAGATCGGAAAAGCTTGCTATTTCGATCCGGCTCCGGACCACCTCCGCGAGCCCCAATTGATCGACAAAACGGAGGATATGATCTACCTTGGCGTTGATGTAGGGTTTGTCGTTCCCCACCACGCAAAAACCGATTCGGGCCTTTTTCCAGTGGTCGTTGTCGCCGACCTCCGCGATCGAGACATTGAACTCATTCTGCGTCCGCCGGAGGATGCGGCTCAGAACGCCGCGTTTCTCCTTCAAGGAACCGCATCCGGAAATCCGAAGATCGATGAGACCCGTTCCGACAACCATATTGATACCCGGATGCCTTTGCGCATATTGAGAGCTTTGAATTACTTCTGAAATGCGGCAAATTGTCATTCCTGCGAAAGCAGGAATCAAGCCCTTTCAAGACCTTCTGGATTCCCGCCTACGCGGGAATGACAAAGTAAGGGTATTTTTCAAAGCTCTCATATTGTAAATCATGATCCCGGGATCACGATTTACAGTGATCCCAAATTATAGTTTTCTCTCGATCTGCTCCTTGACGTAGGCCTCGATGACATCCGCCACCCGGATATCGTTGAACCCTTCGATGCCGATGCCGCACTCGAAACCCGCGGCCACCTCCTTTGCATCGTCCTTGAACCGCCTCAGGGAGGCGATCCGGCCCTCATAGACGACCACGCCGTCCCGAAGCAGCCGGAGACCGGCCGCCCGGGTGACCTTGCCGTCCGTCACATAACTCCCGGCGATGGCCCCGATCTTGGGCACCCGGAAGATCTCCCGCACCTCGGCGCGTCCCTGGACGACCTCCTTGAAGATCGGCTCCAGGAGACCTTCCATGGCGGCCCTTACATCGGCAATCACATTGTAGATGATATCATAGAGTTTGATATCCACCCTTTCCTGCTCGGCCACCTCTACCACGCGGGCGTCGGGACGGACGTTGAAGCCGATGATGACCGCATCGGAGGCCGAGGCCAGCATGACATCGGTTTCCGTGATCGTCCCTGTGGAGCTGTGGATGATCTTCAGCTTGATTTCCTCCGTGGAGAGCTTGTTCAGGGCGTCGATCAGGGCCTCGATGGAACCCTGGACGTCCGCCTTGAGGATGACGTTGAGTTCCTTGACCCCCTCCTTCATCCGCTGATAGAGCTGTTCCAGTGTGATCTTGGAGGAGACGGAGAGTTCTCTCTCCCTTTCCTTCCGGATCCAGTATTCGCCGATGCTGCGGGCCTTTTTCTCATCCTCGACGCAGATGAATTCCGTGCTGACCTGGGGAACCCGCGAGAAACCGATGACCTCCACCGGCATCGCGGGTCCGGCTTCGCTGATCCGCTGTCCCTGATCGTCGATCATCGCCCGGACCCGGCCGAATTCCATCTTGGAGACGAAGGCGTCCCCCTCGCGCAGCGTGCCCTCCTGGATCAGGACGGTCGCCACCGGCCCCCGGCCCCGGTCCAGTTTCGCTTCGATGATGACGCCGCGGGCGGGCCGGTCGGGATCGGCCTTGAGTTCCATGACGTCGGCCTGCAGAAGGATCATCTCCAGGAGTTCCTCGATCCCCTGCTTTTTCTTCGCCGACACCTCGCAGAAGATGGTTTCGCCGCCCCAATCCTCCGACAGCAGGTTGTATTCGGTCAGGGCCTGGCGGATCTTCCCCGGATCGGCGCCCGGCTTGTCGATCTTGTTGATGGCTACGATGATGGGAACCTCCGCCACCCGCGCATGGTTGATCGCCTCCACGGTCTGTCCCATGACGCCGTCATCGGCGGCGACAACCAGGACGACGATGTCCGTCACCTGGGCCCCCCTTGCCCTCATGGCCGTGAAGGCCTCATGGCCCGGCGTATCCAGAAAGACGATATCCCTCCCCTTGATGTGGACATGGTAGGCGCCGATGGCCTGGGTGATCCCGCCCGCCTCGCCGTCGATCACGTTCGTCTGCCGGATCGCGTCCAGGAGCGACGTCTTGCCGTGATCCACGTGGCCCATGATGGTAACAACCGGCGCCCGGGGCTTCAAATGCTCCGGAGAATTCTCGGTTCTCTGCAAGGTCTCTTCGCGCTCATTTTGCGCCGCCTCCACCTGATAGCCAAAATCGGCGCCGATCAGCGTGGCGGTATCGCAATCGATCGCCTGGTTGATGGTCACCATGAGGCCCAGGCCGATCAGTTTGTTGATCACCTCGGACGCCTTGACGCCCATCCTCTTGGCCAGTTCTCCGACGCTGATCGCCTCGTCCACGCGGATCCTCCTCTTGATCGCCTTCGGCGTGGTGATCAGGGTCTTCTGCATCTTGACCGGCGCGGCCTTCTTCTCTTCACGCCATTTCGACGACCGTTCCTGCCGCTCGACGTCGATCTGCCGACCCTTCCGGTCGATCAGTTTCTTGATGAAGGCCTTTTTGCGCGGCGGCGCTTCGCCCATCAGGACCTCAACGGGCGCTTTTCCACCCTTCTTCCTCGATCTATCCGCTTCCGGCTGCCGGTCGGGCTTTTCCGGGCGAGGAGGAACCCCTTTCCCGGTATCCTTGACGATCTTCAGATCCGGTCTGCGGGGGAATTCTTTTCTGCCCCCCGGCGCCGGGACCGGCGCTTCCGAAGGCGCCTGCTGGGTTCTGCCCTGTTCCGCGGAAGGGCGCTTGATTTCGAGGGCTGGCGGCGATTGAACGGATAGCGGCTTCTTCTCCGGCTCCGGCGCTTTCGGAATGGTTTCGGGAACCGGTTTCTTTGCGGGTTTTTCCTTCTGCGCCACCTCCGGGGCTTCCGGTTTGGCAACCGCCGGTTTGGGCGCCGGCCCCCGCTTGGAAACCGGCTTCTGAGGAGGCTCCAGGGGCGCCACCGGCCCGGGAGCGGCGCCGCCGACCGGCGATTCCCGGTAGATGGACGTTCTCACCGGGGCTTCCCTGGGAGCAATCTTGGGAACCGGTTCCACGGGAGCCGCCTCCATGCGCGGCGTCTCTTCGGCAGGAGGTTCCTCCTTTGTCTGCGGCGCGGCCGCGCCCTCCTTAGGGCTCCCTTCCTCAACCGGCGGGCGGAACGCCCTCCGCCGGATCACCGTCGACTTGATTCTCTTTTCAACCACCTCGCGGGGTTCGGGAGAAAGCAATTCCGCCTGAATCCGCTCCAAATCCCCATCTTCGAGCGTGCTTGAATGGGATTTGACCGCAATACCGATCTTTTCCAGGCGAGAGATCAGCTCTCGATTTTCCAGCCCCAACTCCTTGGCCAGTTCGTAAACTCTTTTTTTCGACATGCCCAACACTCTCCCCATCCAAATTCACATCGGACGTCCTAAGCCGGAACAACCTTTTGCCCGCCGGCCTCCTGGTCGATCATCTTTCCCGCCTCCTGGATCCAAGTCGCAGCGGTTTTCTCACCTACGCCGGGAATCGCCGCCAGTTGTTCGGCATCGGCCGCGGCCAGCATGGCCAAGCTCTTCAAGCCCACCTTGAACAGACGCTCCGCCGTGACCTCGCCGATTCCCGGAATTTTCATGAGGGCCTCGCACCCCTCATCCGCCTTCGAAGCGGCCGTGGATTCACTCTTGACATCAATCTTCCATCCGGTCAATTTAACGGCCAGGCGAACATTTTGCCCGTTTCTCCCGATGGCCAGGGAAAGCTGATCATCGGGGACGATCACCTCCATCGCCCGGTTCTCGTCATCAACAAAGACCCGGTTGACCTTCGCCGGGGAGAGGGCGCTGCAGACATACCTGGCCTGATCCTCCGCATAGGGGACGATATCGATCTTCTCACCCCGGAGTTCCTGGACGACGCTCTGGACGCGCGTCCCCCGCATGCCGACGCAGGCGCCCACCGGGTCGATATCCTTGTCCCGGCTCTTGACGGAGATCTTGGAGCGCTTCCCCGGTTCCCGCGACACGTTGACGATCTCGATCAACCCCTCCGAGATTTCGGGAACCTCCACATCGAAGAGGGCCTTGATAAAACCGGGATGGGTCCGGGAGAGGATGATCTGGGGACCCTTCGTGATCTTCTTGACCTCGCAGATAAAGGCCCGGATCCGCTCTCCGCGTTTGTAGGATTCCTTGAAGATCTGTTCCGAAACGGGGATGATCCCTTCGGTGCGTCCCAGATTCACGATGATGTTTCCACCTTCGAACCGCTGGACGAAACCGTTGGACAGCTCCCCTTTCTTGGTGTGATACTCATCATAGATGTTGTCCCGCTCCGCATCCTTCACGCGCTGGATGATGAT
>JAPLJW010000153.1 GCA_026388365.1 Deltaproteobacteria bacterium | reverse complement strand
TCGGCGATCTGGATCGGATCAACCACCTCTGCCTTCTGTGGGGCGTTCCACTCCTCACGCTCGGAGGGCTCGCCGGCTCCTTCTGGGCGCGGATCGTCTGGGGAAGCCACTGGCAGTGGGATCCCAAACAGGTTTGGACGATTCTGGCTTGGGGATGCTACGCCTTCCTCCTCCACCAGCGGCTGGCCATCGGGTGGCGGGGGCGCAAGGCGGCGCGCTGGTCTCTGGCCGTGTTCGTCCTCCTTCTCGTCCTGCTGCTGGCCGGGCTGCCGTTCTTCGGAACGCTCCACCGCTTTGTGTGAACCCATGCGCATCCTCCTCGTCGGCATGAACCATAAAACGGCCCCGGTCGAGATCCGGGAGCGGCTCCAGATCGCCTGCGGGGATGGCGGCCCCGCGCTTGCAGAACTCCTCGGCATTCCCGAGATCCGGGAAGTTCTCGTTCTTTCCACCTGCAACCGGGTGGAGGTTCTTGCCCGCGTCGCGGATGGAGAGGCGGCGGCGGAGCGGCTGAAGGAATTCATTTTACGGCAGGGTAATCTTGATGCCGTGGAGCTGGGACGCTGCCTCTACGTTCACCGGGACCGGGAGGCGGTCCGCCACCTCTTCCGGGTGGCGGGGAGCCTCGATTCCATGATCATGGGGGAGCCGCAGATCCTGGGACAGGTGAAGGAAGCCTATCGCCGGGCGGTCGATCACCGCGCGACGGGCGTCCTCCTGAACCGTCTCGTCCACCACGCCCTCCGGACGGCCAAGCGGGTCCGGACGGAGACGGGGATCGCCGGCAACGCCGTGTCCGTCAGTTACGCGGCCGTGGAACTGGCCAAGAAGATCTTCGGCGGCCTCCATGGGAAGACGATCCTGCTGGTGGGGGCGGGCGAGATGTCGGAACTGGCCGCGCGCCACCTGCTGCGCCAGGGGGTGGAGCGCATCATGATTGCCAACCGGACCTACGCCCGGGCCGAGGAGATGGCGACGGTGTTCCAGGGGACGCCCGTGGCGTTCGACCGGTTATCCGAGGTCCTGCCGGAAGTCGATATCGTGATCGCCTCGACCGGGGCTCCGGGGTATGTGGTCACGACGGAGATGGTCGCCGCAGCCCTCCGGCGGCGGCGGAACCGCCTGCTGTTTCTGATGGATATCGCCGTTCCCCGGGACATCGATCCCGCGGCGGGGGAGATCGATAACGTCTATCTCTACAACATCGACCATCTGCAGGACGTGGTCGACGCGAACCGAGAGACACGGCTTGCGGAGGCGGCGAAGGCGGAGGGGATCATTGCGGAGGAGGTCGCCCTCTTCGAGGCGTGGTTCAATGCCCTTGCCGTCGTGCCGACGATCGTCGCGATGCGCGGAAAAATGGAGGGAATCGTTCGGGGGGAGCTGGAGAAGTCCGCCCACTGGCTGGAGGGGCTCTCCGAGGAGGATCGATTGCGGATCGAGGGGCTGGCCGCCTCCGTTGTCAACAAGATCCTCCACGATCCGATCACCGGCCTCAAGGAGGAGAGCCGGGAAAAGGACGAACTGCCCTACGTGGCGGCTGTCCGGAGATTATTCAAGTTGTGATGAAGTCAGAGGAGACATTTCGGAACGTGGAAATCTTAATCCCTCCGCGCGCTGGACCTTTTTCGACCCTGCGCCTCCTCGCTTCGCTGCAAAGACGCAACTCGCGTTTTGCGCTCAGACAGCCGTCTTTGCAGGCGCTGCGCTGCGGGGGCAGGGTGCCCCGAAAAATCTCCAATGCGCGCTTCCGGGATCAAGATTTCCAAGAGTCTCAAAGAAGGTAGCGGAGGTTTCTATTTCACAGACATTCAGGATCGGAACGAGGGGGAGCGCCCTGGCGCTCACGCAGGCCGGGTGGGTCGCGGACCGGATCCGGGAGCGCCATCCGGATGTCGTGGTGGAACTCATCACCATCCGGACGAAGGGGGACATCCTGCAGGACGTTGCCCTGGCCCAAATCGGCGGGAAAGGGGTCTTCATCAAGGAGATCGAGGAGGCGCTGATCCGGGGCGACGTCGATCTGGCCGTCCACAGCATGAAGGATGTCCCCGCCGAGCTGCCGGAGGCCCTGGAAATCGCGGTCATGCCGCTTCGGGAGGACCCCCGGGACGTCCTGGTCTCGCGGGAGGGACGCCGGTTGGAGGAGATGCCCCGCGGGGCGCGGATCGGAACCGGCTCTCTTAGGCGCGGGCTCCAGCTCCGGAGCCGAATGCCGGGGCTGGAGATTGTTCCGCTGCGGGGAAACCTCGACACACGGATCCGGAAACTGGAGACGGAGGGTCTCGACGGCGTGATCCTCGCTGCAGCGGGGATCCGGCGGATGGGTTGGGTCGCGAAGATCTCCCAGTTTCTCCCCGTGGAGATCATGCTCCCGGCCGTTGGCCAAGGGGCCATTGGCATTCAGACCCGGCGCGGGGACGCCCGCTCTCGCGATGCGGTTGCCTTTCTCCACGATCCGGTCACCTTCTGCGAGGTCGGCGCCGAGAGGTCGTTCCTGAAGAGACTGGGCGGCGGTTGCCAGCTCCCGATCGCCGGTTTCGCGAAGCAGAGCGGCGGCGAGATCGCCTTGGAGGGGTTGGTCGGAAGCCTCGACGGGCGGGTGGTCGTCCACCGTCGGGTCAAGGGACCCGCCGCGGCGTTCATGGCGCTTGGGGAAGGTTTGGCGGAGCGCATCCTGACCGAGGGCGGCCGTGCGCTGCTCGATGAGGTCTATTGCGAGCCGGTGTAACGATCCAAACGAGGAGGATGTGGGACCTCTGGAAATCGTGGTCCCTCCACAGCAGCAGATCGCCCGTAAAGACGACTGTTTGAGCGCGAAGCGTGAGTTTCGTCTTTGCGGCTTGAGCTGAGAAACGCAGGATCGAAAAATGTCCAGTGCGCGGAGGGATCGGATTTCCAAGGGTCGTAATGGTCTCGTGAGGTCATTCCCACCCCGTATCCGGTAAGGGGTAAACTCCAGCGAGAATCCATAAAGCCTTTGGCATGGATGGGCTCCTGCTGGGGTTTACCCTCGCGAAAGCGTGGGCAGGAGTGACAGGTTTATAGTTTCTTTTTGAGGTCGTCATTGAGGGAGAGATCCATGGGGGAGAAGGGCAAAGTTTATATCATCGGCGCCGGGCCGGGCGATCCTCGTCTGATCACCCTCCGCGGGGCGGAGTGCATCCGGGAGGCGGATGTGATCATCTACGACCATCTGGTCAGCCCGGAGATCCTCCTCCATGCCGGAGAGAAGGCCCTTCGCATCTATGCCGGCAAGCAGGGGGGCGATCACACCCTCTCCCAGGATGAGATCAACCGGCGCCTCGTCGAGGAGGCCGGGCGGGGGAACGTCGTGGCCCGCCTCAAGGGCGGCGATCCCTTCATCTTCGGCCGCGGCGGCGAGGAGGCGGAGGCCCTTCGGGAGGCGGGCATCCCCTTCGAAATCGTCCCCGGCGTGACGTCCGCCGTCGCCGTTCCCGCGTATGCGGGGATTCCGCTCACCCACCGGAGCCACACCTCGACCGTGGCCTTCGTTACGGGCCACGAGGATCCGACGAAGGGAAAAAGCGATATCGACTGGGAGGCGCTTGCCGGGATCGGGACGCTCGTCTTTCTGATGGGGGTGAAGAATCTTCAGGCGATTGCGGAGAACCTGATCCGCTGCGGGAAGCCGGCGGAAACGCCGGCCGCGCTGATCCGCCGGGGGACGACGCCGGATCAGGAGACGCTGACCGGGACGCTTGCAGATATCGCGCGAAAGGCCGCGGAGCGCCGTTTCGCCCCGCCCGCCATCCTTGTCGTCGGGGGGGTCGTCGCCCTCCGGGAGACGATGAACTGGTTCGAAACGAAGCCTCTCTTCGGCCGGGGGATCGTCGTCACGCGGCCGGAGGCGCAGGCCGGGGAGCTGGCGGAGCTTCTCCAAGCCGAAGGGGCAAGGGTGATCCCGTTTCCGGTCATCCGGATCGCCCCGCCGGAGAGCTGGGAAGCGCTAGATGGGGCCATCGACCGATTGGATGCTTACCGCTGGATCATCTTTACGAGCGCCAATGGCGTGGCATTCTTCTTTAGGCGCCTCCGGGAGCGGCGGGGGGATATCCGGGACCTGAAGGGAATCCGGATCGCGACGATCGGTCCGGCGACCGCTGCCGCGGTCGGGGCGCTGGGAATCCGCGTGGATATCGTTCCGGAGGAGTTCATCTCCGAGGGGGTCGTCCGGGCCTTTACCGGCGAGGATCTCCGGGGTTGCCGGGTCCTGCTCCCGCGGGCGGAAGAGGCGCGGGACGTCATCCCCGAGGGCCTTGCGGAAATGGGCGCAAAAGTCGATGTCGTGACGGCCTACCGGACAATCCGTTCGCACCGGGACCCCTCCGGGATTTTACCGCTTCTCGACGGGGGAAAAGTGGACGTGATCACCTTCACGAGCCACTCGACCGTGAACCACTTCTTCGGGATCATGGGAGCGGATTTCCGGCTCCCGTCCCAGGTCCGGATCGCCTGCATCGGCCCGGTGACCGCCGCCGCGGCCCAAAATGCGGGCCTGACCGTACACATCCTCCAGGAGCGCTACACGATCCCGGGTCTGGTCGATGCGATTACCTCCTATTTTTTAACGTACGACGCAGGATATGGCGATTCATAAAACAACCGGACTTCAGGCCGGCAATCCCGCGGGTAACCGCGGGCGGCGTTGACCTCCCGTCCTCAAGGGGAGGGGCGCGGAGCGGGCGGAATCGCCGGAAGGCATGCAAAGCAAGGTTTAATACCATGATTGGAATCTCGAAACTATACTGCGGGGCGGTGGAGCCGGGGGACGTCCTCCGGTACCGGCGGAAGTCCGCAAAGCTGCCGTCCCACCTGCTCCAATTCTCGAAGGACAAGAAGCCGGTCGTCGTCTGGAACATGACGCGGCGGTGCAACCTGAGGTGCATCCACTGCTACGCCGGCTCGCGGAACATTGATTACCCGGACGAGCTAACGACTGCGGAGGCGAAGACGATGATCGCGGATCTGGCCGCCTTTGGCGCCCCGGTGATCCTCTTCTCCGGCGGCGAGCCCCTGATGCGCGCCGATCTGCCCGAGCTCGCGAAAGAGGCCGTGGACCGGGGGATGCGTGCTGTCATCTCGACGAATGGGACGCTGATTACGGAGGAAATGGCGCAGGTCTTCCGCCGAATCGGTCTTTCCTATGTCGGGGTGAGCCTTGACGGGACCGAGGCGACGCATGACCGCTTCCGGGGCGTCCCCGGGGCCTTCGCGTCGGCGATGAGAGGACTCCGGATCTGCCGGGAGGCGGGGATCAAGGTGGGCGTCCGCTTCACGATCAACCGCCACAATGTCTCCGACATCCCGGCGATCTTCGACCTCATCGAGACCGAAAACGTCCCGCGTTGCTGTTTCTACCACCTCGTCTATTCGGGGCGGGGTTCGAAGCTGATCGAGGAGGACCTCTCCCACGCCCAGACGCGGGCGCTCCTCGACCTGATCCTGGACCGGACGCGGGATCTGTTCAGCCGGGGGATCGGCAAGGAGATCCTCACCGTGGACAACCACGCCGACGGCCCGTACCTCTATCTCCGCCTGCTCCAGGAAGACCCGAAGCGGGCGGCGGAGGTCCTGGAACTCCTGCAGATGAACGAGGGGAACAGCTCCGGCCACGGGATCGGCTGCGTCAGTTGGGACGGCGAGGTTCATCCCGACCAGTTCTGGCGGGGGATCTCCTTCGGGAACGTCCGGAAACGACCCTTCAGCCAGATCTGGTCGGATACGAGCAATCCGCTGCTGGCGAAACTCAAGGACAAGGGGCCGCACATGCAGGGGCGCTGCGCGACCTGCCGCTGGCTTGGCGTCTGCGGCGGAAATTTCCGCGCCCGCGCCGAGGCAGTGAGCGGGGAGATCTGGTCCCCCGACCCGGCCTGCTATCTGACCGACGCGGAGATCGGCGGCGAAGGGTCAGGTGAAGGGTAAAAGGGGGAGGGGACAGTCCCCGATTTTTCCAAACAAAGGAGGCAGATCATGCAATTTCCCGATTACCGGCCGCGAAGGCTGAGACAAAATGAGAATTTCCGGAGGATGATCCGGGAGACGAAACTCTCCGTGGACAACCTGATCTATCCGCTGTTTGTGGTTCCGGGCGCGAAAGTAAAGAAACCGATCGCCTCCATGCCGGGGAACTTTCAGATGTCGGTCGATCATATCGTCCGCGAGGCGGCGCGGATGAAGACGCTGGGGATCCCCGCGGTCCTGCTCTTCGGGATCCCCGAGAAGAAGGACGAAATTGCCTCCGGGGCGCTCGCCAAGGACGGGGTCATCCAGCGGGCCGTCCGGGAGATCAAGGAGAAGATCCCCGACATCCTCGTCATCACCGATGTCTGTCTCTGCGAGTACATGAGCCATGGCCACTGCGGGATGGTCGAGAGGGGAGAGGTGGTTAACGACTTGACCCTGGAGGTCCTGGCGGAGCAGGCCGTCTCACATGCCAAGGCGGGCGCGGACATGGTCGCCCCGTCGGCGATGATGGACGGCCAGATCGGGGCGCTTCGCGAGGGGCTCGACGAGGCGGGTTTCGATGCCGTTCCGATCATGGCCTACTCGGCGAAGTACGCCTCCTGCTTCTACGGCCCCTTCCGGGAGGCGGCGGAGAGCGCCCCCGCCTTTGGCGACCGGAGGGCCTACCAGATGGATCCGGCCAACAGCGACGAGGCGATGCGGGAGATCACCCTTGACGTGGCGGAGGGGGCGGACATCATCATGGTGAAACCGGCCCTTCCTTACCTGGACGTGATCCGCCGGGCGAAGGAGGAGTTCGATCTGCCGCTTGCCGCCTACAACGTGAGCGGCGAATTCGCGATGGTCAAGGCGGCGGCGCAGATGGGATGGATCGATGGCGAACGGGCCATGCTGGAATCACTGACGGCGATCCGGCGCGCCGGGGCGGACATGATCATCACCTATTTCGCCCCCGAGGCGGCGGAAATTTTAGGCAGGTAGATGTACCGGTTGTCATTCCCGCGGAAGCGGGAATCCATATTCGATGAAACCTTATTATGTTTATATCCTCGCGAGCAAAAAGAACGGAACACTATATATGGGTGTGACGAATGATCTCGTAAGACGGGTTTACGAGCATAAAAACAATCTGGTGGAGGGGTTCAGCAAGAAATACGAAATACATCATTTGGTTTACTTTGAGGTTTGCGAAGATGTCCGTGCCGCTATCCAAAGAGAAAAGAATATGAAGAAATGGAAAAGGCAGTGGAAGATCGAACTTATTGAAAAGAGCAACCCGGATTGGAAGGATCTGTATCTTGGAATCGTTGATGGATTCCCGCTTCCGCGGGAATGACAAAATTTTGCCCCATGCGCTCCGGATGGTTGCCTGGGAGGTGACGCGGAGCTGCAACCTTGCCTGCGGCCATTGCCGCGCATCGGCCCTGCGCGGTCCTTATGAGGGGGAACTCGATACCGAAAAATGCAAGCGGATTCTGGATGAGATCGCGGTTGTCGGCAAGCCGGTCATCATCCTGACCGGAGGCGAGCCCCTGCTGCGTCCCGACATCTTTGAGATCGCCGCCTATGGGGACCGGAAGGGGCTCCGGATGGTCCTCGCGACGAACGGGACCCTGGTGACCGAAACGATTGCGGAGAATCTGATCCGGGCCGGGATCCGGCGGGTGAGCGTCAGCATCGATGGCCCGGATGCGGAAAGCCACGACGCCTTCCGCGGCGTGCCGGGCGCCTTCGCGGGTGCGATGGCGGGGATCGCGGCGATGAAGCAGGCGGGTCTGGAATTCCAGATTAACACGACGATTACCCAGGCGAACCTCTCCCGGATCCGGGAGATTCACGCCCTGGCCTACCGCCTCGGGGCCGTCGCGCACCACATCTTCCTGCTCGTCCCCACAGGGCGGGCAAAGGAGATGGCCGATCAAACGATCACGCCGCTCGCCTACGAGGAGACGTTGAACTGGTTCTATGAGGAGGGGCTCTCCTGCGCGATCCAGCTCAAGGCGACCTGCGCGCCGCATTACTACCGGATTTTCCACCAGCGGCGCAGGGAACAGCGCAGGGAGGCCGGAAAGGCGTCAGGATGGCCGGTGTCTGCCGCAGTTGCGGCTGATGAAATACCGGCGGCGTCCGCGCCTGCTGAGGTCCGGCAACCGTTGGCAGGGAAGGGGAGGCATCCCCTGAACGCAATGACCCGCGGCTGCCTCGGGGGGAGCGCCTTCTGCTTCATCTCCCACCGGGGGCAGGTCCAGCCCTGCGGTTACCTGGAACTCGATTGCGGTCGGTTGACCGAGAGAGGGTTCGCGGAGATCTGGAACGGATCGCCCATTTTTGAGGATCTCCGGGACCTCGGCCGCTACAAGGGGAAGTGCGGCCGCTGCGAGTTCATCCGGGTCTGCGGCGGCTGCCGGGCGCGCGCCTACGAGACGACGGGGGACTACCTTGCCGAGGAGCCGTTCTGCATCCATGAACCGGGAAAGAGATGCTAAGGATTCCGGCGGGAATGCCGGGTTCTAACAGTTGCCGGAATAATGGTCGGCAACAGATCGGATAAAGAGGCGGCCGAGGCCGCTTTGGGAGCAGAATGCCGCCGGTCGGGGGTGACGAAACGGGGAGACGACCTGTTTTAACGGGGAAAGACAGCAGGCATGGGGATGGATGATATTGACCGGAGGCTTCTGAACCTGATCCAGGAGGATTTCCCGATCACGGCGGCGCCTTTTGCGGAGGTGGCCGCACAGCTCGGCATCGGCGAGGATGAGGTGCTGGAACGGATCGGGAAGCTGAAGGAGGAGGGGGTCATCCGGCGGATCGGGGCGGTCTTCGACCTCCGGAATCTCGGCTTTGCGAGCACCCTCTGCGCCGCCCGCGTTCCCGAGGGGGAAGTCCGGGGATTTGTCAAGGCGGTGAACGCAAATTCCGGGGTGACGCACAACTACCGGCGGGACGACGCATACAACATCTGGTTCACGCTGATCGCCCCAGGCGACGAGATGCTGGAGGCCGCGCTGGCGGCGATCAAGCGGGAAACGGGGATCGACGACATCCTGAGCCTTCGCGCGACGAGAACCTTCAAGATCAATGCCCGTTTCGATGTGTGAGAAGGGCAAAAGGCGGGGTTGGTCTTTGCTTTGGCACGGATCTTTTTTCGACCCTGTAACTCCTCGCTTCACTGCCGGAAAACCAACTCGCGCCCTACAGGCGCTCAGACAGGTTTTCCGGCGGGCGCTCCGCTGCGGGTGCAGGGTGCCCCGAAAAAATCTCCAATGGGCCGTTGCAAAAACCAACCCCGCCTTTTGAAAAGAGAGGGTGTATGATGAACGAGGAAAAGAAACGCCCCAAACTGGTGCTGGTGGACGGGAGCAACTACCTGTTCCGGGCCTTCTATGCGATCCGGGAGCTCTCCAACTCGAAGGGTTTTCCGACGAATGCGATCTATGGCTTCACGACGATGCTCATGAAGCTCCTGCGCGACCAGGAACCGGACTACATCGCCGTCGCGTTCGATGTCAAGGGGCCTACCTTCCGGCACGATGCCTTCGAGGACTACAAAGCGACGCGGCGGGCCACACCGGAAACCCTCATCCCCCAGATCCCCTACGTCAAGGAGATCGTTCGGGGATTTTCCATCCCCGTCCTGGAGCAACAGGGGATCGAGGCCGACGACATCATCGGGACGATCGCCCGAAAGCAGGCGGAGGCGGGGATGGCGGTGGTCATCGTCTCCGGGGACAAGGATATGATGCAGCTCGTCTCCCCGGATATCCTCATGGTCGATACGATGAAGGAGAAGGCCTACGACATTGCGGCCGTGAAGGAGCGCTTCGGCGTCGGTCCGGAGCAGGTCGTGGAGATTCTCGGCCTCATGGGGGACGCCTCTGACAACATCCCCGGCGTCCCCGGCATCGGCCCGAAGGGGGCGCAGCGGCTGATCGAGCAGTTCGGGAGCATCGCTGCGATCCTCGCCCGTCCGGAGCAGATCCACAACGAAAAGACGCGGGATGCGGTCCGGCAATACGCCGACCAGGCGAGGCTCAGCCGGGAGCTGGCGCAGATTCGGACGGATGCGGTGTTTGAATTCGACCTGGAGGATTGCCGCCGGCGGGAGCCGGACCGGGAGCTTCTCCTGTCGCTCTTCAAGGAGTTCGAATTCTCGTCGCTCCTCCAGGATCTGAAAATCCGGGGGGAAGAGACCGCCGGCGATTACCGGATCTGCCGGACGCCGGGGGAGTTGGAGGCGCTCGCGGAACGGCTGAAGGAGGGCGGGGAGTTCTCCCTGGAGCCGGTACTCTCCTCGCCGGAGGCGATGCGGGCCGCGCTCATCGGCCTGGCCGTCTCGCCCGCACCGGGCGAGGGGTTCTACATCCCCATGGCCCATGAGGACGGCGCGCCGCAGCTTTCCGACGGCACGGTCCTCGCGGCCCTCTCGCCATTCCTCGCCGATCCAACGGTTCCAAAGCATGGCCAGGATCTCAAGACTGCCCTCATCGTTCTTTCCGGGTGCGGCGTCCCCCTCCAGGGCCTCGGCTGCGACACGATGGTCGCCTCCTATCTCCTCAACCCTGCAAAACACAGTTTTGAACTCGCCGACACGGTTTTAGACCACCTCGGCCGCCAGACGCCTTCCGCGAAGGAGCTTGTCGGAAGCGGTGCGAAGGCCGTTCCGTTTGCCTCCATTTCCGTGGAGAAGACGGCGGACTACGCCGGCCGGCGCGCCGGCGCCGTCATGTCGCTGGCCGCGGATCTGACCGCGAAGATTGCCGAGGCGGGGATGAAGGAGCTTCTGGACGGCGTGGAGATGCCCCTGGTCGCGGTTCTCGCCGCGATGGAGCGCAAGGGGGTTTTGCTCGGCCTCGCGCTCCTCAAGTCAATGTCGCTGGAGAGCGAGCAGCTTCTCGCGCTTTCGGAGGAGAAGATCCATCGGCTTGCCGGGGAAAAATTCAACATCAACTCCCCCAAGCAGCTTCAGGCCATCCTGTTTGAAAAACTGGGACTGCCGCGCGGCCGGAAGACGAAGGAGGGGTACTCCACGGACGTGGATGTGCTGACCTCCCTGGCCCAGAGCCATGAGCTTCCCGCGGAAATTCTCTCCTACCGGGGGATGGTCAAGCTCAAATCGACCTACATCGACGCCCTGCCGGAACTGGTTCACCCCCGGACGGGCAGGGTCCACACCTCTTACAACCAGACGGTGACGGCAACGGGGAGGCTCTCCAGCAGCAACCCGAATCTCCAGAACATCCCTATACGAACCCTCGAGGGGAAGCGGATCCGCCAGGCCTTCATCGCACCTCCCGGTTGGGAGATCGTCTCCGCCGACTACTCCCAGATTGAGCTGAGGGTCCTGGCCCACCTCTCCGGGGATGAGGCCCTGCTCGATGCCTTCGCCGCCGGCGAGGACATTCACAGCCGGACCGCATCCGACCTCTTCGGCGTTTTCCCCGAGATGGTCAATCCCGATATGCGGCGGCAGGCGAAGGTGATCAATTTCGGCGTCCTCTATGGGATGAGCGCCTTCGGCCTCGCGAGGGAACTCGGAATCACCCAGAAGCTTGCCCAGGCCTACATCGACAGCTATTTCCAAAGATACCAGTGGGTCCGGGCCTACCTCGACGGCGTCCTCGCGCAAGCGAGGCGGGACGGATACGTGACGACGCTCCTCAGCAGGCGGCGGTACCTGCCGGAGATCGGCAGCCCCCAGGCCGCCGTCCGGCAGTTCGCCGAGCGGATGGCGATCAACGCCCCCATCCAGGGGACGGCGGCGGATCTCATCAAAGTCGCGATGGTCCGGATCT
>JAPLJW010000022.1 GCA_026388365.1 Deltaproteobacteria bacterium | reverse complement strand
CTCGCGTTTCCGGGTCAGGTGATCCTGGGCATCGATGCGGTCGGGGGGCGTGTCGCCGTCCGGGGATGGACGGAAAAGACAGAAGAAACCGCGGTGGCGGTGGCGCTCCGGTTTGTGGAGGACCGGCCCGCCGCACTGGTCTACACGGATATTGCCCGGGATGGCATGGAAACCGGCGTCAACGTCGCGGCGACGGAGGCGCTGGCCAAAGCGGCCGGGATTCCGGTGATCGCCTCCGGCGGCGTGTCCGGGATCCGGGATATCGAGAGGCTCATCCCCCTGGAGAAACAGGGTGTCATCGGTGTGATTGCGGGGAAGGCCCTCTATACGGGCGCCCTGTCCCTCACAGAGGCTATCGACTGCACAAGAGGGGTGAGGCGTGAGGAGTGAGGCGTACGCCAAGGTGTTTCATCCGGGATGAATGAGGTGAGGAACATGGAGGAGTGCGTATTCTGCAAGATCGCGGCGGGAACGATTCCCTGCCGGAAGGTGCATGAAGATGATCGGGTCCTGGCCTTTGAGGACATCCAGCCCATGGCCCCGGTCCACATCATCATCATCCCCAGAAGACATATCGCCACCCTGATGGACGCGGATGCCGAAGGAATGGCGGATCTCCAGGCCATGATATCCGCCGCCCGGGAGATTGCCCGATTAAAAAAGGTTGACCAGAAGGGTTTCCGGGTGGTGATCAACTGCAAAGCGGAGGGAGGACAGGTGGTCTTCCACCTCCACATGCACCTGTTGGGCGGCCGGAAACTCCAGGACAAGCTGGCCTGAAAACGTTGCGTCCCATTGACAAAACGCGAAGATGATCTATGTTAACATCCCTGGAGGTCCGCGAGCCATGACATTCAAAAACAAAGTTGATCAGGAAATGATTCTGGCGGCCAAAGCGACGGACAAGATCCGGCTTTCGGCCCTGCGCATGCTGAAGAACGGCCTGCACAACCTCGAAATCGATCTGAAGCGCGAGCTGAGCGAGGCCGAATTCGTCCAGCTCCTCTCCGGCATGGTGAAGCAGCGGAGGGACTCGATCGAACAGTTTGAAAAGGGCGGCAGGCCCGATCTCGTGGACAAGGAAGAGGCGGAACTCAAGGTGATCCGGGAGTTCATGCCGGCGCAGATGTCGGAAACGGAACTCGATGCGATCATCGCCGAGACGATCCGGGAGACCGGCGCCGCGGGCGTTCGTGACATGGGAAAAGTTATGAAGGTCCTGATGCCGAAGGTGACCGGAAAGGCCGACGGCAAGACGGTCGGCGAAAAGGTAAAGCTTATATTGTCCGCATAGAGGGCTGGCCTTTGAAGGGATCCATTCCCGAGGATAAGATCGAGGAGGTTCGGAGACGGGCCGATATCGCTTCTACGATCGGGGAGTATGTGACCCTGAAGAAGGCGGGGAAGAATTTTCTGGGTCTCTGTCCCTTTCACCGGGAGAAGACCCCCTCCTTTACGGTGAGTCCCGACAAACAGATGTTCTACTGCTTCGGCTGCAGCGAGGGAGGAAATATCTTCTCCTTCCTCATGAAGCTGAACCATCTGACCTTTCCCGAGGCGGTCCGCCATTTGGCGGGGAAGGTGGGCGTTGTCATCCCCGAGAGGAGCATGAGCCCGGAAGAGAAGGATCGTTATACCCTCGGGGAACAGATCCGCCGGATCAACGGACTTGCGGCCGAGTACTTTGTGAGGGCGCTCCAGTCGCCGGCGGGGGAGGGGGCCAGGGAGTATCTCCGGAAGAGGGGGATTGAAGCGGACGCGATCCGCACGTTCCGGATCGGCCTTGCTCCGGAGGGACGGCGCCGCCTGCTCGATTTTCTGGACAAGAAAGGGATCCCGCCGAAGCTCGTCGAACAGGCCGGCCTCGCGATTCTGCGGGCGGGAGAGGGGGAGAGAGGACATTACGACCGGTTCCGCGGGAGACTGATGATTCCCATCGAGGACGTCGATGGTCATGTGATTGCCTTCGGCGGCCGGGTCATGGGCGCGGGCGAGCCGAAATACATGAATTCCCCTGAGTCGCCGGTTTACACGAAGGGAAACAACCTTTTCGGGCTTTCCCGGACCAGGGAGGCGATCCGGCAGGCCGGTTTTTCCCTCCTGGTCGAGGGGTATTTCGACTTGATCGCCCTCTGGGGCGCGGGTATTCAAAATGTTGTGGCCACGCTGGGAACGGCCCTGACCCGGGCCCAGGTCGATCTGCTCCGGCGATATGCGCCCCGCGTGGCCGCTGTGTTTGATCCGGACGAAGCCGGCCGCAAGGCGCTGGCGAGGAGCCTGGAGCTGTTTCTGGCCGGGAATGTCCATGCCAAGGCGGTCATCCTTCCCGACGGCCATGATCCGGACGATTTCGTCCGAACCCGGGGGCGCGAAAAGATGGAGGAACTGGTGGCCCGGGCCGTGCCGATGGTCGATTACTACATCGAAGAGATCCTCGGCGGGAGAGGGACGCTGGAGGAGGACCGGGACAAACTCAGGGAGGCCGTTGCCTTTATTTCGCGGATCGAGGATGCTGTTGAACGAAACCTGTTCATCAAAAAGGTGGCGGAGAAACTGAACTTCGATCAGGAGGTGCTGAAAGCAGAGGTCCGGCGTGTCCTTTCCCATCCGACCGCTTTGCAGGCCGAGCCGATGCGAAGGAAAGCCGCCCGGGAACCCGATCACCTGGAACTGGGCCTGATTCACATGATGCTGGAATGCCCGGAACGGATCCCGGCGGTGGCGACGTCCGGGGTACTGGCCTGTTTCACGACGGAAGAGCTGAAGTCGCTGGGAGAGAGGCTGCTGACGGCCGCGGAAAAAGAGGGCGGGTCGATCCCGGATGTGTTCTCCCTTGTGAATGGTCTCGATGAGGGCCCGGTGCGGGCAAAGCTTCTCGATCTGCTGATGAGCGAGAGTCCTTATCATGAGGAGTGGATGGATCGCCTTTTTGCCGATACCCTCCGGAAGATCCAGCGAAAATGGTATAAAGAACGCCACCGGATGCTGAAGGCCAGAATGGTCAAGGCCGATGAAGCCGGAAACCGCGAATTGTGCGACGGCCTTCTCCGGGAAAAGGAGAGGCTTCTGCAGGAAGAAAAGGGTCTTGCCTGAGCCGCTGAGATTTTTTTCAGCAGAAGCAGCGGCAGGCCTGAGAAAGAGACGGCTGATAGATGGGGACACGATGCGGCATCATGTCCCCACGGGATACCGGGAGAAACCGATATGGGAAAAGAAATCGAATCGGATGAATTCAAAAAGTTGATCACGCTGGGAGAGGAGAAGGGATTCCTCACCTATGACGACGTCAATGATCTGCTTCCCTCCGACGTCATCTCCTCCGATCAGATCGATGATATCATTATGCTCTTCGGTGAGAAGAATATCGATATCATTGACTCGGACAAAGGGGCAAAGCTGGTCGTCAAAAAGGCGGCGGAAGAACGGGTCGAGATCAAGCGGGAGGATATCCTCGGCCTGCTGCCGGCGATCGGCAGGACCGGCGATCCGGTGAAGATGTATCTGCGGGAGATGGGACTGGTTTCCCTGCTCAGCCGGGAGGGCGAGGTTGAGATCGCCAAGGTGATCGAAGAGGGGGCGCGGGAGAGCATGGAGG
>JAPLJW010000277.1 GCA_026388365.1 Deltaproteobacteria bacterium | reverse complement strand
TTATGTTCCATGACCTGCCTCCTTATTTTTGGCTCTGTATTTGGGATACCCTTCCAAGTATAACCCATGGTGATAAGGAGCAGGTCGCTATTTTTTACTGTCAGCCATTATGTCTAATTCCTCTAAAATCTTCTGGATTCCCGCGTCCGCGGGAATGACACAAAAAGAGCGACGGTCTTGGGTCAAGTATCACAAGGCACCGCGGAAGGTCAACGACCTGCCGGAGGGGCGACGGCGCGGGCGATCCGGCGGTCCGCGCTGGAAAAGGGCAACGCCTCCAATTTGCCGGCGCCGGCCCACCGCCACTGCGGACCGGCAGGGGATCCCTCCAACAGGGTGCAGGACAAGGCGGTGAGGGTGATGCGGAAATGGGTGTAGGCGTGTTTCACCGCGGCGAGCGGCGAGCCGACGCCGATACCGATGCCCAACTCGTCCCGGACGATCCGTTTGAGGCCCTCTTCCCGCGTTTCATGCGGATTCAGTATCCCTCCGGGAAACTTCCAGAGCGACCCGAGGAGACCGCTGGCCGGCCGCTGGACGATCAGAACCCGCCCTTTTCCATCGCGGATGACCGCGGCGACGACCTCCCGGTGGGGGACGGTTTTTTTCTTTCCCCGAACAGGCAGGCGGTGCGCGAGGCCCTGCGCCCGCGCCCGGCAGTCGTCTTGAAGAGGGCAGTCGGGGCAGGATGGGGACTTTGGCGTGCAGCGGACCGCCCCTAATTCCATCAACGACTGGTTGAAACGGCCGGGATCCCGCTTCGGGACCAGGGTTTGAACCAGCGTTTCGATCCGTTCCCGGGTTTCCCCGTCATCGACCGATTCCGTGATCTCAAAAAGACGGCTGATCACGCGGCGGACGTTGCCGTCTACGGCGGGAACGTCCCGGCCGAAGGCGATGCTGAGAATCGCCCCCGCCGTGTACCGCCCGATTCCCGGAAGCCGGATGATCTCCTCCCGGTTATCGGGGATCCGCCCCCCGTGCTGCGCCGCGATTTCCCCGGCCGCTTTATGGAGATTCCTTCCCCGGGCGTAGTAGCCCAAGTTTTCCCAAGTTTTGAGGACCTCGCCGAGCGGGGCGTGCGCCAGTGTTTCAACGGTCGGGAACTTTTCGAGAAATCGCAGGTAATAGGGGACGACCGTCTTCGCCTGCGTCTGCTGGAGCATGATCTCGGAAATCCAGATCGCATAGGGGTCCCGCGTCTCCCGCCAGGGAAGGCGGCGCCGGTGCCCGTCATACCATCGGACCAGCTTCCGGCGGATCCGCTTCGGATCTGGGAAAACCTCTTTTGCCTTCAAATTCCGCTCTCCTCACAAATGCTCTTCCCGCCCGCCAGAGACGGCTTGTGGTCGGTTCTACAACGAATGGAAAATGATTTCAAAAAAATGTTGACCCAAGATCAGGGTTAACTATTCCTTTCGGACGGTACACCCGGCAGCTCCTGATGGCCCTGAGCGGTTACAGATTATTATCAATGATATAATTATTATTATTTTGACTTACATTGCGAAAGGTATAGATATATCCGCCAGGACAGATTTTAAATCTGTCCCCTTTTTCACGGGGATCAAGAAAGTGAACAAGCTGAAGGGTGAACCGTCCGGCAGGTCGGAGCGTTGAGCGGTTATTCCGCCGCATCGCCTGCGGTTGGTGAAATTTAACCTCTAAATCGATAAAAAAGGAGACATCAAATCATGGAAGTCGTCAAGTCCGTCAAACGCAACGTGCTCTTGAACCCAGGGCCGGCGACCACCACCGACACGGTGAAGTATGCCCAGGTGGTGCCGGATATCTGCCCGCGGGAGAAGGAATTCGTGGCCATCATGGACGAAATCCGCCGCGAGCTGGTCAAGGTGGTTCACGGCGATCCGAAGAAGCACACGGCGGTGCTCTTTGCAGGCTCCGGGACGGTGGTCCAGGATGTGCTCGTCAATTCCCTGGTGCCCGAAAACAAGAAGATCTGCGTGGTCAACAACGGGTCCTATTCCGCCCGTATGGTGGAGATTGCCCAGTACTACCACATCCCCTGCGTGGACCTGAAGTTCCCCTCCACCGGACGGCCCGACCTGAAGGCGGTGAGCCAAGCCCTGGACAGGGACCGGGACATTGCAGTGGTGGCCACCACCCATCATGAAACCGGCACCGGGGTGCTCAACCCGGTCCGGGAGATCGGGAAGATGGCCCGTGATCACGGCTGCGTGTTCATCGCCGACACGATCTCGACCTACGGACTGCTTCCGATAAATCTGGAAAAGGAAAACATCGACTTCTGCATGTCCTCGGCCCAGAAGGGGCTGGCGGCCATGACCGGCGTCTCCTGGACGGTGGGCAGGATCGACGAGATCGTCAAGTCCAAGGCCTATCCCACCCGGTCCTACTACTGCAACCTCTTCATGCAGCACGATTTCTTCGAGCGGGTGGGCGAGATGCATTTTACCCCGCCGGTCCAGACCATCTACGCCCTGCATCAGGCCATCCGGGAATACTGGCAGGAGGGGGAGATGCCCCGTTACGAGCGGCTGAGCCAGTGCTGGGAAGCCGTTCACAAAGGCATGCAGGAGATCGGGCTGGAGTCCGTCATCGACAAGACGATCCAGAGCAAGCTCGTGGTCACCATCAAGGCCCCCCAGGACGGCAAGTTCGATTTCTTCAAGCTGCATGACTACTGCTACGAGCGGGGCTTCACCATCTATCCGGGCAAGATGTTCGGGCTGGAAACTTTCCGGCTTTGCAACCTCGGCGTCATCACCCGCAAGGACATCGAGGATTTCTTCGGGGTCGCCAAAGAGGCGTTCCGGGAGATGGGCTATTCGATCCCCATCACGTAATCGATCGCGTGTGAACAACCGGAGCCGGCTGCATGCGGCTCCGGTCAACAGCGATCCCGTGGGGGCGTGGGAGAGACGAAGGAAGACGGCATCGGTGAGGTGACTCCCGGGAGCACCCTTCTCTGAAAGCGGGATCCCGGCGCCCGGAACCGGACGGCCTGCTGATGACTTCCCATCGGCGCGCAGGTTAAGGACGATGGACGCCGATGCATCCATCCCCCGCCCGGGTCGCTCTTCCGAATTGCGGTTATTTCTTTTTCAGGAGATGGACGCTCCGGGGGATCTCAACCTCGACCTTGGCCGCATGCAGGAATTGTTGCGCATCCCGCGGGTTGTACTGATCGATGATCATCTTCTTGTCACCGATCATCACCGTGCATTTCGCAATAGATCCCGCATACATATACGAAATCAACGTCCCACAGATCACATTCTGCCTTTTGTCCTGGCAGTCCAGCGAGAGCGAAACGCTCTCCGGTCTGATGACCATGAGAACGTCGTCGCCGGTTTTGACATCGTCCTGTTCGAGCGTAATCTCCAGCCTGCCGTATTCCGTATGGACGACGGTTTTGCATGTGGTTTCATCGATCGATTCGATCCGGCCGTCCATGAAATTGACGTAGCCGACGAATCCCGCGATGAACTCGTTTGCCGGCCGCTCGTAGATCTCGATCGGGGTTCCGACCTGCTCGATCAGCCCGTTCTTCATGACGACCAGCCGGTCGGAAATCGCCATCGCCTCGAACTGGTCATGGGTCACGAATACGGTTGTGATGTGCAGCCGCTCCTGAAGCTTGCGGATCTCCTCGCGCATGACGAGTCTCAGGTTCGCGTCGAGGTTGGAGAGGGGTTCGTCGAGCAGCAGGACCTTCGGTTCGAGGCTGAGCGCCCGCGCGAAGGCGACACGCTGCTGCTGGCCGCCGGAGAGCTTGTCGATCATCCGGTCTCCGAACGCCTCCAGTTCGACCATCTCGAGCAGTTCCTTGACCCGCGCAGCGGTCTTGTCCTTGGGCCACTTGTTGATCCTTAATCCGTATCCGACGTTTTCCGCCACGGTCATATGGGGGAAAAGGGCATAATTCTGGAAGCAGATTCTCGTATCCCGGAGGTTTGGGGGAAGATCGTTGATCCGCTGACCGTCGAGGATGATGTCCCCCGCGCTGATATCGGTGAAGCCGCCGATCAGTCTCAGAAGAGTCGTCTTGCCGCAGCCGCTGGGTCCGACAAACGTAACCAGCTCTCCTTTTCTGACCTCCAGCGATACGCCTTTGAGCACCTCGTTGTTTCCATAAAATTTGCGGATATCCTTTAAAATCAACATCGGTTTTTCGTTTTCTTTCTTGTCCATATCTCCAATGACCCCTTTCGTTGTCATACGGCCGCCGACTTTTTCATGCTGCTGCCCAGCCTGGTTTTGTTGCTGATAAAATTCAGAATCAGCATACAGATCATGACGATCAGGACCAGTTTCATCGTCGTGGCGGAGGCGATGCCGATTTCCCCGTAAACGGCCTTGTCGAAGATGATCACCGCGGCCAGGTCGAACCCCGGGCTGACCAGGAAGACGACGGCGCTCAGGGAGACGATCGCCGTCATGAAGGTGTAGATGAATCCTGCAATGAAGGCGGGGAACATGATCGGCAGCACGATTTTATAGAAAGTGGTCAGAAAGCTTGCGCCCAGGTCCGCGGAGGCCTCCTCGATCTCGATGTGGATCTGGTGGAGCTTGCTGATCCCCGCCTCCACGCCGACGGCCAGGAAACGGAAGACGCAGTTCAAGGCCAGGATCATGATACCCCCGGTAAGCTTCAGCGGCGGGGCGCTGAAGGCCAGCAGGTAACCGATGCCGAGCACCGTTCCGGGGAGGGCGAATCCGGAGAGCGAAACCATCTCGATGAACGTGCGGCCGAAGAATTTTCCCCGGACGATGACGTATGCGAGCAGGACGCCGATGACGGCGCCGATGACGGCCGCTACGAAACTTACGCGGATGCTGTTGTAGATCGCCTGGTTCGAAGTGAAATCCAGATAATTCGCCAGGGTGATGTTGTGCGTCACCCCGAGGATCTTGTAGAAGGAGGCGACGAACACCACGGCGAAACAGACGAAGATCGCCCCGGCAGCGACAAGGGTGATGATCGCGAAGGGGACCTTGATCAGCGGGGTGATCTTGCGCGGCTCCGAGGCGACCGGTTTACCGCCGATCGTCGTGAAGGTCTTCCCCTCGAGCAGATAATTATGAATGAAGAAGATCAGGATGCAGGGGGCGATCAGAACGACGGAGAGTACGCTCCCCATGTAGAAATCGGACTCCCCGGTGATCATGGTGTAGGTGTCCGGCGCCAGGAAGGGGGTGCGGCCGCCCAGGATGGCGGCGTTCCCGAATTCGGCGATGGTCATGACGAAGATCAGCAGGGCCGCCTTCAGCAGCCCCGGGGCCAGGAGCGGGATGGTGATCGTGCGGAGGATGGTCGACTCGGACGCCCCCATGTCATAGGCGCTCTCTTCGAGGTTGGGGTTGAGCGACATCAATGTGTTTTCGATCATCATGAATGCCAGCGGGATGAAGGCCAGGCACTGGGAGATGACGACGCCGCTGAACCCGTAAAGCCCCCAATGGAGGTCCAGCGCCCGCGTCACGATGCCGTTGCGGCCGAAGAGGATGATGAGCGACAGGGCGAACAGGTATGGTGGCGCGATCAGCGGCACCAGGGAAATGATCTTCAGGGGTTTCCGGAGCACCCAGGGCCCGCGCGTGGTCATGTAAGCGAGACAGAAGCCGATGACGAGGCAGACCACGGTATTGATCGCCCCCAGCAGAAGCGTGTTGTAAAGAGATTGAAAGTAGTATTGCTTGCTGAAAAAAGCCTGGTAATATTTCAGTGTGAAGCCGTCCGGCCCCCGCAAACTCTTGATGAGGACCATGACGATCGGGTAGAGGAGAAAGAAGGCCAGCAGCAGGAATAAAACTCCGGCCAGGATGTTGACCAGGTTTGCATTCAGAAAATCCTTGACCTTGCTTCCGCTGCTGGATTGAAGCTTTACGGATAACTCTGCCGTTGCCATCTTTCTCCTCCCGATGACGTCAAACCGCTACCCCGCCGCAGCAGCGGGGTAGCGATCCGCAAGAGACTCAAACAGAATTATTTGAACTCGGTTCTCAGCTTCTGTTTCCAGATGTCGTTGTTCTTCTCCTTCTCGTCGGCCGCCTTGCCCAGATCCAGATTGACGAATTTGGGGAGGGTCGTTCCATAGAGGGCATTCTTTGCCGGCCGGGGGGTCACATAACCGATGGCCGCCATCATATCGCTGAACTCCTGGGTGCCCAGCAGGTCGATGATCTTCTTGCAGGTCTCGAGCTTCTTGGTCGTCTTGAGAATGAAGGACGTCGTTCCGTCGTAGCCCGTTCCTTCCTTGGGGATGGACCAGAGCAGCGGATAACCGTCATCGATGCGCTTCTTGACGTTCTCGTCGGAGGTGATGCCCAGCATGAATTCGCCGCGGCCGACGAGGTCGGTGGGGGCGTTTCCGCTGCGGCTGTAGTGGTGGATGTTCTTGTCCAGGGCTTCGATGAATTTCCAGCCTTCCACATCCCCGTATAGGGCCAGGAAGGTGAAACGCATCATGTTGGCGGTCCCCGAACTTAGCGGCGAAGGCATGACGATCTCGCCCTTCCATTTCGGATCCAGCAGATCCTTCCAGCTCTCCGGCATCTTGTATCCCGCCTTGGCCAGACGGTCCTTGTTTCCGACGAGCACGAAGGAAAACGTGGCCATGTGGTAGAAGTCGCCCTTGGGATCAAAGAACACCTCGGGGACGCCCTTCCAGGCCGGGGAGACATAAGGGTAGGTCCAGCCGCTCTTCTTGGCCAGGTAGCCCTGGGGCGAGCAGGCGCCGATCACTATCTCCGCGCTGAAATTGGGGGCTTCGGCCTTGAGTTTGGCCTCGACCTCGCCGCAGGACTGGAAGGTCTGGTTGACGGTGATGCCGGTTTTGTCCTTGATGAACTTGACGATCTTGGTGTTGTTGTCGGGGGAGGTTGCCATGTAGGCGTTGATCTCTTCCGCCACGGCGCTGCCGGCGAGCGCGACCGAGAAGATCGCGGCGACGGCGACTGCAATGAATTTTCTTTTCATAATCTTCCTCCAATTAAATTTAAAAGGTTAAATGTTAATATTCGAGAAGCGCAGTCGGCGATGTGTCACCCCCTTTCCCGGTCCGATCTTGATTTGCATGATTTAACAATTCTCTATTTCGTGACCCATCATTTGGAACATCAGAGATTTTCAATCCGGATGTGGATGAAAATCTGCCGTTTTTCCAGCTCCCGGAAGATCTCCTCCGGGTCGAAAGCAAATTCGGGTGCGACGACACCCGTTTGTTTCACCTTCCCCTTCGCAATCAGGGCCGTCGCGATTCCCATCGGGATTCCCACGCACCGTGTGTAGGCCCGGAGCTTTTCCCAGCCCGCAACCGAGCCATCCGAGGCCGGGTGTGTGTGCGTCAGGAGATACCGGAGTTTCTGGCCGTCCTTCGTCCCCGTGACATCGACGTGCAGGGCGTATCCGTAGAGTTTGGTCTCCTGTCCCACCGGATACTGCATCAGATAGGCCGACACCGCATCCATGATGCCGATCTCGACGCCCGCGATCTTGATCTTGTCGTTTCGCAAAATTCCCCAGTCGTAGAGCGCCCGGACGAGTTGCATGTTTTGCGGCGGCCATGTCCCGCGGACCTCGATCAGGCGAGCCTGCTTTCCCTGCTCCTCCAGATAGGCGGCCACCGTCTTCGTCTCCGAATGGGGAATGATGTATTCGGGATGCGTCCCGTAGGGGCCCGGCAACTCCACATCGAGCGGCCTCGCGAACGGGGGCACCTGGACAAACTGACCGTTTTCATAGACGACTCGGCCGGGAAGCTTCGGGTCGTACTCCGTGGTGGTCGTCTCCGTGATCGAGGCGGAAAAGGCGATGGGCCGGAAAGCCCCGTGGCTGATCCGGACCGTGTCCACCTGATCCAGCCTGTCAATCGCGAACTTTGCCATCATGTCTGTAATCCCCGGCGTCATGCCGAAGCCGGGGACATGCACCTTGTTGAAACGCTTAAAAATAGAATCGTATTTGTATTCATCACCGAAACCGTTCAGGTTGATCCCGTGAACACCCGCTTCGGCGATACAGGCCGTGGAGCGGTCATTGAGCGATATCGTTGTGCCATCCATGACGATGTCATAGCCCTGCATGATACGTACCGTCGCAGCGTGGTCATGGATATCCACCTTCCTGAAATCCACGCGGGGGTCGTTCAACCCGGCGACCACTTCACATCCTGCCTGTTCGTTGAAGTCACCGATGGTGATCGTCTTGAAATCAGAAAATTCGACCAGATCATGAACCGACTCACGCGAAATTTTTCCTGCACCCCCCAGGCATAATACTTTCATCTTTGTTTTAACTCCTGTCCGTTCATTCGTTGGCTTAAGGTGGTTTGAAACCCGCTCCTGAAAGCCGGCTTCGAGGGACCTCCCCTCATCTCTTGTGCAGCCCCGTGGCGCATCCACAGGTTGATGTTTGTTTTCTCCGGTTATCGCTTGGTTTCCCGGCAGCACCACAGTATTTCAACCCTGTATCCATTGGCCCCAGGATCTCGTAAACCGTGTTACCCATATCATACTTATCGAGGGAATGATATCACTTGATAACTCTTTGAAATCCAGTACATTTGCCCTTAATGGTGTTAGGGAAAATTGGGAGTTGTCCCCTCCTTTTTCTATTTCTTCCCGAAAACCGCAGCGAACGGGTTGTTGAAAGGGACCTTTTCGCTGCGCGGTTTGATCCGCTGGGGCCGGGCGCGGTCCGGCCGTTCCTGTCCCTGCCGGGGCCGGATCGGGCGGTCGGCCGGTGTTTCCGGAGGCGTCCGCTGCGGCGGCGGTCCGCCGGTCGCGGAATTTCCGGAAGCGCCATTCCCCGGCGCCCGCTTTTCCCCGGGCTTTCCCCCCTGCGCCGAACCGTCCTGCGGCGTTTTCTTTCCCCCGGTCTTTTCCCGCCGGGCGTCCGCGGCCGCTTTGCCCCGTCCGCCCGCGGGTCCGTTTTCGGAAGCGGCGCCCGCCGCCGGCTGCTTTTTCAGCGTCAGCGAGATCCGTTTCCGCTCCAGGTCCACGGCGAGGACGGTCACTTCGACGGTCTGCCGGACCTTCAGGACGTCGCCGGGATTCTTCACGAACCGGTCGGCGAACTGGCTTAAGTGAACAAGGCCGTCCTGGTGGACGCCGATGTCCACGAAGGCGCCGAAGGCGGTGAGGTTCGTCACGATCCCGGGGAGCTTCATTCCGGGCGTAAGGTCCTCCATCTTCTCGATCCCTTCGGCGAACCGGAAGGCCTCGAACCGTTCGCGGGGGTCGCGGCCGGGCCGGGCCAGCTCCGCAAGGATGTCGTTCAGGGTGGGAAGGCCGACCTCGTCCGTGACGTACCGCGTCGGATCGATCCGCTTCCGGAGGCCCTCGTCGCGCATCAGGTCGGCGATGGAGCAGTTCAGGTCGCCCGCCATTCGGTCGACGATCTCATAGCTTTCAGGGTGGACGGCGGAGGCGTCCAGGGGATTCTCCCCGGTGCGGATCCGGAGGAAGCCGGCGGCCTGCACGAAGGCCTTCACGCCGAGGCGGGGCACCTCTTTGAGCGCCTCGCGCGACGGGAAAGGGCCGTGCTCGTCCCGCCAGGCGACGATCTTGCCCGCCAGGGCCGGCCCGAGGCCGGAGACATAGGTGAGGAGCGCGGCGCTTGCCGTGTTCAACTCGACGCCGACTCCGTTTACGCAGCTCATGACGGTATCGTCCAGGCTCTGCTTGAGTGCCGTCTGGTCGACATCGTGCTGGTATTGTCCCACGCCGATCGCCTTCGGGTCGATCTTGACCAGTTCAGCCAGGGGGTCCGCCAGCCGCCGGCCGATGGAAACCGCTCCGCGGACGGTGACGTCCTCGTTGGGAAACTCCTCCCGGGCGATCTTGGAGGCGGAATAGACCGAGGCGCCGCTCTCGTTGACCATGACGATCTGGATCGTCTCCGGCAGGCCCGTTTCCCGGAGGAAGGTTTCCGTCTCCCGGCCCGCCGTGCCGTTCCCGATGGCGATCGCCTCGATCCGGAAGCGGGCGCAGAGCGCCCGGACCGTCTCGGCTGCCTGACCCCGCGCCTTTTCCGAAAGGTGGGGGAGGATCACGTCGTGGTGGAGGAGCTTTCCCTGGGCGTCGAGGCAGACGAGCTTGCACCCGGTCCGGAAGCCGGGATCGAGGGCGAGGAGCCGCTTCTGGCCGAGCGGCGGGGAGAGGAGAAGCTGGCGGAGGTTGTCGGCGAAGACGCGGATCGCCTCCGCGTCGGCCTGTTTCTTTGTGGCCATGCGGAGCTCCGTCTCCATCGCGTTGGCGAGAAGCCGCCGGTAGCCGTCCTCGACGGCCATCCGGACCTGTTCGGCGGCCGGGCCGTCTCCCTTGACGAACATCGCGTCGAGCAGCGAAATCGCCTCCGTCTCCGGCGGGACGACGCGGAGGGTCAGGAACTCTTCCTTCTCGCCCCGGCGCATCGCGAGGATCCGGTGGGACGGGGCCTTGGCGACCGCCTCTTCCCAGTCGAAATAATCCCGGTACCGGCTTCCCTCCGTCTCTTTCCCGGGGATGACCCGGGACTGGAAGACGGCCTTTGCCGCAAAGAACTCCCGCATCCGGGCGCGGGCCTGCTCGTTTTCGTTCACCCATTCGGCGATGATGTCCCGGGCGCCCGCGAGCGCCTCCTCCGCCGTGGCGACCCCCTTTTCCGGATCGATGAACGCGGCCGCAGCCGCGAGCGGGTCGAACGTCCCCTCCTGGGCGAAAATACTTTGGGCAAGCGGCTCCAGCCCCTTCTCCCGGGCGACGGTCGCCCGCGTCCGCCGCTTGGGACGGAAGGGGAGGTAGATGTCTTCAAGAACGGTCATCGTTTCGGCGGCGGCGATCTTCGTTGCAAGTTCATCGGTGAGGAGTTGCCTCTCCATGAGCGATTTGAGGATCGCCTCGCGCCGTTTGTCCAGCTCGGCAAGCTGGGCGAGGCGGTCACGGATATCGGTGATCTGCACCTCGTCGAGGGTTCCCGTCACCTCCTTCCGGTAGCGGGCGATGAAGGGGACCGTCGCCCCCTCGCCGAGGAGTTGCGCGGTCGCCGCGACCTGCGCGCTTCAGACATGGAGTTCCGCCGCGATCTGCAAATGATAGCGTTCCGCCGGATTGTCCAAAGGTGAGTCGATTTTCGAAGGTTCCATCTTTCTCCTGCCGCCTTTCGGGGTATTCCAATGTTGATACGCTCGTCAAAAGTCCCTTAAACCGTCATACCGGCGAAAGCCGGTATCCAGGACTGCCTAATAATACTGGATTCCGGGTCAAGCCCGGAATGACAAAAGAGGCAAATTACGACTTTTGACGAGAGCATCAATGTTGTGTCCCTCATATCACAGAGGGGGGCATTTTAGAAAGGGGCAACAGGCATATTCAACCGTGCATATTCAATCAGTGATTTTGGCATCCTTGAAATCGGTCCGGCAGTATGGTAAAAGTAACCATAGATTAAACAAGGATTTAGTGAATCATGCCGGTTTACGAATACATGGCGCTGGATTCCGGCGGCCGCAGACAGAAGGGGATCGTCGATGCGGGGAGCATCGCCGCCGCAAGTCAGAAGCTCCGGGAGACGGAGGTCTTCCCTGTGGAAATCGCCGAGACCGCCGATCGGAAGCGGAAAGAAACTGCCCATCGGAGCGGGGCTGTCCATCTCTTCAGGAAGGTCGGACTCCAGGACCTGGCCGTGATGACAAGGCAACTGGCCACCCTCATCGGGGCGGGGCTGCCGCTGGTCCCTTCGCTCGCGGCGCTGGTCGCCCAGATCCGGCATCCGGTTCTCAAAACAACGCTTGCCCGGATCAAGGACGAGGTCAACGAGGGGAACAGCCTGACCCAGAGCATGTCCCATTTTCCGGAGGTCTTTCCCCCTTTTTACATCAACATGGTCCGTGCCGGAGAGGCCTCGGGAACGATCGATCTCGTTCTGGATCGTCTGGCCGATTTCAATGAAAGCCAGCAGGCTTTGCGAACCAAGATCCGCTCGGCGCTGGCCTATCCGATCTTCATGTTCTTCATCGGGAGCGGCGTTCTCTTTTTTCTGATCACCTTCGTTGTGCCGAACATCACAAACATATTTAAGGAGATGCACCAGACCCTCCCGGGAATAACCGTCTTTCTTCTCGTCGTGAGCGGCTTTTTCAAGACCTTCTGGTGGATCATCGCGCTGATCCTCGTTGCGGCAATCGTCGGTCTGCGGTATGCGATCCGGAAGACCGAGCAGGGCCGGCACCGGTGGGACCGGATCAAGATCACCGCGCCGCTCTTCGGTCCTCTGAACCGGAAGATCGCCGTGGCGCGATTCAGCCGCACCCTCGGCACCCTCCTGCAGAGCGGCGTTCCCCTCCTGTCCGCCCTCGAGATTGCGAAGAACGTGGTGAACAACCTGATCGTCGCCGAGCAGATCCGCCTGGCGGCCAAGGATGTCGAGGAGGGGCAGAGCCTCTCCGCTCCCCTCTCCCGGAACGATTTTTTCCCCCCCATCGCCGCGGAAATGATCACCGTGGGGGAACAGAGCGGCAACATGGAGGCGATGCTCTTCCGGATAGCCGATGCCTATGAGAAGGAGGTCGAAGCGAACATCCTCCTGGTGACGTCTCTATTGGAGCCGGCGATGATCCTCGTGATGGGGGTCGTGGTCGGTTTTATCGTCATCTCGGTTTTGCTTCCCATCTTCGAAATGAACCAGCTTGTCCGGTGAGACCTATAATGGGGGGACAGCTTCCCTGTCCCAAGGAGAAAGGCATGAAAAAAAGAAGATGGAATGAGCGGGGTTTCACGCTGATAGAACTGATGGTGGTCATCGTCATCCTCGGCATCCTCGCGGGGCTCATCGTCCCGCGGATCATGGGGCGGCCGGACGAAGCGCGGCGGGCGAAGGCCCGGATACAACTGGAGAGTCTCGAAACGGCCCTGAAGCTCTACAAGCTGGACAACGGCAACTATCCGACAACGGAGCAGGGGCTTCAGGCCCTGGTGGAAGCGCCCGCCGCGGGGGCGCAAGCGAAGAACTGGCGCCAGGGCGGCTACCTCGAAAAGGGCAAGGTGCCCAAGGATCCCTGGGACAACGATTTCGTCTACATCTCTCCCGGCGCGCGAGGAGATTACGATCTTTCCTCACGCGGCGCCGACGGTGAACCGGACGGCGAGGGAAAGAACAAGGATATCAACAGCTGGGATAGTGAATAACCGGGGTTATACGCTGATTGAACTGTCCGTGGTGGTGCTGCTCATCGGGATCATGCTCCTGATTGCCGTTCCCCGCGTTCGGGACACCCTGCTCAACGATGACCTCAAGGCCGCAACGCGCCGCCTCATCAACTCCGCCCAGGAACTGCGATACGAATCGGTCCGGGAACAGACGGACTATATCCTCCACATCGACCTGAACCATCCGGCCTTATGGAGCTATCCGGCCGATACGACGGCCGAGAAGCGCGCGGAACTCCGGAAGGGGGCGTTCCGCTTTCCGGAGGGGATCCGGATCGTGGACGTAAGGCAAGCGGATGAGGCCGGAAGGACGGAGGGAGAGGTGTTCATCCGCTTCTTCCGGCGGGGTTACGTGGCGCCGACCATCGTTCATTTGGCCAAGGACGACCGGGTCTTTACGGTGATCTTCAATCCGTTTCTTCAAACCATGACCGTGTATGAGAAATATGTCGATTTCTCCTTCAATGAGGAAGAGCGCGCCGCCGGCCTCTGATCCCTCCCGGATGGGTCGGCCGGCATCCCGCTTTCGCCTGTCGCAGAAGTTTTTTGCCGGCTGCGAGGGATTTACGCTGCTTGAGGTCATGATCGCCATGGCCATCCTGGCCATTACGCTCGTTACGGTCTATCAGTCGCAGTCTCAGAGCATCTCGATGGCGTCGAGTTCCCGTTTTCTGACCACCGCCTCGCTTTTGGCCCAGGGACGGATGGCCCGGATCGATGCGGCGGATCCCCGCGAGGGGGTCTCCGCAAAAGGGGATTTCGGCGAGGAGTTTCCCGACTACGCCTGGCAGGTGGAGGTCGGGGACGTGAAGGAGATACCGCTCCTCAAGAGGATCGCCCTCACGGTGACGAACAGCCGGATGACGACGCGCAATACCTACCGGCTTATTCTCTACAAGGCGGTCCTGCCATGAGAACGTTCGGCCACGCAAAAAGCCCATATGCGGCGTTGCGCTTCCCCCTTCGTCATTGCGACGTACGCAAAAGTACGCCTCATTCCTCAGGGGTCGCGCGCCTCGCCGCTGGAGCTTTTTGCGAAGCCGACAGCAGGTGCCGAGATCCGAAAATGGGGACGGCATCGGAAACGCACGGTTTCACACTGATCGAGATCCTCCTGGCGATCTTCATCCTCGGGATCGTCCTTTCCACCGTTTACGTCTCTTATACCGGGACCTTCAGGATCATCCGCGAAACCGAGTACAATGCCGAGATCTACGGCATGGCTCGGAACACCCTCGATCGGATGGTCCGTGATCTGCAGTCGGCGGCGATCTGGCGGAGGGCGTTCACGTTCAAGACGAAACCCTACAACCTGCGCGACCGGGAGTTCGTGCGCCTCACCTTCCGCGCCGCGGCCCACGTCGCCTTCAGCGAACAGGACGTCCCGGGCGGCATCACCGTGATCGAATACGGCATCGCGGAAGGTACGGAAAAGGAGGGCTATACCCTCTCGCGCAGCGACAATATCTACCGGGATCCGGAGAAGGAGGCGCCCTATCCCGGCGGTTATCTCCTGTGTGACGGGATCGAGTCGTTGACCTACGTTTTCACCGACGAAGCGGGGAAGGAATACGATTCCTGGGACTCCGGCGGGGAGAGCGAAGCGCAGAAGAAAAGGGCTCCCGCCGAAGTCCTGATCCGCCTGAACCTGCTGAACCCCGCGAACCGGGAACGTCCCTATCTCTTCACGACCCGGGTTCGCATCCCGTTCAACCGTCCGGAGGCCCCATGAGATCCGAATGGTCGAACCGCCGGGGCGTCGCCCTGATCATCGTTTTGCTGATGGTCAGCATCATTGTTGCTTTGACGATCCAGCTCAACCGGGATACCCGTTCCGAGGTTTACGGGGCGGCAAACATCAGCGACGGGATCCGTTTGCGGTATATCGCCGAGTCCGGCTTCTACGTGGGAGAGGCGCTCCTGCTCGCCGACAAGACGTCGTTCGACGCCCTGACGGAGCCGTGGGCCAACACCGAGATGATCGCCCTCCAATCCGAGGGGTTCTTCGATAACGGCTCCTTCAAACTGGCGATCCAGGATGAGACGGGCAAGATTCTCGTCAATCGTCTCATAAGCGGGAACGCCTACAACCCCCTGATCCGCGAGTTCCTGCTGAGGCTCCTCACCGGACCGTACTTCCATCTGGAGCAGCGCAGGGCCGAGGAACTCATGGATGCGATCAAGGACTGGATCGATGCCGATGACGAAGTGACCGGCGGCGGCGCCGAGGGGGCCTACTACGCGGGACTGGCAAGGCCCTACACCGCCAAGAATGCACCTATTGATTGCATTGAGGAATTATTGATGGTAAAGGGCGTAAATCGTGAACTATTTTACGGTACGGGAGATTCTCCGGGGCTGGTACAGTGTTTGACCGTATTCGGCGACGGGCGGATCAACATCAATACCGCCCCGAGACCGGTGCTCAGGGCGCTCGCGGCGGAGATGGCGGATGGGGATGTCGACTGGCTCGACCGATACCGCCGGGATGTCCGGAACGACCTCGCGGATGCCGGCTGGTATCAGAGGATTCCCCGGGCATCCGGACTCAACATCTCCCCGGCGTTGATCAAGGTCAATAGCGATATCTTTCAGATCACGGCCGTCGGCCTTCAGGGACGGATGACCGAGCGGATCACGGGTGTCGTCAAGCGTGAAGCGGATCGGCGGAAGGTCAAACTGATGTCTTGGAAGGTGGAGTAATGCCTGAAAGGATCCTGGGTCTCGATATCGGCGCAAGCGCCCTCAAAGCGGTTCTCCTCTCCCGGGGGTTCCGGGGCGGATACCGTCTCCTCGGCTTCCGCCGGATCGATCTCGCCGCCGCGGGCGGTCTCACGGAGGCCGTGAGGCAGCTTTTCGCGGATGAAATCTTTCGCGGGTCCGTCTGCGTAACGACGCTCCCCTCCGGCGCCCTTTCGTATCGGAGCATCCGGCTTCCTTTTCGCGACCACCGGAAGATCCGGCAGACCCTCCCGTTTGCCATCGAACCTCTGATCCAGACGCCCCTCGGCGACGTCTTCATCGATTACACGCTGACCGGCCGGACGGGTCAGGCGGAGATCTTTGCCGCACTTGCCCCCCGCGCCCTCGTCGGCGATCGGACGGCGCTCCTGGCCGAATACGTGCGCGAGACGGCGGTGATCGACATTGATGCCGTCCCGCTGGTCACGCGCCTCATGGAGAAACCGGATTTTCCGAAGATCGCCCTCGTCGTTGACGTCGGCGCCCGGGAGACGGTCGCGGTGTTCGCGAGCAGGGAGCAGATCATCCACATCCGTAATTTCCCCTTCGGTGGAGAGGACATCACGGCTGCCATGGCGAAGGCCATGAGCAGAGAACGGTCGACGGAGGTGATGAAACGAAGCCGGGAAATTACACCGGAGGCGTCGGCAGCCATCCGGGAGTGGTGCGGCCGTTTGCTGGCCGAACTCAAAAACACCGAGGCGTATCTCCTCTGGCAGGGCAGCCTCGCCCAGCCGCCCGCGGCGGTCATCCTGACCGGAGGCGGTTCGCAGACCCCCGGGCTTGCAGAGGGGCTCGCGGAGCGCTTTGCCGTCCCGGTCGAGAGGACCGACCTTGCCGCGCAGGAAGATATTGAGATTGAAGAGACTCTCCGGCCCTCATGGAACCCGGCCCTCATGGATCAGGCGCTTGCCCTGGCGGCCCGGCCAATGGCCAAGGGGCGCGGGTTCAACTTCCGCCAGCGCGCCTCCGAGGCGCGGGCCGGCTATGGGGAGCTCCGGGATCGCATGAAGAAGGGCGCCGTCGCGGCGCTGGTTGTCTTGATCCTGGCCGGCATCGAGATCGGTCTCGACGACATCGGCGCCCGCCACCGCCTGGCGGCGCTCAAGCGGGATGTCAATACGGAATTTAAGAAGAGCTATCCGGATGTTACGCGGATCGTCGATCCGGTTGCCCAACTGAAGGGGAAGATCGCCGAGACCCGGAAGCTTTTCGCCGGCGTGGGAGATGCCGCATCGGCGGCGACGGTTCTGGATCTCCTGAAAGAAGTCGCGGGTCTCGCCCCCGCCGATTCCCTCCTGACCTCTTTGACCCTCGACGGGGATGTGATGGGTCTCAAGGGGGAGGCGCGGAATTTTGACGCCGTGGATACGATCAAAAAGGCGCTCGCGAACTCGAAATACTTCAAGACGGTCACGATCGGCTCGACCAGTATGATCAAGCAGGGGAGCGGGGTGGAGTTTGATTTGAAGATCACGGTTAAAAAATGAGACATTTCTGGGATCAACTGACAAAGAGTCAGAAACTTACGGTCACGGCCGGGCTCATCCTTGCGGGGGCGGTCCTGCTCATCCAGTTCGCCGTCGTTCCCTACTTCGAGGCCCGGCAGAAAGTGCGCCGCGCGATCATCGCGAACGAAAAGGTGCTCCGCGATCTTGGTGTGCTTGGGGCGGAATACGGCGTCATCCGGCAGCGGTCGGAAGAGATCCGGCGGGTGATCGAACGGCGGCCTCCGGGGTTTGCGCTCATTTCCTATCTGGAAAAACGGGCAGGCGAAGCGGCGGTAAAGACGAACATCCGCTCAATGAACCCCTTGCCGTCCGCCCCTGCGGGGAGCTACGAAGAAACCACCGTGGAGATGAAGATGGATAAACTGACGATGAAACAGTTGACCGATTTTCTCTACCTGGCGGAATCACCGGAAGAGATGATCCGGGTTCGGAGGATCTCTCTCGTCAAGATGAAGGAGAGTCCGGAATACCTGAGCGCGCTGATCCAGATGTTCACCTATCAGCCCTTGTCTTCCGGGAGTCGTTGATATGAAACTGAAGCTGAATCGGGCCATTGCAGGATATATTCTTTCCGGAATCGCGATGCTGCTCATCCTCCTTTATCTGCGCTTCCCCGGGGAAGCCCTGACGGATTACGTGAAGGCGGTTGCCGCCGCCCGGTATCCCCAGGCCTCGTTCTCCATGGATGCGATTCGTCCGTCCTTTCCGCCGGGACTTGCGCTTTCGGGTATCACGGTCGCTTTCCGCGACCGTCCGGATGCGATCCTGCATGTTGATAGGCTTCGCGTCCGTCCCGGAGGACTCTCCCTGCTGAGCGGGCGGTTTGCGATCCTCATCGCCGCGGAGGGCTATGGCGGCGAGGTGGGGAGCCGGGTCGATTTTTCACGACTCTTTTCCTTCCAGGGGCCGCTCAGTGCAACGGTGGCCATTCGGGATATCCGTATTGAGAAATGCGCCTGGCTCCGGGAGGTTCTTGCCCGCCCGATCACGGGAACGCTGAACGGTTCCGCCGCCTTCACCGGAACGGCGGAGGCGCTGAAGGACGGAACGGGAAACGTCGATTTCACCTTGACGAACGGGGCCTATCCGCTCCTGGAGAGTTTCCTCGGCTTCGAGAAGATCGATTTCACCCGTGTTGAAGGAAAGGTCGCTTTCCGGAACGGGGCTTTGAAGATCAATCAGTTGACGCTCAACGGGGATAAACTCCGCTGCTCCCTGAAAGGGAATATTCTCCTTGCCGAAGATCTCAGGGAAAGCCAAATCGACCTGAGCGGCACAATCGAGATCCCGGTGCAGGGCAACAAACGGATGGCGCTGACCATCAGCGGCACGCTGGGCAATCCGAAATCGCGGTTTATGTGAGAGGGGTAAAAGGATATTTTTAGAGGGATGAATTAGTGGACTGGTTGCGTTTTTCCCATCTGTCGCTTGCCGATTTCCGGGGGCTTGTCTCCCGGCGGACGGTGATCCTCGCCGTGATGGCTGTAATGCTCTTCCAGGGGACGGGGATCCTATACAAGGTCCTGACACTCCAACTCATCCGGATAAGACCGGCGCCGGCGGCGACGGAGAAGATTCGGACGACGGCTGTTTCCATCCGCGAACCGGCGGATGCCTACCGGATCATTCCGGAGCGGAATCTCTTCGGGACAACGACCAAGGCCGCTACGGATAAACAGATTGCCGCAACGCCGCCGCAGGATGTCGCGCTGCTCATCGAGCTCAGGGGAACCGTCGCCGGCGGGCCCAAGCATGGGTTTGCGATCGTTGAGGAGAAAGGGACAAAGAAACAGCGGCTCGTCAAGGCGGGGGATCTCATCAACGGGATGAAAGTGGTCCGGATCAGGCGCAACGTCATCGACCTCCTCGTCGGCGATCAGGAACGGACCCTCAAGATGGCGGAGATGAAAGAGGGGCCGATCCTGCCGCCTTTGCCGGGAAGGATGGCAACAACGACCGCTTTGGCTCCGGCCGGGGCGACCGTCATCAGCCGCAGCGAGATCGATGCGGGACTCCAGGATATGGGGAGCTTGCTCCGGCAGGCGCAGATCCGCCCCTATTTTAATGCGGGGGTCCCCGACGGCTTTCTGGTGAGCAACATCCGGGCGGAGAGCATCTACCAGAAGATGGGGATCATCGACGGGGACATCATCCAGAAGGTCAACAATCGGCCGATCCAGACGGCGGACGACATGACGGGGCTGTTGAACGTCCTGAAGTCAAGTTCGGGCCTCTCCCTGACCATTCAACGCCGGGGGAAGCAGGAGACGCTGAATTATCAGTTTCAATAGCCGGTGTCGTCATGTATGAAACCTATTTCGGACTCAAGGAAAATCCGTTCACGCTTTCGCCGGATCCGCGGTACCTCTACCTGAGCCCGCAGCACCGGGAGGCGCTGAACTGCCTGATCTATGGGATCGGCGAGAAGAAAGGGTTCATGGTCGTCACCGGCGGAATCGGCACCGGCAAGACGACCCTCTGCCGCGCCCTCCTAACGGGTCTGGATGGTTCGACGGCGAGCGCGCTGATTTTCAATCCCGCCCTCTCCGATATCGAGCTTTTGAAAACGATCAACCAGGAATTCGGGATCAGGATGGTGGGACGGGGGACGAAGAAGCGATATCTCGACGGCCTCAATGCGTTTCTCATGCGGAATTTCGCCGCAGGGAAGAACGCCGTCCTCATGATCGACGAAGCGCAGAATCTTTCGCACAGCGTGCTGGAACAGATCCGGATGCTCTCGAATCTCGAGACGGTCCGGGAGAAGCTCATTCAAATCATCCTTCTGGGTCAGCCGGAGCTCCGGCAACTTCTCGCGCTGCCGTCGCTCCGCCAGCTCAACGAGCGGATCACGGTCCGGTATGAACTGAAGCCCCTGGTCCGGGAGGATGTCCGGCGGTATATTGAGCACCGGCTGGTTATGGCGGGAGGGGGGACAAACGGCGTTTTTACCGTGGGGAGCTATGCCTTGATATCGAGTCTGTCGCGGGGGATCCCGCGGCGGATCAACGCGATCTGCGACCGGGCGCTGCTCATCGCCTACGGCAGGGACTTGAGAACCGTCGATCGCCGACTCGTCCGGGCTGCCGTCAGGGACATCGGACCGGGTTATCTGACGGAGATGGACGTGCGGCGGCGCACGGTGATTCTCATCATGGCGCTCGTGGCAGCAGCCCTGCTCCTGGCTGCCGGACATCTGTTCGTCAAATTGGTTGACTGAGAGGGAAATGAGTTATATCAACGACGCTCTGAGAAAGGCGCAGAGGGAAAGGGATGACCGCTACCAGCGGTTTGGCGGCATTATTGCCTCCGGCCCCGAACGATCGGGGCAGCCCCGGAAACGGAAGATAGCCGTTGAGGCGGCGGTCATGTTGCTTATCCTGATCCCGGCAGGCCTGCTCCTGTCCGTTTACTTGATGCAGCAATCGTCCCCCGAAAAAAAGGCCCCCCTCCAGCCGGTCGTCGTGGAAAATCCCGCAGCGTTTCAGCCTTTGACTCCGAAGGCTTCGGGGAACGCGGCTCTGGAAGCGGTTCCGGCAGGCGCAACTCCGGGAGGGTCGCAGGTCGAAAAGACGGCGGTCTCGGGGGAAGGGGCGCCGGCGACGGTTCAGAAAGGCGAAAAGCCGGCTCTGCGCGAAGCGGAGGTGTGGTATAAGGAGGCCCTGCTCGCCCAGCGCAAGGGAGATCTCAGCGGGGCGAAGGATCTTTACCAGAAGGTCCTGACGCGCGATCCCGGGCATGTCAGGGCCTTGAACAATCTTGGAGTCATCTATATGGGCCAGAAGAAGCGGGGTAAAGCGATTGCGGCTTTCGGCCGGGCCGTCGTCCTGCAAAAGGATTATGTCGATCCTTATTACAATTTGGCATGCCTCTACGCCCGGACGAACGAGATCGACGAGAGTCTCTGGTATCTGAAGGTTGCCCTGAAGATCAACGGTGACGTGAAAAACTGGGCGGGAAAGGATGCCGACCTGAAGAATATCGTTGCATCCCCCGCATTTAAAGAAATTATGAAGGGGCAGGAAAATTGATGCCGTTTGTACGTTTATGTGAACTCATTTTTACTATCTTTGCGGCGATCGTTTTCCTGTCGCCGGAGACGGGTCGGACGGCGCGCCTTGCGGGCGAGGACCCACCGGCGCCGGCCGCGCTCTCGCAGCCTGTCGAACAGAAGGACGCTTCGGCGAAGACCGCAACGGCCAAACCGGCTGCCGGCCAGTTGACGGGACAGGCCGTGACCCCCCAGCCGGTGACAACACCCGGGCCCCCTCGGGCCAATCCCCCGGCAGCCCCTGCCGGAACCCCGGGAAAAAGTCGTTTGCAGACTCCGGCGGGAAGCGCCCCCGCGACGTCTGCTCAATCCGCCTCCTCTCCGTCCTTGTCCCCGGCGGCCTCCGCACCCAAGGCTGCCGGGACGATGAGCGCGTCTCCGTCGTTTATCCCCGGTTCAGCCCAACAGTCGGTCGTTGGAATGCCCCCGCCTTCCCAGGTTCCGGTTCAGGGATCGGCGGAAACATCCCCGG
>JAPLJW010000041.1 GCA_026388365.1 Deltaproteobacteria bacterium | reverse complement strand
CGTCGGGCCCGGCATCCTCGCCAGCGAGGCCCTGCGCAGCGAAGGCGGCATCCTCCGCAACAAGGATCTGGAGCCGTTTATGGAGCGGTATGCCCCCAAGATGAAGAACCTCGCGCCGCGGGATATCGTTGCCCGATCGATTGAAACGGAAATCCGGGAAGGCCGGGGCATCATGAATCCGGACCACGGGATCGCGCATGTCTGGATCGACCTGCGGCACCTGTCCGCATACGTCCACGAGGTCAAGCTCAAGGAGGTGGCCAGCTTCTTCAAAACCTACGCCAACCTGGATTCCCGCACCCAGCTTTGCCCCGTCCGGCCGAGCAACCACTACCACATGGGGGGCATCCCGACCAACGCGGACGGGGCGGTCCAGCGGTCGGCGGGCGAAATCGTTCCGGGCCTCTTTGCGATCGGCGAGTGCGCCTGCGCGAGTTTCCACGGCTTCAACCGTCTCGGCACCAACTCACTCCTCGAACTCCTCGTGATGGGCAAGGCGGCGGGCGAAAGCGTTCTCTCCGGTCTCAAGGACGGGCGGATCGCCGATCCCGCCGGCGCCGGGGAGCAAACCCTGTCCCGGTTCTCGGGCTACCTGGCCGCGCGGGGAACGGAAAATACGGGCAAGGTCCGCCTGGAGATGCGGGACATGATGACGCACAAGGTCGGCGTCTTCCGCGACGAACGGGGGATGCGGGAGGCCGTGGCGGCCCTTGAGGAATACAAGCGGCGCTCGGCCGGGGCGGCCATCGCTACCCGAGGGCTCCGGACGAACCAGGAACTCCTGGAGCGATGGGAACTCGATAACCTTCTGGAGGTGGCCATGGTGATCGCCCAGGGGGCTCTCCAGCGGCAGGAATCCCGGGGCGCCCACTTCCGCGAAGACTTCCCGGAGCGGAGCGATGCGTTCCAGTTTCACAACGTCGAGTCCATGACCGAATTCGGGACGGTCCTCTTCGCCCGGCGGCCCGTTGATATGAGCCTGCAGACGGCCGGGGATGCCCATTCCGATCACTTCAAGGTCATTCCGAGAAAGTACTGATACGGATTAACGGGAAGGAGAAAATCATGTCACAGACCTATCAACTGACCCTCACCATCAGACGGTACGACCCGGACGGAGACAAGAGCTGGGACCAGACCTACGGGCTGGAGGCAGGGGGGATCCTGAGATTCGTCGATCTGTTCCGGAGGATCAATGTGGAGCAGGATGCCACCCTCACCTGGGTCTCTTCCTGCGAACACGGACAGTGCGGGAGTTGTTCCGTACAGGTTAACGGCCGGCCCATGCTGGCCTGCGAACTTCTCGTGGAGAATGCCGTTGCGCTGTTCGGCACGACGCGCTTCCGGATCGAACCCGTCACCGTCGCTCCTGTGGTCCGGGACCTCGTCGTGGACTGGGAGCAGGCCTACGAACGCGTCCACCGGGCCAAGCCCTATGTCATCCGTCCCATCGAGCCCCCGCCCGGGGTGACGGAACTCCAGATTTCCCCGAAGGAGATCGCCCGGTACGAGGACGCCACCCGCTGCATCAACTGTTTTTGCTGCGCCACGGCCTGCATCAGCACCCACCGGAATTTCATCGGTTCCAATGCGGCCATGGCCAGTGTGATTCGACTCATGGACAGCCGGGAGGAGGAGAAGGACGAGCGCCTGGCCCTGCTCTACAGCGAAGAGGGGGTGTATCGCTGCCACACCTCCAAGGCCTGCACCCATGTTTGCCCGAAGAAGATCGATGTCGCCCACTTTATTGCCCTGGCGAAGGAAGGGGCTTTTTAAGGAGGAAGTCATGCCTGCCGAAATTATTGCCGACCGCCTGGCCCGCTACGTATGCGGCCTCACGTTTGCCGACCTCAGCCGGGATCATGTTTCCCGGATGAAGATCTTTTTCCTGGACTGGCTTGGCTCTGCCTATGCCGGAGGGAACCTCCCTCCGGTCCGGATGGTGCGGGACGTGGTCCGCGGCCTCGGGGGAACGGAGGAGGCCACGGTGATTCCCGACGGATCCCGGAGCAATGGCCTGTTCGCCGCCCTCGTTAACGGGGCGTCCTCCCATGTCGTGGAGATGGATGATCTTCATCGTGAATCGATTTTCCATCCGGCCTGTGTGGTCATGCCTGCCGCTTTCGCCATGGCGGAGCGGCAGCACGCCTCCGGCCGGGACCTCATCGTCGCCATCTCCGCCGGCTACGAGGTGGGGATCCGCATCGCCCTCGCCGTCGGCCCCAGCCATTACCATTACTGGCACACGACGAGCACGTGCGGCGTTTTCGGCGCCGCCGCCGGGGCGGCCAAGCTCCTGGACCTGAACGGGGATCAGCTCGCCTGGGCCCTGGGCTCCGCGGGGACCCAGGCCGCCGGGCTCTGGGAATTCCTTGAGGAAAGCGCCATGAGCAAACAGCTTCACCCGGGGAAGGCGGCCCTCAACGGCCTGCTTGCGGCCCTTCTTGCGAAGGAAGGTTTTACCGGGGCGAGGCGCATCCTGGAAGGGGAGAAAGGGTTCTTCCGCGCCACCTCCCGGGATTTTGACGAGAAAAAATGCTGCGACGGCCTGGGGGAGGTCTTCCACGGGGACCGCAACTCCCTGAAATACCATGCCTCCTGCGGCCATACCCACTCCATGCTCGATGCCATCCTCCTGGCGACCGGCGGGAAGACGTTTCGGCCGGATGACGTGGAAGAGGTTCATGTTTCCTTGTACCAGGCCGCCCTCGATCTGCTGGGCGGTGTGGAACCCAAGACCCCCTACCTGGCGAAATTCTGCCTCCCCTTCTGTGTTGCGACGGCCCTCCGGTATGGTCATGTTCAGCTCGGCGATTTCACGGATGACCGGCTGCGGGACGCCGACATTCTCTCGCTGATGAGGAAGGTGCGGATCCAGAGCGACCCCGAACTGACCGGGGCCTACCCGCGCAAATGGCCGGCGCGCGTGCGGATTGTGCTGAAGGACGGGCGGCAGCTTGCCGCGGCGAATGAATACCCCAAGGGTGATCCGGAGAACCCCCTTTCCGAGGAGGAGGTCATCGGAAAATTCAAGTCCTTGGTCGCGGGGGTGATCCCGCCGTCGCGGGCGGAGATTCTCATAGAGCGGGTCCTCCATCTCGAAGAAATCCCCGATATCGGCCTGCTCCTCTCGGCGTAGAGTCGCCCAGGCCGGAATCGGAAACAAACCGAGCAACGGTCGGGAAGGAAGCAACAACGACAGACAAGAAGCAGCAACAAAGGAGGATAGCATGGGCGCCAAAGCATTCACCGGCATTTTCCCCTATTTGGTTACACCCCTCACCGAGGCGGGCAGGCTGAAGGAACAGCCTCTGGCCGATCTCGTGGAACACCTGATCCGCAAGGGGGTGCACGGCCTGACGCCCCTGGGCAGCACCGGCGAGGCCCCCTATCTGGACTGGGAGACGAAGCGGCGGACCGTGGAGGTCACGGTCCAGGCGGCGGCAGGACGGGTTCCCGTTGTGGCGGGCGTCTGCAATACGTCAACCCCCGGCGCCGTCCGGGAGGCCGCGGAGACGGAGAAACTGGGCGTGGACGGGATCCTGGCCGTCATGCCGGGCTACTTTCCCCTCAACGACCAGCAGGTCGTCGCCCATTTCCGGGCCGTGGCCCGGGCCGTGTCCTGCCCGATTACCCTGTATACGAATCCGAAATTCCAGACCTGGGATTTTTCCGTCGAAGCGCTCCGGGCGCTCGCCGAGGAACCGAACATCCAATACCTTAAGGATGCGTCGGGGAATGTGGGCAAACTCATGTCCATCGTCACGACCCTCGGCGACCGGATCAAACTCTTCAGCGATACCTCTTCCGTTCCGCTGTTCGTGTTTCTCATTGGCGGCGTCGGCTGGATGTCCGGTCCCGCCTGTGTCATTCCGGAGCAGAGCATTGCCCTGTTCGAAACAGCCCGGCAGGGCCGGTGGGAGGAAGCGGCGGCCCTTCAGAAAAAGCAATGGCCCGTCAACGTGGCCTTCCAGCGGTATTCCCTGGCCGCGTGCGTCAAGGCGGGGCTCGAGATGCAGGGATTTCCGGTGGGTGCTCCCCTCCCGCCGCAGAAGCAGCTTGATCCCGAAGGGCGCAGGGCGCTCGAAAAAATCCTGCGCGATGTGGGCGCCCTCCCGGTCTGAGGCGCGCCTCCGAAAAAGAACTCGAAAGGAGTCTGTGATGAAAATTATGGTCGGCTATGACAGATCCAATGCGGCGAAAGAGGCGGTGAAAGTTGCGAAGAAACGTGCCAAAGATACCGATGCAACCGTGTATGTTCTCACGTCCATGGTACAAGGATCCGAGAAGGAACAAGAGGATATTAGAAAAGCCGAGCACGAACTCGATTACGTCAAGGCCATCTTTGAACGGGACAACATCCCCTGTGAAGTGCATTTGCTAATCCGCGGGCTTTCTCCGGGGGAAGACATTGTGAACTTCGCGAAAGAAAAACATATCGACGAAATCATCCTTGGGGTGGAGAAAAAATCCAAAGTCGGTAAATTCATTTTCGGTTCTACCGCCCAATATGTCATTCTCGAAGCCCCTTGTCCCGTGGTCACCGTGAAATAAATAGCCGTTCAGATACGCGGTGCATCTTCGTGAAGACTCACAGCGGTTGTTCCGTGTAACATATTTTACGGCCAGAGACATGGCCCCTTTGACCGTCCGGAAATGAACGGATGAGGGTAGCCGTAAAGGTCGGTGCTGCAAAGCATTTCTGAACGGTGCCGGAGTGTCGTGCCGGAAATCGTTTTTCACTTTTTTTCTTGACATCATGGAATGGGTTAGATAATAAAACATACGATTTCTGCACAAGGCGTCGGGTTTTCCTTTTGAGTCAGAAGACCATCCAAGACAGACCTTGAATCTATGCCTGATTGTTATCCTGCGCAGTTTGTCGACAGGGGCGGCTTCGAAAACAAGTCTTGTCCGGCGGCGCCCTTTATTCTCCGTCCCTTCGGCTTACATCTCCGCATACCGCAACAGGAAAACCGGTTGAAGAACAACGACGCATCGCAAGGTTCGTCGAATCCTAAACAGGAAAAAACACAGAGAAAGGAGTAAGGATTGTATGGGTAAGATTGACTTTGCACTGACCGATTTACGGAAGGCCTTCCCGAAGAATTTTACGGAAGGACAGATCGCCAAGGGGCAGACCCTGTTCCTGAAGGAACTCGCTTACGATGCCCACAAATTCTATGGCGGCAAGATGATGACCGTCCCCAAGGCCGGTGTTTACGGGTTCAACTGGTTCAATGTCTGGTACACCCCCGGCGTGTCCAAGGTCTCCACAACCATCCGGGACAACAACAATTCTTCATTTGAATTGTCCAACCGGGGCAACCTCGTTGCCGTGGTGAGCGACTCCACCCGCGTCTTGGGGGACGGCGATGTGACGCCATCCGGCGGGCTCGGCGTCATGGAAGGCAAGGCCTTCCTGATGAAGTACCTGGGCGGCGTGGACGGCGTCGCGCTGTGCATCAACAGCTACAACGCCAAGGGCGAGCATGATCCCGACAAGATCATCGATTTCGTCAAGATGCTGGAGCCGAGTTTCGGCGCTGTCAACCTGGAGGACATCTCCCAACCGAACTGTTTCAAGGTCCTCGACACCCTGCGCGATGCCTGCCAGATCCCGGTCTGGCATGACGATGCCCAGGGCACCGGTTCCGTGACCCTGGCCGGGCTCGTCAACGCCCTCAAGGTGGCGGGCAAGGAGCTGAAGGACGTCCGCCTCGCGATGTTCGGCGCGGGCGCCTCGAATACGACGATCATCCGCCTGATCCTCCAGGCCGGGGCGGACCCGGAAAAGGTCATCGTCTGCGATTCCAAGGGGGGACTCCACAAGGGCCGCAAGGATCTCCAGGCGGACAAGCGGTTCTACCGGAAGTGGGAGATCTGCAAGGCCACAAACCCGAAGAAGGTCAATTCCATCGATGCGGCCATGAAGGGCGCCGATGTCCTCATTGCCCTGTCCACGCCGGGGCCGGACGTGATCAAACCCGCCTGGGTGAGCTCCATGGGGAAAAAGGCGATCGTCTTTGCCTGCGCGAACCCCGTGCCGGAGATCTACCCCTACGCCGCCAAGGAAGCGGGGGCCTACATCGCCGCTACGGGCCGCGGGGACTTCCCCAACCAGGTGAACAACTCCCTCGGCTTCCCGGGGATCCTGAAAGGGGCCCTCCTCGTCAAGGCCTCGAAGATCACGGACAACATGGCCATCGCAGCGGCCTACTCCGTGGCCAAGACCGCGGAGAAGCGGGGCATCAACCCGGACAACATCATGCCCAAGATGGATGAGTGGGAGGTCTTTCCCGCCGAGGCCCGCGACGTGGCCATGCAGGCCATCAAGGACGGCGTGGCCCGGGTGAAGATGACAGGCAAAGAGGCCTTCAAGCGGGCCGAGGACGACATCAAGGAATCCCGCAAACTCATCCACCACCTGATGGAGAAAAACTTCATCCGGAAACCGCCGATCAGCATGCTCCAGAACGCCCTGAAACGGGCCATTGAACAGGTGAAGAAGTGACGCTCTCGTAAAAAGCTCCCCCGGCTTCCGCCGGGGCAGGCTCCGGCAAGGCTCGCGAGCCCTGAGGAGTGAGGCGTACTTTAGCGTACGCTGCAACGACGAAGGGTGAAGCGCAACGCAGCATCCGGACTTTTTACAAAGCCGTCAAGAAGTGAGGAGAAAGGGGGTCAAGCATGAGGGAGATCCAGGTTGACAAGATTATCCAAACGGTCAAGGACCTCTTTATCGACGCCAATTATAAATTGGGGCAGGATGTGATTGACGAATTCGACCGGAGGATTCAGAGCGATGAGTCCCCCGTTGCGCGGGAAGTGATCAAGGAACTCAAGGAGAACGTCGCCATCGCAGCGCAGGGGGAGTACCCCATCTGCCAGGATACGGGTCTTGCCGTCGTATTTGTCGATATGGGTCAGGATGTTCATGTGGTCGGGGGGAATCTGAGGGACGCCATTAACGAGGGCGTGCGGCAGGGGTACAAAGAGGGATACCTGAGAAAGTCGGCCTGCAATCCCTTTACCCGAAAGAATACCGGGGACAATACCCCGGCGATCATCCATTATGATATCGTTCCCGGCGACAAGATCAGAATCATGGCTGTCCCGAAGGGGGGGGGCGCGGAGAATATGAGCCGCGTCCACATGCTGGCGCCTTCGGCGGGTGCTGAAGGCATCAAGGATTTCATCGTCACCCGCATGAAAGAATCCGGTTCCAACCCCTGCCCTCCGACGATTGTCGGCGTCGGCATTGGCGGCACATTCGAGAGGACGGCCATTCTGGCCAAGAAGGCCCTGTTGCGGAAAGTGGGGCAGCGGAATCCCGACCCGGAAATTGCCAAGATGGAACGGGAGGTCCTGGAGAGGATCAACAAACT
>JAPLJW010000055.1 GCA_026388365.1 Deltaproteobacteria bacterium | reverse complement strand
CGGGATCTCCCGGCCCTTGGTCGCCTTGAGGATCCCGGCCTTGGCCATCTCGGCGACGGCGTCGATCTGGGAGAAATCCTGGGCGGGCCGCTTCAGGTCCGCCGTTCCGGCGATGACCTGTTCGAGGAGCGCCCTCGCCGACGCAAGCAGGTCGCCTTCCGCGGGAATAAGCCGGTCCACGATACCCAGCTCATAAGCCTTGGCGGCCGGTAGCATCGTCCCCTTCAGGATCAGTTCGAAGGCGCCGTAGCCGATCAAACGGGGCAGACGCTGCGTCCCCCCGCCGCCGGGGAAGAGGCCCACGTTACATTCCGGCAGGCCGATGAGGGTGTTCTTCCCCTCCTTCGCGATCCGGGCCGTACAGGCGAGCGAAAATTCCAGACCCCCGCCGAGGCAGTGTCCGTGGATCGCCGCAACCGACGGAAATTTCAGGGCGATAAGACGGGCGAAGGAGCCGTGGAAGAGGTCCAGGGTCCTGCGCACCTCCTCCGCGCTTTCGATCTGGGAGATCAGCTTCAGGTTGGCGCCGGCGAGAAAGTTCTCCGGCTTGCCCGATATGAAGATGATCCCGCGGATCCCCTTGGCGATCTCCAGTTCCTGCATGACCCGGTCGAAACCGATGAAGGCGTCCTCCGTCCAGGTGTTCATCGCCTCGCCGACCACGTCGAACGTGATCACCCCGATTCCCTTCTCATCCACCACCATGTTGAATACCTTGGCCATCTCCTACCTCCTTATCTGTTTTGGTTGATATCGTTTTTCCGGGGAGAGTTTACTTGATTCAATATTTTCTTTCGCAATAATTATGTATGCTGTCCCCCGAATTACCGAATTACACCCCCCCCCCGAATGACCAGCGGTCGATCAGCATACCAAGTTTGCAGGCGTTGATGAAAAGGGTCAGGCCGCGCCGATCTTCTTCCGGATGTCCTCGCGCAGGGCCTTTTTCAAGATCTTTCCCACGGGGTTCCGGGGGATGGCCTCCACGATCTCCAGGCGCTCCGGAATCTTGTAAACGGCGATCCCCTTCCCCTTCATGAAGGCGATGATCTCCGGGAGCCCGATCCTCTCGCCCGGCCGCAAGACCAGGTAGATGCAGGTCCGCTCGCCGAGGATCTCGTCGGGCATGGCCACCGCCGCCGCGTCCAGGACCTTGGGATGGCCGAGGACCATGTTCTCCACCTCCTGGGCGCTGACGTTGAAGCCGCCCCGGATGATGATGTCCTTTGACCGATCGAAGAAGCCGACGCAGTCGTTGTCCTTCACCTGGAAGAGGTCTCCCGTGTTGAAGAAGCCGTCCTGATCGAAGGCCTTCGCCGTCAGGTCGGGACGTTTGAAATAACCCGGAATGACGTTCGGCCCCCGGTAGAAGAGTTCGCCCACCTTCCCCTCCTCCGTCACCTCCGCCTTCGTCATCGGATCGACGATTTTCATGTCGATAAAACGGAGGTAGCCCTCCGGCTTCCAGTGCGATCCCTTCTTTCCCAATTGCGGGAAGTGGTCGATCCGCATTTCCATGTCGGGGATGTGGAACGGCCCGGCGATGTTCCCGGTTCCCTCGTTCTGGCCCCAGATGTTGTCGAACTCGATCCCCCAGCGGCGCTTCAGCTCCTGGACGGACCACAGCGAAGGCGGCGCCGCGCCGATCGTGATCGCCCGGACCTTAGAGAGGTCGAACTGGTCCACCTTGGGATGCTTCAGCAGGGCGTTGACGACGGCGGGGACGAGGAGGGTGTAGTGGACCTCCTCCATGATCATCTGGAGGATGAAGGTCGGCCCGTCGAACGGGTGGTGGAGGACGAGCTTGCCGCCCCCCTTGAGCCATTCCACGAAGACGGTCCCGATGGAGGCCATGTTGACGAGCGGCCCGGCGGTGATGAGGTTGTCGCCCGGAAGGATCGGTGCGGACTCGAAACAGAGGGAGGATTGGAACAGCCAGTTGTTGTGGCTGAGCGGACATCCCTTGGGCTCCGCCTCCGTCCCGGAGGACCAGCAGAGGGTGAAGACGTCGTTGGGATCGATGCGGATCTCATCTAATTTTCCGGTGACCTCGCCCTTCGTCAGCTCGCGGATCTCCGGGAGGGTGAGGATCCATTTGAGGG
>JAPLJW010000073.1 GCA_026388365.1 Deltaproteobacteria bacterium | reverse complement strand
GGGGATATGTGAAGCTGCATAAGCGTACCGAGGTTCCTGCAGGCCTCGTTAAACAGGCAGGACAATATAATCGCAGACAACTACGATTACGCTTTAGCCGCTTAGTCGGCTAACGTCTCCCCGGTTTCGCCTGTCGGGCCGGTTCGGAGGCGTCATACGGGCAGGATAACCGCTTTTCCACGCCTGGGGGGAGAGGGGCGAAAAGCCATAAAACAGGATAGCGATCGAGGGATCCTGCTTCCGGGAGCCCTCAGGGGCGAATCTCAAAACAGAAGATACGTGCGTAGAAAGTGCAGTGGAAGGTTTCCGGACGCGGGTTCGACTCCCGCCGCCTCCACCATGATTTCAAGTACTTAGGTCGTTTTTCCCATTGTCAATTCTTTGTCAGTTTTGTCAACGAAAACGACCTTTGCGCTTTGCGTGTAAACCGACCTCAAATCGTCGTCGGTGTCCTTATTTTTCTGCTTGAACATTCTTCAGATCTTCTTCTTTGATTCTTGTGTAGTCCCTATCACTGAATGGCACATCTTTACCAGGCTGTATCGCTTTCATTATACCCATAACTGTTTGTTTCATGGCCTCGAAATCCCAGCTTACAGCTTGCCACTTAAAGAATTGATCCTTATCAGCGGAACCACTTTGGCTATCAAAACTCTTTGCTAATTGGTAGTAGAATACAGATTTGGCGTGGCATGCTTTAAAAAGGCCCTGAAGGTACATATAAAAAGGGGTAAGGTTATTTTTCCTTCGTTCGTATATGAATTTCGTAAACATCTTTTCTATCTGCTATTCTTAAAATCAGAATCACCACTGACCCTCGGTCTATGGCGTAAATGATACGGTAAGATCCGTAGCGGTAGCGATAAAGGCCCTTGAAGATTCCTTTGAGCGGCTTACCCAGGCTGAGAGGATCTTTAGAAAGATAATCCTTTACCCTGGCTATGATCTTCTTTTGCGTTTGACGATCAATATTCTTTAGATCGTTTATGGCTGTTTCATGCCATTGGATGCTATAGGTCAAGGATCTTCTCCATGTCCTCTGTCGAGTAATATTTAGCGTTCCTGTCGTTGATGCGATCAAGGGCAAGATAGGCGTCTTCATACTCCGGAAGGTGCCGGACAAGGATTTCCCTGATATAGAAGCTTTTTGGACGTTTCGTCTTATCAGCCAGAAAATCGAGACGGGATGATATGTCATCCGTAAGCCGGACGTTCAATATTTTAGACATTGCTCAACCTCAAAATGGATTATGCGTTACGTGTATTACAGCCTAACACATATCCACATACGAAATCAAGCGATATTGTCACTTCTTGAGCTGCGAAAATGGTTAATTGCGATGATCGGATAGGGTCAAGCAGCGGTCATGGTCAATCTATGCTTAATAGATTTAATTACTTAACTCGTGAGATGCGGGTTCGACTCCCGCCGCCTCCACCAGGACACTCTAAGACGGCGCCTGTGGCCTTCTGGGCCTATGTTTTTTATGATCTGCTTTTTCATAGGATATACGAATATTTATTTCAAGGAAGAGAATTCCTTTCCCCTTTTCGGCAACATCTGACCAATTTCCGCCGCAATATTAAAAACCCGCTCAAGGTCAAATCTTTCAAAATCGACGGGACGTAGCACCGGTTTCAGTTCCGTGTTGATCTGGGTCTTGAGTTTATCTTTTCGCGCCGGCGATAGATCGATAGGCGGATTTCCCGGAACCTTCAGCTTTTCGGCGAGAAGCTGGAAGAGATGCCGATCGTTGAGATTCATCTTATTTTGGGAGGCCAGATAATCGATATCGAAGAAGTCACGAATGGCCGGCTCTAACCGTGTCAATGCCGCCCGCAACTTTTCGGCGATGGCCTCCTTCATGGACAAGGTCGTCAAATCGATGTCGGGAACCAGGGATTTTCGAGTAAAAGGGTTCAGAAGCAGCGTTCTGGCCTTCATTTGCACAGGCGGCATCAGGGGCGCTTCGCGCAAACCTACTTCAATCTTGATACGGGCCGCTTCATCCGTGAGGAAAACCGAAGGGTAGGTCACATAAGCGACATACTGCCGGGAGCTGTTATGCCCGGTGAAATCCTCAGGGAGGGTTAGGATGCTCATCTCTTCCGAAATTTTCCTCACCCATTCCCTCACCGGCGCCATCCGTTTCCGTCGCACGGAAATGCTCGCTTCAGGTGGCGTCGAAATCATGAAATCGAGGTCTTCGCTGAGTCGGTAAAAATCGGCATAGACCTTGCCGATGCAGGTGCCTCCCCGGAAGATGAGTGGGCTGTCCGGCTGGTCATAAAGATAGTGCAGAAGGACTGTGCAGAAATAATCCTTTTCGATGAGGGTTGCATTCAATCCTGTCTGGCCCGCGGTGAAAAGCACCGCCTCGCGGAAGAACGCCTGATCTTCGTGGACCGAAATCCTATGATCGCGGGATGGATCCATTGACAATCAACCCCCATTCCTTATTGACGCTTCCTTTTGCCACCTGACCGGCTATCCAGGGGATCAGCGACTTGGCATGGCCGAGTTTTTGTTTCATTTCAAGGAGACGATCAGCGGCGATGCCGAGTTGGGCAAGCAGGTATCCGATGCGCTTGACCGTCCCCTTGTTGCCGTATTGGAGCGTGTCGCCGACAAGGTCCTCGATAATGGCCGGGTCTTTTTTCAGCGTCTCCGCGATCCATCCGTAGGCCCGTGGAAGGGTGTTGTACCGAGACCAGTCATACACGGCATCGACCAGCGCCCTGGTTTTGGTGGCCATGACGGCATCGATGCCATCAGGCGTCTTCAAGTTCTTTGTCGAACCCAACCGTTTGATGTTCGTTTTGATAAACACGAAATCGGTTCCGCCGATCTCCTTTTCTCCGAAAATCCGGTCGTTATAAACATAAATCCGGTTTGGGACCTGGTCGTCGAAGCCATAAAAGTTAAAGGCGCTGGGACCGCTGATCTGGTATCGGCCTTTGATGACCTCCATGAGCTTGGAAAGGATGTAATAGCCGCTGACCGTCCACCGTCCGCCGGCAGGCATGCGGGAAGGGACCAGATAGACGCCCCTTTTCAAACGGATAATCAGACCGGAGGTCGTCATCCGGTTGAGGAGTTTCCATTCCTGTTCGGCATTAATATCCAGGGCGGAGGCAATTTCGCCCGAGGAGATGAATTCTTTTTCCCTGAGTTGGGCATAGGCGAGAAGCTGCATTTCAAATTTGCCCAGCTTGGTTTTTTCCTGTTTCACTATATTGTTCGTTCCTTCCTTGTCAGAGGAGTTACGTGGAAAATAGTAAAACATAAAGATTTTGTCAAATGTTTTTTAGGGCAGGTTGCTTAGGATGTGTGCTCTTCACCTTTCTATTTGCAAAAAAAGCATTGTTGGATTGATATTTTGAGAAATAAATGTCAGATTGAAAGCAGGAGAGGTCAAAATATGGGGGTATTTTTAGGGGTATCCGGAAAACATGAATATTTGAAAGCGTAAGAGATGCAGTAAGTTATGTTGAGAATTTGATGGATGCCGCCGCTATTGTTAGGATTGTTACCTTAGATTTCGGTCACTATTCGGTCACTAATTTTTTTTCCCTTATATCGTCCAACTGAACCACCCACCTGCGGTCCGCAAGGATATTGCCGACATGTTTTGCCGTTCGTCTTGCATACCTGCGGGTCATCTCCTGCCGCCGGTGTCCCAGGACCTTCTGCACCATTGACAGATCATCGCCCTCACCCATCAGTTGACATCCCAGCGGATGCCGGGCCGCATTGGGGAGCTTGATCCCGATGCCCGGTCTGATCACCAACGGGTCTTCGATGAAGCCGATGATCAGAACAGCTCTCTGTCAATCCGCTTGCGTCAATCCTCGCATTCCAGGGTGATCTTTTCCACTTTGTTCAGATCCTTTTCGTAGAAGAAGGATCCGGCAAAGAACAGCAGGGCCGAGATCAGAAGGAAAGCGGGCAGGATGGACATAGCCGATTTGATGCCGTAGGCATCGGAAATCGCCCCGATCACGATCGGGGCCATGGACGCCCCGAAGAGATTCTGAACGACGACGCAGATGGAGTAGGAAATAGCCCGAAGTCCGGGGTGGACCACCTCCTGGGTGACGGTGATGGCCGCCGGGGCAAACGCGCTGGCCAATACCCCCATGAGCAGAAGCATCATGTACTGTGACTTTCCCTCAAGGAAGGAAAAAGCGGCAAACAGGACGATGGCGTTCAGGACTGTCGTAATCGCAGGAAACAGCAGTCGTGCGCTCACCCGCTTCTTAAACCACATGTCGGCCAACCATCCCCCCAAGGGGAGGCCGACGATGGCCAGCAGCATGAGCAGCCCCGTTTTCATGCCCGCCTCGCTTATGGGGATGCCTTCCACGCGGTGAAAATAGGTGGGGAGCCAGGTGATGATGGCATTGTTGGCGAAGATGCACCCGATAAACCCGACATTGGTCAGAATCAGGGAGGGAACATGGATGAACCTGCGAAAGATATCCATCTTGCTCATCTTGACCCGGCTCCGGCCGGTATCGCAGGAATCCACCGTTTTGACCAGCTCCACCGTCTTATAGTCCTTGACGAAGAAAAAAAGGATGGCGACAATCGCCCCAGGAAGGGCCACCAGGCCGAAGGCATGCCGCCATCCCCAATGTTGGGCCACGAAGCCGCCGACACCGATGCCGACCGCGATGCCGAGAGGAATGGAGATATTCCAGAGACCCAGCATGCGGGAACGTTTTTCCGGGGGAAACAGACCCGAGAGCATGGCTGTGCCGGCGGGGGCATACCCGGCCTCCCCGATGCCGATGCCGGAGCGGGCCATAAGCAACTGGGGGAAGCTCTTGGTGAAGGCGCAGGCGGCCGTAGCGGCCGTCCAGAGAAGGGCCATGATGCCGATGGTTTTTTTTCGGCTCCAGCGGTCCACGAGAATCGAGACGGGAAAGACGAAGGCGACGATGGACCAATAGACCACCGACACGAGCATGCCGGACTGGGTGTCCGTAAGCCCCCATTCCTTTTGAATGAAGGGGAAAAGGGATGTCACGATCATCCGATCGACGTAATCGAAGAAATAGAGCAGAAACAGCAGGGTGAAGATATAATAGGAACTGCGTTTGGACAGCCTGTATTCCTTGGGTGCAGCCGCCTCATTCATGGGGTCTCCTTTATTCCGGGGACACGTTCCGATGCCTTCGGGCATGGGGACACCCTGCCGCAAGGTGTCCCCACATGTCCCCGATAAATGGCGATGTAAAAAATCGATCCCTCAACTGCTCTTGTATCCGCCAAGGTTGGCGAGGGCCACGCTGCCCGGACTGATGACCGAGGGATCGACCTTGACATTGATGCAGGCCGTCTTGCCGGAGGCAAAGGCCGCCTCCAGCGCCGGCCGGATATCCTCGGGCTTCTCCACGCAGATTCCGAAACCGCCGAGGGTCTCGACCATCTTATGATAATCCACCCAGCCCAGTTCCGTTCCTTCCGGAATATGGTGCCCCAGGCGCAGTTTCTGGCTGTGCATGATCATGCCCCAGGCCTGATCGTTGGCGATGACCGCCACAATCGGGATTTTCTTGCGGATGGCGGTATGGTATTCCATAAAATTAAAACCGGTGGAGCCGTCGCCCATGATGGCGAGAACGCGTTGATCCGGATTCTTCAGCTTTGCCGCGATGGCATAGGGAAGCCCCACCGCGAGACATCCGTAAAGGCCATAGTCCAGGTAGGTCCCCCCCTTGCGAACCGTCCGGGTCATGCCCATCCAGGTGGAGGTATCCCCGCCGTCGGCGACGACGATGTCGTCTTCGCGATTCATAAAATCGTTGACTTCCTTGGCCAGCCGCATGGGATGAATGGGCAGGGTGCTGCATTCCCACATGGATTTGGCCTGATCTTTGCTCTCTTTTTCGGCGCCGCGAAGGGTCTCCACCCAGGGCCGGAACTGTTCACGAAGGGTGGCGCCGACGGCCTTTTCATCCAGGATGCCATTCAATTCTGTTAGGAAGGACTGGATGTCGCTGACGATGCCCAGATCGACGGTGCGGTTCCGTCCGATCTCATCCGGCAGGATATCGACCTGAACGAATTTGGCGCTGGCCGGGAAGATTTCTCCAAAGATATAGAAGAGACTGAGACTGTCGCCGAGAAAAAGGACCAGATCGGTGCTGAGAAGGGCCAGCATGGCCGCACCGGGGCGTATCGCCAGGGACGATTCGAAACAGAGGGGGTGGGTGTCGGGAATGACGCCCCGTCCCGCACCCGCCGTAAAGGCCGGAATTCCCGTTTTTTCAACAAACGCGATGAGTTCTTCTCCGGCGTCGGCATACCAGGCGCCGCCGCCGGCGATAACGACGGGATTTTTCGCCGCCTGGAGGAGGTCTACGACTTTCGCGGTGTTTTTCCGGTCAACGGGCTTGGATTCCAATCTTGTATGCATCTTCTTGACCTTGGCCGGGTCGATCGTGGCATTCAGAAGGTCGCAGGGAAGCTCCAGATAAACCGGACCGGGCCGGCCGCTCATGGCCGCCCGGAAGGCCATGTCGATATATTCGGGAATCCTCTCCGCAACCTGGCAGACGAAGGCCTTCTTGACCATGGGCGCAATCACGGGAAGCTGGGTCATATCCTGAAGATCGAGCTTTTCCACGCTTTCCAGCCCCACACAACCGGCGATGAGGATCACCGGGGTGTTGGACAGCCTGGCGCTGGCGATGCCCGAGAGGGCGTTGGTGAAGCCCGGTCCGGCGGTGACCATGGCGACCGCCGGTTTTCTTGTCATCCTCGCCCAGGCCTCGGCCATGAAGACGGCCGCCTGCTCATGCCGCGTATCGAAGATGGTAATTTTTGAGTTTTCCAGGAACTGATAAATGGGGGTGATGTGTCCGCCGCTGAGAGAAAAGATGTAGTCCACATCCCGTTCGATCAGGGCTTCCGCCGCAAGTCTGCCGCCGATGATTTTATCCATAGAGCCGGTCTCCTTTGTCAAGACAGTATATTTAAAGTTCCATGCACTGGCCGCCGTCGAGGTTGATCGCCTGTCCCGTGATATATCTCGACGCCTCGGATGCCAGGAAGGCAACCAGATCGGCGGCGTCGCGGGGCAGACCGATATGCCCCAGCGGAATCGTCTTGCACATCTCCTGTTCCCGCTCTTCAACGGTCGTGTTGAAAAAGGCCGCCTCCAGGCCGAAGCGCCACTGCTCCAGATCCGTTCCGATCTGTCCCGGACAGATGGCATTGACGCGGATGCCGGCGCCGCCCAGTTCTTTGGCCATGGTCTTGGTCAGCATGATCACCCCGGCCTTGGCCACAGCATAGGCGCTGTTGAAGATGGGGGGAACCTTGCCGGCCCGGGATGCCGTGTTGATAATGGCTGCGGGCTTGCCCATCATCATGGGAATGACGGCCCGCGACATGCGAAAGACGGAAAAAAGATTCACCTCCACGGTCCTGATCCAGGCCGCTTCATCGTAACTCAGGACCGTATTCGGGACGCCGAAGGAGGCGCCGGCATTGTTACAAAGAACATCGATGCGATCGAAACATCCTTTGATCTTCTCCATCATGCCGCCGATGGCCAGGTTGTCCGTAACATCGACGGTCACGGCGAGTGTCCTGACACCGTAAGTCTGCGCCAGTTCGGCGGCGATCATATCCATTTCTTCGCCCGTTGCCGTCTTCAAAGGTTCTTCGGGGGGGGGCGTCTTTCCCAGGTCGGCAATGATGACATGGCAACCGCAAGAGGCCAGCCTGTCGGCTATGCCATAACCAATGCCGGTCTTTTTTCCGGAACCGGTAACAATCGCTGTTTTTCCCTTCAGGTCTGAGTACATGGAGTTCCTCCTTCGTTTAGATACACCCTATCGCTTTCAACTCCCGCTCGCACTGCGCCTGGGTCACGAATCGGATGGTGCGCAGACCGAAGGGCTTCGCTGCGTCCAGATTCGCCTCCAGGTCGTCGATGAACAGCGTTTCGGGCCCGCTCAGCCTCAAGGTCTCGAGCATGTGCGCATAGATCGCCGGCTCCGGCTTGCACAGATGCACGAGACACGAGATGACGGCGCCGTCGAAGAGCTCCCAGAATGTGTGCCCGATTTTCAGATGCGCAAGGGAGCCGGCGTGCAGGTTCGACAGGCAGTAGAGCGCGTGGCCTCGCGCTTTGAGCCGGTGGAGCAGGTCGACCATCTGCGGGATCGGGACCAGGGCCGACGGCACTCGCCGAAACATTCGCGCCAGGTCTGCTTCCGGCAGGCCCGTCCGTGAAGCCGCGCCCGCGATCGCGGCCTCGAGCGGCAACGTCCCGCGGTCGAGCTCTACCCAGTCGCGGTGGCCGAACACCTCCGAGAGCACCAGAGCCCGGGACGCCTCGTCAGCGAACACCTCGGCGACGATCGCCCGTGGGTTCCAGGTCAGCACCACGCCGCCGAGATCGAATACAATGTTCAAGCGCCATTCCCCCCAGTTGTGTCTAATACCAATTGTCTGATATTCGCTTTCTTCCGAGCGCCGGAAATATGCGGCAAGTATTCCGATGTGTCAAGAAAAGATTCAGGACAACCGGCAACCAGCCCTAAAAAACCAAGCCCATTCGGCAAAACCATAAATCAAAATACCGGTTGACTTTTTTACAGGGGTTCTATACACGTTCAATACAGCATTTTGTTTCCATTGCAGATCATGTAAAGATTTTGATTTTCTACGATATTTACCATTCTGTCATCCGGCGTGGAATGCGCAGTCGTTCTGCGGAAAAACAATGAGGCCTTTGAAAATCATCATCCTGCCTCGCTTCGTTACAGGGCAGTGTTCCTAATGTCAATCTCCAATGCGCGATTTCGGGATCCGATTTTCAAGTTGGGCTAAAGATCTCAAATTCAGAATGGATGAGCCGGGGGCTCGACGGGGTGAAGGCGGTGAAATCGTCTTCGTTTGCGGGCAGGTTGGCCGAATCGGCCTGCTGTGCGGTCAAGGGAATTCCCATGACGGTCCATGGACTTTGAAAAATCACAAGGGAGGGAAAATCATGAAATGCTTACGCGTGATCATTTCGATTTCATTCATCTTGTTATCACTTTTGGGCGGTCAATCCACGGCGAAGGCTGCCGATGTGCTCCATCTGTACACGGCCCTGGATCCGAATGAAGCGAAAATCTATCTGGAGGCTTTTACCAAAGATACCGGCATCAAGGTGGAGTGGGTTCGGTTGTCGGCGGGCGAAGTCCTGACCCGGCTCAAGGCGGAGGCGAAGAACCCCCAGGTGAGCGTCTGGTTCGGCGGGTCCAGCGACGAATTCACCGCGGGCCGGAAAGAAGGCCTGCTGACCCCATATCCATCGCCCGTCGGCGCTTCCTTTTTGAAGGGAACGCTGAAGGATCCCCAGGACAACTGGAGCGGTTTTTACTTTGGGGCGATCGGTTTCGGGAACAACACCAACTGGTTTGCCAAAAACAAACTGCCCTTCCCGACCTCCTGGCAGGATCTGATCAGGCCCGAGTTTAAAGCCAATATTTCCATTGCCTACCCTTATACGTCGGGAACGGCCTACACCACTCTGGCAACCCTGGTCCAACTGATGGGAGAGGATAAGGCGTTTGATTACTGGAAAAAGTTAGAGCCCAATATTCACCATTACAACACGTCGGGTTCGGCATGTATCACGCAGGCCGGGCTCGGCGAGATCGCCATCGGGATTGCCTTTTCCCACGATATCCTGGCCAAAGGGACTTCCAAAGGCTATCCGATCCAAGCGTCGTTCCCGAGCGAGGGAACCGGGTATGAGATTGGCGTCGTGGCGCTGGTTAAAGGCGGACCGGAACCTGAGCTTGGCAAGAAATTCATCGATTGGGTGTTGTCCAAGCGGGCGCAGGACCTCCTGCAGGCCTGGTTCCGGATTCCGTTGAACCCTCAGGCCGAGGTTGCGGCCGGAGCGACAAAGGCATCCGATGTGAAACTCATCAATTATGACGCCGAGTGGTCGGGAAATAACAACAAGCGATTGATCGAAAAATGGCGTCAGATCATCGGTAAGTAACCCGGCGAAGGGATGAAAAAGGCTCTTTTGCAGGCTGTTCAAAAGCTTGTCCCGCACCGGATACGGGATGCCCAGATGCTATGCCCCCGAAATCCTGAGCCGTGAGGCGCCGGGGGAGGGGGCTTGTTCCGGAAGCCCAAAGGGATCGGAACGTGTCCCCGGAATACGTCGAACGGCGAAGGATGCGGGAAACGCCGCAGATGGGCGTTTTTCAGCAGTCTGCTGGAATGAGGCGCGTGCACCCATGGCAGGAAGCGGGCGGTCAGTTGCCTATCTGAAGAGGGTTCCCTCCGATATCCGGAAACTCTGGAGGGAGCCTCTATTGCTCCTCGGGATTACCCTGGTCGGCGTCTTTCTGTTCCTGTTTATCGTTCTTCCCTTATTCAAAATTTTTCAGTTGAGCTTTGAAGAAAACGGTCGTTACAGCCTGAAGGTCTTCGCGGAGCTGCTTTCGAAAAGCTACAACGTTCAGCCCTTGATCCACAGCCTGACCCTGGGTTCGGCCGTCTCGATTCTGGGCACGGTCATCGGTTTTATTTTCGCCTATGCCGTGACCCGGGTGGACATTCCCTGGAAACGGTTCTTCAACGTGACCGCCACCTTTCCGATCATCGCCCCCCCCTTCATGATGTCCCTGTCCGCGATTTTATTGTTCGGCAAGCAGGGGTTCGTCAGCAATATGATCTTGAATGATATCATTCACTTCAAGATCTACGGTTTTTACGGGCTGCTGGTGGTCGAGACATTGACCTACTTCTCGACCGCGTATTTGACGCTGTACGGCGTCCTGCAGGCCATCGACCCGGCCCTGGAAGACGCGGCCCTGGATCTGGGCGCGTCGAAATGGAAGGTGTTCACCCGGATTACCTTGCCCCTCGCCACCCCGGGGATTGCCAGCGCGATTCTCCTGGTCTTCAGCCAGTCGCTGGCCGATTTCGGGAATCCGATGATCCTGGCGGGAAACTATACCATCCTCGCCACCCAGGCTTATCTGACGATTGTTGGAATGTATGATATGCGGAGTGGGGCGGGTCTGGCCATATTGCTCCTCATTCCATCCCTGATTGCCTTCGGTTTGCAAAAATACTGGGTGAGCCGAAAGTCGTATGTTACGGTGACCGGCAAACCATCGTCCACCCGGATCAAGATGGATCATCCGATCACAAAATATTCAATCTTCGGACTCTGCCTGCTGTTGACGGGGGTCATCTTCCTCTTCTACGGGATGGTCCTGTTCGGCTCTTTCGTGAAGCTCTGGGGCGCCAACCATTCCTTGACGTTCGGCAATTATAAACATGTTTTTACCGTAGGATGGGGGTTTATCCGAGATACGCTGCTGTTGTCGTCGATCGCAACGCCGATTGCCGGGATCCTGGCGATGATCATTGCGTTCCTGGTGGTTCGTAAGAATTTCCCGGGCAAGAGACTGATGGAACTGGTATCGCTGCTGACATTTGCCGTTCCCGGAACCGTCGTGGGAATCGGGTATATCTTGGCCTTCAACGAATATCCGCTCAAGTTGACCGGCACAGCGGCCATCATCGTGCTGCTTTTCATTTTCCGTGATCTGGCCGTGGGCGTTCAGACCGGCATTGCCGAACTCCAGCAGATCGATCCCAGCATTGAAGAGGCGGCGACCGATCTGGGTGCGGACAGCGCGACCACCTTCCGGAGAATTACCCTCCCGCTGATCACGCCGGCGTTTTACGCCGGACTGGCCTTTACCTTTGTGAAATGCATGACCGCGGTCAGCGCCGTCATCTTTGTCGTTTCCGGGAAATGGAACCTGATCACCATCGCCATCCTTGGCTCGGTTGAAAATTCCGATCTTTCCCAGGCGGCCGCTTTTTCCGTGGTGATCATCGCCTTTATTCTGTTGGCCTTGTGGTTGATTCAATTCCTTGTCAAACAGATGCAGGGGGAAAGAAGAATCAAGTTCGAGAGGGCAGAGGCACTATAATCCATATCAGGGGAGCCGCTACAGCATGAATCAGGCCTATTTGCAGATCAAGAATCTCACGAAAGAGTTTCTGAGCGCGTACCAGGATGAAAAGGTGATCGCCGTCAAGAATTTCAACCTCGAAATGAAACGGGGGGAGTTCCTGACGCTTCTCGGTCCTTCCGGATGCGGCAAGACGACAATTTTAAGGATGATCGGCGGCTTTGAAAACCCGACCACCGGCGATATTCATCTCGATGGTGTGAAGATCAACGACATCCCCGCCAACAAAAGGGATACCTGCATGGTGTTTCAGAGCTATGCCCTTTTCCCTCATATGAATATCTATAAAAATGTAGCCTTCGGATTGGAATTCAGAAATCTTGCAACGGCGGAGATCAGGCAGAGGGTGGAGAATATTCTGGAATTCGTCGGCCTGGCCGGTTTGGGGAACCGGCCCGTTGCCCAGTTGTCCGGCGGCCAGCAGCAGAGAGTTGCCCTGGCCCGGGCGATGGTCAACGAACCGAAGGTGCTGCTGTTCGACGAGCCGCTCTCCAATCTGGATGCCAAGCTGCGGATCAAGATGCGCATCTTCATCCGGAAAATTCAGCAGAAATCCAATATCACATCCATCTATGTCACCCACGACCAGGAAGAGGCGATGACGCTCTCCGATCGAATCGTGGTGATGAACCGGGGAGAAATCGAGCAGATCGGAACGCCCGAGGAGATTTATGCCAGGCCGAGGACGAAATTTGTCGCCGATTTTATCGGAAAACAGACGAATTTCATGACCGGCAATGTGCTGTAGAGTGTCGACGGAAGGCAGGAGGTGGAATTCTGGAACCGAAGATTCTCTTTTGAGGGGTATCCTCATCTCCAGAAGGGGGATGCCGTAACCCTGGTCATCCGGCCGGAGATGATCGAACTGTCCGCCCAGGAAGGGATCTGCAACGGGGAGGTGACCCTGGTCACCTATCTGGGATCCGAAGTGAACTACGAGGTGACCGCAGAGGGTCAGGTCTTTACCATCCAAGTGTCCAATCCGCTGAAGACGGGCATCTTCCGTACGGGTGACCGGGTGTGCCTCAATTTTGATTTAAGGAATATTTATTTGATCAAGGTGTGATATTAGCATATAGGGAATTCCGCCGTGCCCTTCCCCTCTCCCCGGGTCAGGAGAGAGCGGCGTTCCGATGCGGCTCACCGGGATCGCGTTAAGCCCGGCGAAGGGTCGGCCGAACGGACGGGATGATGCAGGCGAGAGGAGTGGGGCGAGTAATGAAGAGAGTCAATGTTGCGGTCATCGGGACAGGGAGGATCGGCCGGATCCATGCCCGGAATCTGAAATTTCAAATCCCCGGCGCAAAATTGCTGGCGGTCGCGGATGTCGTCGCCGAATCCGCGCAAAAGGTTGCCGATGAACTGGAAATCCCCGTCTGCGAAACCGATTATCGCCGCCTGCTTGCGAATGACGACATCCGGGCCGTGGTGATCTGTTCCTCCACGGATACCCATGCCCGGATCATGATTGAGGCGGCGATGGCCGGAAAGCATATTTTCTGTGAAAAGCCGATCGCGCTGGAAATGGATATAATCGATGAGGCGCTCTCGGCGGTTCGAAAAGCGGGCGTGAAGCTGCAGGTCGGTTTCAACCGGCGTTTCGATCCCGGTTTTCAAAGGGCGAGGAAGCTGGTTGAATCCGGGAAGATCGGCGTGCCCCAGTTGCTCCGGATCTCCAGCAGGGATCCGCAACCCCCTCCGCTCGACTATGTCAAAGTTTCGGGCGGGCTGTTCCTGGATATGATGATTCACGACTTCGACATGGCCCGCTTTCTGCTGGGCGAGGAGGTCACGGAGCTGATGGCGACGGGTCATTGTCTGATCGATCCTGCCATCGGGAAGTGCGGGGATGTCGATACCGCCGTGGTGCTGCTCAAATTTCAAAGCGGAGCCCTGGGGACGATCGACAACAGCCGGCAGGCGGTCTATGGCTATGATCAGAGAGTTGAAATCTTTGGTTCCGGGGGTTCGGTCGTCGTGGGGAACAAGACGCCGACCGAGGTCACGATTCACAATGCCGACTCGATACAAAGCGACAAGCCGCTCCATTTCTTCCTGGAACGATATCAGGAGGCCTATCTGGCCGAGATGAACGAGTTTGTCACATGCGTTCTGGACAACAAGACCCCCTCCGTCGGCGGGGAGGATGGAAGAATTTCGGTGGCCATGGGTTATGCCGCCCTGGAGTCCGTCCAGAGCGGTCGCTTTGTGAAAATAAAACGGGATTGATGCATTCCTCTATCGAAGAGGAAGGGGCGTTTCACCGTAAATGATCAAAGGAGGTATGTAATATGGCAGAAAAGATGAAAGGGGTTACCCTGACGGCGGATTGGGCGCCGAAGCCGGATTTCGTATTGGGCCCGAAAGATGTGGATCGTACGCAGACCTATCTCGGGAGCAAGGTCTGGAAGAATCCGCGGATGGAGATCCGGGAATACGACGTGCCGGCGCCCGGTATCGAGGAGGTGCTGATCGAGGTCAAGGCCTGCGGTATCTGCGGCAGCGACGTGCATATGGCGGAAGCCGACCGGGAGGGCTACATCCTTTACCCGGGATTGACCGGGTTCCCCGCCATTCTGGGGCACGAACTATCCGGCATCGTCGTCAAGGCAGGGAAGAACGCCCGCAGCAAACGGACAAACAGACCCTTCGAGGCGGGGGAAGAGGTCACCGTGGAGGAGATGTTCTGGTGCGGCCAGTGCAAACCCTGCGCCGACGGATACCCGAACCAATGCGAACAGCTCAATGAGATCGGTTTCAACATCCACGGGGGGTACACGAAATATCTCGTGGTGCCTTCCCGGGTCGTCTGGAGCCTCGCGCCGTTGAAGAGAAAGTACTCCGGCAAAGACCTCTTCCTGGCCGGCAGTCTGGTGGAACCGACATGCGTCGCCTACAACGCCGTAATCGAGTGCGGCGGCGGCATCCGGCCGGGCGATAACGTCGTGATCTGCGGCAGCGGACCCATCGGGATGGGGGCGGCGGCCGTTCTGAAACGTGCCGGGGCGGCCAGGGTCATCCTGTCCGAGCCCGTTCCGGAGCGGGCGGCAATGGGCAACAGGATGGGCGCCGATTTCATCATCAACCCGCTGAAGGAAGATTTTACGGAAAAGGTTCTGGAGTATACGGACGGCATGGGGGCAAACCTCTATGTCGAGGCGACAGGCCTGCCGGCCGTGGTCTACCCGGGCATTGAACAGGCGATCTGGAGGGGAAAGACGATCGGATGCACGGTCGTGATCGTGGCCCGGGCCGATGCCAAGATCCCGGTGACCGGCGAGGTGTTGCAGGTCAAGAAATCGCGGATCGTCGGCGCCCAGGGGCATTCCGGGTACGGGACCTTCCCGCGGGTCATCGAGTGCATGGCCGCGGGGATGGATATGACCCCCCTGATCACGAAGCAGGTCGGGCTGGAGGCGATTCCCGAACAGATCGTTCAGCTCCGCACCAACCGGACGGATTGCAAGATCACATACGTAGCCGATGGGCTGTAACAGGGTGTTGAAACACCCGGATGAGACAGGCTGTTCAAAAACGGTCAGATGCAAGGCGCGCAAAAAAATGAAGAGCGAGACGTATATGGAAACACGTTGAGCACGCCTGCCCCGGACTCGATCCGGGGAGGTTTGCAGCGCAACGCAGCAGATGATCGTTTTTCAACAGCCTGCTAAGGAGGACTCCATGACGGAACAAGCCAGGGACAAGGTGTGGCTGACGACGAAGAACCCGGCCATCATCTTCGAAGACAATACCGTGGGACATTTGAAGAAGCGCCTGTGGGATGCGCCGGAATCCGAAATCGACCGGATTCTCGCGGATTACGGCATCCCCACGCTGCCGGAACTGGGCAAGGCGGGAACCTACATCCAGACGACGGTCCGCAACGAGGTGATCAAAAACAGAAGGAAAAACGACATCGTGCTGATCCCGGTGGGATGCACGGAAAATCATGGGGTCCATACGGTCAGCGGCCTCGACACCTTCATGGTGACCCAGATTGCGGAAGCGGTGCGTCGCTTCACCGCAAAGTCGGGGAAGCCGATCAACCTCGCGTTGCCGCCGCTCAACTACGGCGGGCATCCCTATCACCACATGGGAATGGCCGGGACGGTGATCATGCCGGAAGAGGTCGTCCGGGAGACGATCATCTACATGATGCTGGGGCTCTGGAACGACGGCTTCCGCAAGCAGATCATCATCAACAACCACGGTCAGTTGTGGATGCTGGAAGCGGCGCTGCAGGAGTTCATGAAGCGTTATCATCTGCCCGGTATTTTCCGGGTGCTCGACTGGCACCGGGCGGTTCGGGAATTCTTCTATCCGACCGACGACGACCTGAGCCTCGATTCGCACTTCATCCATGCCGACGAGGCGGAAACATCCGTGGGTCTGCTGCTCTTCCCGCCCGGAATGGTGGACATGAGCGTGGTTCAGGATGCGGAGGGGAGGAGCTATCTGCCGGACGGCCATTTTGACAAGTCGGTCGATCCCTTCCGCCGCCCCCACCGCTGGTCCGAGGGCGAGGGCCAGTCCCCCATCGAGCGGGCTGCCACGCCGCAGGGGGTTGTGGGGAAACCCAGCCTGGCCACCGCGCGCAAGGCCAAAAGACCGATCGCTGCGATCCTGCAGTATCTGACCCTGGTGAACGATCAGATCCTGGAAGCCTTCCCCGCCGGGAAGGTGCCGCCGGTTGAAGAGACGACGCTGCGAACCGCCAGGGATATGGAACCGTTCCTCAGAGAGCCCATGAGCGAGGGGTGGAAATCGGTGTATGAGCTGCCTCGGATCGGATTTTAGCAGGACTGTTGAAAAAGGGCCATCTGCTCAAGTTGCGCTGCAAATCTCCCCGGATCGAGTCCGGGGCAGGCGCGCTCGACGTATTTCACGATACGACTCGCTCTTCGATTTTTGCGCGCCTTGCATCTAAACCTTTTTGAACAGCCTGCACATGCTGGCATATTCGGGGACATGATGCGGAAGCCCGGGGGGATCGCATCGTGTCCCCGGAACTCCGGAAGCCCGAAGGGATCGGAACGTGTCCCCGAAATTAGGAATTAAAATGCAGAAGTGTATCGCCGTTTCGACCCCGGGCGCCCGTTTTTCGGCCCTTGCCGTCAAGGAGCGTTTCCGGGACAGCATTCGAAAAGTCGCCGAACTGGGCTATGACGCCGTCGAATTGCACATCCGGGATCCGCACGCCATCGATGCGGACGAGATTGCAGGTCTGTTGCATCAATACCGGCTGCCGGTTCCGACCATCGGGACGGGGCAGGCCTACGGCGAAGAGGCCTTGAGTTTTGCGGACCCGGATCCGGTAATCCGCCGGAATGCCGTTCAGCGGATCCGGGATCAGATGGATCTCGCCTCCCGGCTGGGGATTCCGCAGGTCACGATCGGCTTGATCCGGGGCACGGTGAAGCCGGGAGCGGATCAGGGCCAAGCGGAAGAACGCGTGCGGGCGTGCCTGGCGGAATGCCTGGACTACAATCCCGCCGTCACGCTCATCCTCGAACCTCTCAATCGCTATGAAACGAGCCTCTATAATGATACGGCCTCCGCAAAAGAGGTGATCGACCGGATCGGAAGGCCCAACCTGAAGATGCTGATCGACACCTTCCACATGAACATCGAGGAGCCGGACATCATCGAAAGCATACTGGCCGTTCGGGATTACATCGCCCATGTCCATTTCGCGGACAGCAACCGCTGGGCGCCCGGGTGCGGCCACATCGATTTCCAGAAGATCGTTCATGCATTGCGAAAGATCAGATACCGTGGGGCGATCTGCGCCGAAATTCTGCCGAAACCCTCCCCGGACGAATGCCTGCGGCTGACGATCGAATATTTTAAAAAGCTGGGTTTATAGAGGACCAAACAAAAGGAGAGGATGAGGAGATGCCCCGTTACGACATCGTCATTATCGGCCATGTGACCAGCGATTTTCTGACTTACAGGGGAAAGACCTCCGGCTTCATCGGCGGCGGGGCCTACTTCTCCGCGTTTGCCGCCCGGAGGTCCGATGTCCGGTTCTGCGTCATCACCAAGCTGGCGCCGAAGGATTTCGGGATTCTCGACGGCCTCAAGAAAGACGGCATTGAAGTGACGGCCCTCCCGAGCACCAGCACGACTTCGATCGAGAACGTCTTCGAAACGGATGACGTGGACCACCGGAAGGTCCGGCTGCTGTCACAGGCCGATCCCTTCCGCCCGGATGATATCCCGGAACTGGAGACCCGGGTTTATTCGCTGTCTGGGCTTTTCGTGGATGAGCTTCCGGATGCGCTGATCGTTCACCTGGCCCGGAAGGGGCAGATCGCGCTGGATCTGCAGGCCAAGCTCCGGTACAGCGAGGCCGGCACGTTTGCGTTCAAGGATTGGCCCGGCAAGGAGAGATGCCTGCCGCTGGTCACGTATCTGAAGGCGGACAATCTGGAAGCGGAGGTGGCCACGGGAACCTCCGACCGCGACGAGGCGGCCCGAATCTTCCATCGTCTGGGGGCGAAAGAGGTGATGGTCACCCATTCTTCGGAGGTCATCATTTTCAATGGAGATAAGATGTTCCGAGCCCCGTTCAATCCGGACAATCTTTCGGGGAGAACGGGAAGGGGCGATACCTGTTTTATCTCCTATGTGGCCTGGAGACGGACCCATGGAATCGAGGAGTCACTGCGGTACGCGGCCGCCCTCACCAGCCTCAAGATGGAAAAACCGGGTCCCTTTCTGGGGACGCAGGAAGAGGTTCTGGCGCGGATGAAAACACTCCCCCGCTGAGCGTGCCGGTCTTTTCGCTTAGCGGCTGCAGGACGGCCGCGATGCGGCGAATGATTCAAAGGAGAGCAACCATGAAAATCGGGTTCAACGGCGCGTCAACCATGAAAACGGATCTTCCCGGCGACATCCGGGCGGCCTCCCAGGCGGGCTACGATCTCGTTGAAATCTGGGCCAGGAAGATGGAGGCCTATCTCCTGGATCACAGCCTGGACGATCTGCGAACGCTGTTGGCGGAGGCGCATCTAAAGCCGCTGGCGATCAACTCCGTCGAGTTCGTCACGTTCAACGCCCCGTGGGAAAAAACCAATACGATGAACCTGATTGCCAGATACGCCAAGATGGCGGATCACCTGGGCTGCCCCTTTATCGTGGTCGTCCCGAGCCCCAGGCCCGACGGCGCAACCGACAGGGAGGTCCTCGACGAATCGGTCAGGGTGCTTCTGGAGATCTCCGACCGCTTCAAGGATTACAGGGTCCGGTTTGCATTTGAGTTCCTCGGTTTCCGCTGGTGTTCCGTTTCGACCCTGGAAGAGGACTTTGCGATCGTCAAGGCGGTGGATCGGGCGAATATCGGACTGGTTCTGGACACCTTCCATTTTTACGCCGGGGGATCGTCGATCGGCGCGATTCAGAATGTGGATCCGGAAAAGATATTCATCCTGCATGTCAATGATGCCGAAGAATTGCCGAAGACGGAATTGCAGGACGCCCACCGTTTGTTTCCAGGGGAAGGGGTGATTCCTCTTGTGGAGATTGTGTCCAACCTGAAGAACATCCATTATGACGGACCCGTTTCCCTGGAAATGTTCAGACCGGCGTATTGGTCCCGCCTCCCGGAAGAGGTCGCCCAGAAGGGGATCGACGCCATCCGGAAATTTCTGTAATTCTTCTTTTTCGGAAATCAATGGATATGGTTTACGACATCGCCTTTCTGGGGCACTACACCAAAGACACCATCGTTTCCGCGGAAGGCCGGAGGGTCGTCGACGGCGGCGCCTTCAATTACGGATCCCATGCGGCGGTCCGGATGGGGCTGAAGGTTGCCGCGATCACCCGTCTGGCGCAGGAGGATATGAAGGTTGCTGACGAGCTGAAGGGGCTGGGGGTCGCCGTATTGGCCAAAGTGACCCCCAACTCGACCTGCCTCCGCGTCGAGTATCCGTCATCCAACGTGGATGACCGCATGCTGTACGTCACCAGTTCGGCGGGGTCTTTTACGATTGCAGAGGTGGAGGATATCTCCGCACGGGCCTTTGTCGTCGGCGCCTCGGTCCGCGGCGAGGTGCCGCTCTCCGTGATCGAAGCATTGCGGAAGAAAGACGCCCTGATCGCGGTGGATCTCCAGGGATTTGTCCGCGTGGTTCACGACGGTCGAATGGTTTTTCAGGACTGGCCGGAAAAAGAAAAGGTCCTGAGCCAGGTAGATACCGTGAAGACCGATGCCGTGGAGGCCGAATTTCTCACGGGGCAGAAGGACATGCGGGTTGCGGCCAGACGCATTGCCGACCTGGGTCCGAAAGAGGTGGTGCTGACCCACCGGGATGGGGTGCTGGTTTACGATGGAAACCGTTTTCATGAAGCCCGGTTCCATCCTGAAACACTGACGGGCCGCAGCGGCCGGGGGGATACCTGCATCGCCTCCTATATGGCCCGCAGGCTCAGCGCGCCTCCGCACGAAGCGGTGATTTGGGCGGCCGCGTTGACCAGTCTGAAACTGGATGCGGAAGGCCCTTTCCGGCGGGATATCCGTGACGTGGAGGACCTGATCCGGAAGAAATACAGAGTCTGTCCGGAAGATGAACGATCTCGAAGGGATCAAGATACCGGCGGATCTTAATTACGCAGCCGGACCGGGACTCTCCAATAAGCTGAAGGCGAAGCTCTCCCAGGTAGGGACGGCCGGGTTCGGCCGGACGGAGCGGGGTCGGGGTCATTCCGGCGGCAGCGGGCAGACCCCGTGGCCGAGAAACTCCAGGCGGACCGCGACCCCGGATGCAAGCACCCCGCCCGCCATGTCGTAGTCGGTGATCAGGATCGGACCCAGGTCTGTTTCGACCGTGTAATCCGCGGCCGATCCCAGATAGGAGACTTTCTGGATGACGCCGGGAAGCCCTTCGCCATCGATATGGATCCGGATGGCTTCGGGCCGAGCCAGAACCGTGACGGGGCCGGGTGATACCGGGCGGCTCTTTACCCGCAGGGACTGGGATCCGATGCGGAGGTTCGCCCAGCCCTCCAGAGCGGTTTCGATCGTTCCCGGCAGGAAGTTGGCCTCTCCGATGAACTCGGCGACAAAACGGTTCGCGGGCTCGTGGTACAGCTCCAGCGGCGTGCCGATCTGGGAGATGCGGCCATGGTTCATGACCACGATCCGATCCGAGATCGCCAAGGCCTCCGCCTGGTCGTGGGTCACGTAGATCGCCGTGATGCCGAGGCGCTGCTGGAGCAGACGGATCTCCTCGCGCATCCGCTTGCGGAGTTTCGCATCCAGGTTCGACAATGGCTCATCGAACAGAAGCACCTTCGGATTCAATACCAGGGACCTTGCCAGGGCGACCCGCTGCTGCTGGCCTCCGGAGAGGGCGCTCGGGTTGCGGCCGGCCATCCCGGTCATGCCCACCAGTTCCATAACTTCCTGCACCGCCCTGCCGATTTCCGCCTCGGGCCGTTTCAGGACCCGAAGCCCATAGGCCACGTTCTCGAATACCGTGAGATGAGGGAACAGCGCATAGGACTGAAACATCATGGTCACATCCCGTGCGTTTGGCGGCAGACGCGTCACGTCGGCCTCGCCGATGAAGACCCGCCCGTCGGTTGCGGTCTCCAGGCCGGCCACGATCCGGAGTATCGTCGTCTTCCCGCAACCCGAGGGGCCGAGCAGCGTCAACAGTTCTCCCGGCTCGATCTGAAGACTCACCCGATCCACCGCCAATACCTGACCGAATCGCTTGGTGATGTCCTTGAGAAGCACACTGGCGGCTTCCAGCCTCATGTCAGTCCCCCTCCTTCCAGACCGCTGCCGGCGGTCTTTTTGCCCACCCCTCCTTCCAGACCACCGCGAGCGGTCTTCCTGCCCACCAGGAAATACATGAGGGCAATGGCCGCCGCCATGATCACGATAAGCACAGTACTATACGCCGTCGCCAGTCCGTAACGGCCGTTCTCCGCCTGATCCAGGATCACCTTGGTGCTCAACTGCCATTTGGCGCTTACAATGAACACGACGGCGCTGATGGCCGTCACCGAACGGACGAAGCTGAATACCAGGGCGGAAACGATGGCCGGTCGGATCAGCGGAAGAACGATGCGCCGGATCGTCATCGCAAAGGAGGCTCGAAGCGTCACCGAGGCCTCCTCGAGCGCCTGGTCGATCTGTGCCAGGGCCGCCACCCCGCTGCGGATCCCCATCGGCATATTCCGGAAGATGAACGCGATCACCAGGATGGTGGCCGTCCCGGTGAGCAGGAAGGGCGACTGGTTGAAGGCCATGATATAGCCGATGCCAATGACCGTTCCGGGAACGGCAAAGGAGAGCATCGACAAAAATTCCAGGGCCCTTCGGCCCGGGAAACGGTGCCGGACCACCAGATAGGCAATGAGGATCCCCAACGCCGCGGTGAGAGGCGCCGAAACGCCTGCCAGAATCAGCGTGGTCCAAAGCGCGTCCATGCCGTCCCGCAGCAACTGGTGGTAATGACGCAGGGTGAAGGTGTTGTTGATTCCCCAGATCTCTACGAAGCCGCCCGATACGACCGAAAGATAGATCGTCAGCGTAAAGAAGCACCAGAAGGCGCAGAACGTAAGGAGCCCGATCTCCAGCCCCTTGGGCAGAGGCATGGGCCGGCCCGAGGGCGGTTTGCCCGTGACCGTGACGTAGGAGCGTTCCCCCAGCCAGTACCGCTGCAGCAGAAACGCCGCGAGGCAAAAGGTCAGCAGGATCAGGCCGAGTGTGGCCGCCAGGGTCTGATCGAAGCGGCCCACGATGCTGAAATAAATTTCCGTGGACAGGACCTCGAACTCGCCTCCGATGATGATGGGGTTCCCGAAGTCCGCCAGCGATTCAATGATGGTCAGCAGAAACGCATTGGCGACTCCCGGCCGAAGCAGAGGCAGCGTCACCTTCCAGAAGGTTAGCCACCGTCCTGCCCGAAGGGTAAGGCTCGCCTCTTCCAGGGCCGGGTTGATGGATTCGACCACGCTTGAGATCACCAGGAATGCCACCGGTGCAAAAGAGAGGGTCTGTGCCAGGGCCAGGCCCGGAAAGCCGAAAATCCCCCGTGTCTTCAACCCGAGGAGTTGGCTCGTGACGAATCCCTGGAGACCGAAGAGGAGGATGATGGCCATGCCGACGACAAAAGGAGGCGTAATGATGGGAAGGAGGGAAAACGCCCGCAACATCCCCGTGAGCCGGGAGCGTGATCGGGCTGCGGCCAGCGCAAAGACCAATCCGATGAGGGTCGAGGTGCAGCTCACGAAAACGGCCAGACCCAGGCTGTTCCCCACGACGCGCCAGAGCGCCGGGTAGCGTTTCAGGGTCTCTGCGAGCAGCGTCACCCGAACCCCGCTGCCGTCCATCACGCTCTGCCGAAAGATCGCAAAAAGGGGAAGCAGGATGAACAGGACAATGAAGAGGGCGACGAGCAGAATGCTGACGGCGACGAAGGTATCCGCCCGGATGAAGCCGCTCCGCGACAGGCCGTGGCCCAGGATCAGCAGGCAAATGCCCAGGGATAGCAGGGCGCCCGGGCCAAAAGCGTAGGGCTTGACCGCCACCATCCAGGTAAGCCAAAGGACCAGGAAACAGCCGACGGCTCCGCCCCAGACGGCGGCGCGGTTCGACCGTTCTTCCTCCATGAAGCCATAGGCGGTCCAGGCAAGACCGATCACGACCAGAATCCAGAAGAGCGGTTGCTGGTTCGCGAGCGCCAGGGCCGTGAGGGAAAGCCCTTCTCTGGTCGGCATGAAGGTGGTTCCCCCGCGCGATACAAAGGGAACCAGCGCCACTGTGGCGAGCAAGCCTGCTCCTTCAGCCAGGCACGCCGCGTTGCGTACAATACTCACGGATCCTCCAGGCACTTTCCTGGTGACTCAACCAAAAACCCAGGCGGACATCCGGAAAACAGCGGCCCGGTCGATACGCGTGATCGAGCCGGGCCTTTCAGGGTCAGCGGGACTGGGAAAAGATCTGTTCCGACCACCGCTTCAGGATGCGGTCGCGGTTTTGCGATCCCCAAATAAAGTCATACTTGATCGTCTTCACATGCTCGAAATCCATGCCGTGCTTGAGGACCACCGGAGGAAGCGGGGTCTTCTTGTTGGACTGGAGCTGGAAAGACCGAAAATCCTTTGCAATGGCCTGGACATCGGGGGTCAAGGCCCAGTCAATGAACTTCTTGGCGTTGGCCATATGGGGCGCCCCCTTGATCAGGCTCAACCCGCCAATCTCGTAGCCTGTCCCGTCCGCCGGCGCCACCGGCTTCACCGGGAAACCCTCCTCGGCATACATGACCGCATCGTGCAGGAAAACGATGCCGATGGCCGTCTCGCCGCGGCCCGCAAGTTGGCCCGCCGCCGAACCGGACTTGGTGTACTGGGCGACATTCTTGTGAAGCTTCGCGAGATAGTCCCAGCCCTTCTCCTCGCCCTTCAACAGCAGGAGTGTAACAAGCGCCGTGTAAGCCGTACCGGCGGTATTCGGATTGGACACGGCGATCAGCCCCTTGTATTCCGGATTGGCCAGGTCATCCCAGGTCTTGGGCATCGGTTTGCCGAGCTTCTTTAAGAGCCCCTCATTCACGGCCCACCCCAACGGCCCCGCATAGAGTCCCAGGGTCCGGCAGCCGCCGATGGGATCGCGCATCCATTCACGGAGTTCGGACAGCATGGGGGTGCAGTACGGCTCCGTCAGCCCCTTCAGGGCCGCGTCAAAATGCGGGTCCCCGGTCCCGCCGAACCACACATCCCCCTGAGGATTGACCTTTTCCGCCTCGATCCGCGCATACATCTCGTTGCTGCTGGCGCGGATCCACTGGACCTTGATCCCGGTATCCTTCTCAAACTTTGCCGCGATGGCCGCGACCCAGTCCCGGTCCGGGCTTCCATAGAGAACCAGCACGTTCTCCTGGGCCATTGCCGTACTTGCCAGGACGAATAATATTCCCACCATTACGATGATCCGCCAGCGTTTCATAATCCCCTCCTTGGTTGAATGGTTGTGATCATAAAGAAATGACAAAAATCCGATATGACCTGTGCCAACTATTACGGACAACGGAAGGGATTGTCAAGACAAAAGGCGCGGATCAGCGCTTCCAGCGCATCAACAGGGTGATATCGTCCCGTTGTTTCTGGCTTGAAAGCACCCTTGCCGTCACCGTCTCGAAAAAACCGGGGAAGGATGACCGGATCTCCTCCCGCATCGCATTGATTTCGCGCAGGGCGAGCACATCATCCATCCCATCGGTGGCCATGAAAAAGGGCGTTTGCGGAGAGAGAACCACCGTATCAACCCGCAACGCATAGAAGGGATCGTCCTTCAGCTCTCCGCGACCCCAAAACGTCCTCGACCCGCTTTCGTATTCGGGCTGGGGCAAAAAGTAATCTCCGATCTCTTCGGGTTTGCACCATTGGGTTCCATTCCATATCCACACATGGATGGTTCCAACCGACACGATCAGCGTCTGTTTCCGGGAACAAAACGCGAAGGCGCCCACCGAGGCAACATGGGCGGGGTATCGTTGGAGGAATTCTTGATCCACGTGTTCTGCGGCGTCCTGAGCGGCATGGGCGGGGGTTTGTTCTTTCAAAGCAAGAAAAACCTCAGGATATCGCCTTGCAACAAAGGAAGCCGCTTCCCTTCCCGGGTGATCGGAGGGAATCCTTTCAACATCGTTCCAGCCATCCACGACAGCGATGACATCCTCGGCGTCGCTGCGATCTTTTTGAATGTGGATCACATCCTGATTCCGGCGAAAAGGAATCCGGGAACAGAGAATTGAAAACCCTCCCGACAGGTCGGTCATCTCGATGTGGCGGCCTGGATGGTTTTTTTTCTGACCGTTCATGATTCACCATCCGGAAGAGATCTCACCGGTTTTCCGCAAGAAGCAATAGAAAAAGCGGCAGAACGGATGCCCTTCAACCCCAGACCCTCACAGAACCGGACTTGCAGAAAATGGTCGGGAAGATTCGTGGCTGCGATTCAGAAGTGAATCCAGACGCGAATGATGAGGGACAGAAACGTAAGCGCGATGGCGATCAGGAAGAGGAGGTGCCGTTTCCGGAAGGATCGGGCGCCGGCGACGACCCGCCCGCAACCGCTGCAGAGGGTCCAGCGGGAGGGGATCGGTCCGCCGCAGGCGGGGCAGAGAAGGGCGTCTGCGGCGGCGGGATTCCGCGCTGCAAGGTTCCGCCGCAGGGCCCCGTGGACGTCGTAACTGCCGTCGCATTCCGGGTTCGGGCATTTCCCCCGGGGCGGCATGTCGTCGGTCCAGATGAAATCCTTCGCGCAATCGGGGCAATGGATCTTCAGCATCGCTTGTTTTCGCTCAGGCCTGATGACACCAGGGCGCCGGCAGGTCTTGACCGTGACCAGCCCCGGGGCCGCGGCGATCACCGCCGGGATGGAATTCACGAGGATCGCGGCCGTCGCCTGATCGCCGGCCACACCCCCTTCGATCCGCAGGGTGAGGTCGGGCGTCCCGACGATCCGGATGGAATCATGGGGATCTTCCGCCCCGATATACATCCGCAGGTCCAGCGTGACGATCTTTTTTCCTTCCCGGAAGCCCTCCCCGATGTTTCGGATGCCCGCCACGTCGCCTGGTTTCAGCTCAAAATAATCCGTTTTCAGCGGTTTTTCGGCGATCACCGGTTCGACGGTCTCGCGGATGTCATCGAGAATGAAGTGCAGACGGTCGGCAATCAGATAGAGCGATTCCCGGAGGCCGACATGGCCCATCGCCTTTTCGGCGACCTTTTCCCGGAAGAGCTCCGGCGTCATCC
>JAPLJW010000083.1 GCA_026388365.1 Deltaproteobacteria bacterium | reverse complement strand
GCAAAGGGCGGACAGCCGGGGAAGACCGCGGCTCGGAGCGCACGCTCCGGCGCGGGGGGGAGATCGTCCGCTGGTACGACCGCGAAGATCATGACCGCTTCGACGTCTGCGCCGACGACCATTGCCAGCGGTATCAGGGGGTCACCCGGCTTGCGGCGGGCAGGACGGCGGAGGCCGTCCGGGCGACGCGGGGCGTCTTTCTGATCCGGGACTCTGAGATCTGCGACGCCCGCTACCACAAGGCGTGCGGCGGGATGACCGAGGATTATGCCACCTGCTGGGAAGAGAAGGCGGTTTCCTACCTCTCCCATGTCTCCGATGCCGCTGCGCCCATGGCCCCGGTGCGGACGGAGGCGGATGCGGAGCGGTGGATCCTCTCCTCTCCCGATGTTTACTGCCGCACGAAGGATCCGAACCTCCTGAAAAAAATCCTTCCTTCTCTCGACCGGGAAACGGTCGATTTCTTCCGCTGGCAGGTCAGCTATGCGCGGGAGGAACTGGAGGGGATTCTGCGCGCAAAATCGGGGATCGACTTCGGCGTCCTCCGGAACATCGCACCCCTCGAACGCGGTCCATCCGGCCGGATCCGCCGGCTGCGGATCGAGGGGTCGGAGACTGCGGTCATCGTGGGGAAGGAGTTGGAGATCCGCCGCTGGCTCTCGTCGAGCCACCTGAAGAGCAGCGCCTTCATCATTTCCGTGGCGCGGGAACCCTCTGGCGTCGCTTCCCGTTTTACCTTGCATGGCGCGGGCTGGGGGCACGGCGTCGGCCTCTGCCAGATCGGTGCCGCCGTCATGGCGGAAAAGGGTTTCAACGCGGAGCAGATCCTCCGCCACTACTTCCGCGGCGCCGCGCTCGTGAAGCGGTATTAGTGACCCCGGAAACTTGCTTGCCAATGGAGCTGGACGATGACGCATGCAAAACCGGCCATCCGGAACCCCTGGGCGTGGGTCCCGACCCTTTATTTGGCGGAGGGCGCTCCCTACGTCATGGCGATGACCGTCTCGGTGATCCTCTACAAGCGCCTTGGGATCTCCAACACCGAGATCGCCCTCTACACCTCCTGGCTCTATCTCCCGTGGGTGATCAAGCCGCTCTGGAGCCCGTTCGTTGAAATGTTCCGGACGAAGCGTTTCTGGATCGTCGCGATGCAGCTCATGCTCGGGGCGTCGTTTGCCTGCGTGGCGCTCACGATCCCGGGGCCGGGCTTTTTCCGCTATACGCTCGCCTTCTTCTGGATCATGGCCTTCAGCTCGGCGACCCACGACATCGCTGCCGACGGCTTCTACATGCTGGGCCTTCAGGAGTACCAGCAGGCGGCCTTCATCGGGGTTCGGACGATCTTCTACCGGATTGCGATGATCGCCGCCAAAGGGATCCTCGTCGTCCTGGCCGGGACCCTGGAGACGAGCGGCTTCAGCGTGACCTCTGCCTGGTCGATCACCTTCTTTCTGCTTGCGGCGATCATGCTGGCGCTCTTTTGCTACCACCTCTTCGTCCTGCCCTATCCGGCGGCGGACCGGCCGGTTCCCCGCGACCCCTCGCGGAGCGCCTCCACAGCGTTCCTCCGGGGGTTCGTCATCTTCTTTCAGAGGAAGGACATCATCGCGGTGATCGCCTTCTTCCTCCTTTACCGCTTCGCCGAGGCGCAGCTCGTCAAGATGGTCGCCCCTTTTCTGCTCGACCCGCGGACAAAGGGGGGATTGGGTTTATCGACGGCGGAGGTGGGGATCGTTTACGGGACGGTTGGGGCGATCGCGCTGATGCTCGGAGGGCTTCTCGGCGGCTGGGTCATCTCCCGGAAGGGGCTCAAGTTCTGGCTCTGGATCATGGTCTGCGCGATGCACCTGCCGGACGCGATTTTCATCTATCTCTCCCGGGCGATGCCGGAGAGTCTCTGGCTGATCAACGCCGCCGTCGCGGTGGAGCAGTTCGGCTACGGCTTCGGCTTCACAGCCTATTCGCTCGTCATGATCATGGTCTGCGAGGGAGAGTACAAAACGGTCCGCTATGCGATCGCGACGGGGATCATGGCCCTCGGGATGATGATCCCGGCGATGTCGAGCGGCTGGATCGAGGAGCAGTTGGGCTATTCGGGATTCTTCCTCTGGATCCTCGTCTCGACGATCCCCGGCTTCATCGTGGCGGCGCTGATCAAAATCGATCCCGAGTTCGGGAGGAAGGAGCAGTAATTAAATCGAGGAATCCAACGATGAACGATTCAAAGATCCGGACGGCCTTTATTCTCGGGGCGGGGCTGGGAACACGTCTCCTCCCGCTGACGGAGAATCTTCCCAAACCGCTCCTGCAGGTCGGCGGCCGCCCGCTCATCACCTACGCGATGGACCACTGCCTTTCCATCGGCATCGAGCGGTTCATCGTCAACACCCACCACTGCGCCGAAGCCTATGCCAAGGCCTTTCCCGGCTGGAACCGGCGGGGGGCGCCGATCCTCTTTCGCCACGAGCCGGTTCTTCTCGACACGGCCGGCGGGCTCAAGAACATCGAGGATCTTCTGGAAAATGACGAGAGAATTCTCGTCTATAACGGCGACATTCTCTCCGATCTTCCACTATCTCGACTTGTGGCCGCCCACGTGGCAGGCGACCGCGAGGTTACGCTCGCCCTCAGGAGCGACGGCCCCCTCCGGAATGTCTGCCTCGATGCGCGGGGTGTGATCTGCGACCTCCGCGACCTCCTCGGGAATCCCGGGGTCCGGCGCTGCCTCTTCACGGGGATCTATATCGTGGAAAAGCGTTTCCTCCGGCGGCTGAACCCGGGGAAGATCGAATCGGTCATCCCCATCTTTGCGGAGATGATCCGGGAGGCGCCCGGCTCGGTCGGCTCCGTCGTGATCGATGGGGGGGTTTGGGAGGACGTGGGCGACATACCGGCGTATGAGCGGATCAAAGCCGGAGGGCCGACGCTCTGCTACGAGTGCGCCGCGGAGTCGGTCGGGGGAAACGTCACCCCCGAGTCCCTGGTCCGGACCGCCGGAAACTTCAACGGCGGGGAAAGACCCCGCCGTTTCGCCGGCTCGGTTCCGGGCCGGACGGCCGAGGCCGCCCTCCCGCTTTCCCCCGTTGCGCAGTCTGAAGACGGGGCCGCCGCTCCGGCCGTTTTGGGCGGATGCGGTGGGGAGAACGACCCCGGGGTTGCCGCCTTCGTCCGAAGCACGTTCGGCTTGGCGGCCGGGACGCCGGTCGAGACAGTCCCCATCGGGAAGGGCGGCTCGGACCGCGCCTATTTCCGGGTCGTGGCTGCCGGCCGTCCGCCCGCCGTCCTGATGCGATACGGCCGGTTCTACGAGGAAAACGACAGGTACGCCGCCATCGCGGTTTTTCTCCGGGAAATCGGTGTGAGCGTCCCCGCGATCTACGGACACGATCCGGAGAACCGCCTGCTTCTGATCGAGGATCTCGGCGATACGGATCTCTACACGCTGCGCAACGCGCAATGGCCGATCCGCCGAGGCCTGTATGAAAAAACCTTTGCCTTAGCCGTGAAGATGCACGCCTTTTCTCCGGATCGCCTGCCCGCCGGGCTCCGTCGGATGCCCGGCTTCGATGCGGACCTCTACCAATGGGAGCGGGAATACTTCCGGGAAGAGTGCGTCCGGAACGTCTGCCGGGTCGAACTTTCCGCCGGGGAAGAGGACGCTGTGGAGGCGGAGCTTTCGGCCCTGGCCGCGCGGCTGCTCTCCCAGCCGCCGGTCCTGGTCCACCGCGATCTCCAGTCGCAGAACGTGATGATCCGCGACGGGGAACCGGTCCTGATCGATTTTCAGGGGATGCGTCCCGGAAGCCCCTTCTACGACCTCGGATCGCTCCTCTGGGATCCCTACGTGGCATTTCCTGAAGGAGAGCGGGAGGGCCTCCTTCACTATTATCAGGGGATTTCCGGTTTCCCATACACAGAAGAGGCGTTCCGGGGGCTTTTCCGGCTCGCCTCCGCCCAGCGGCTGATGCAGGCCTTGGGAGCCTACGGGTTTCTCGGCCTGAAGCGGGGGAAGCCCCACTTTCTCGCCCACATCCGCCCGGCGCTGGAAAACCTCGTTGCCGTAACCGCGGAGGCGGGAAGCCTCCCGCGCCTGCACGCCCTCGCCCGCCGCTGCCGCGAGGCCGCAGGGAAGGATTTTGATCCTGCACCGGAAGCAAAGAGCGAGGCTTAAACGATGGGTGATGCAATACCTGGAGGAGAGAAAAATCGGATTCGACGCCCGGGTGACCCGGGTGCCTATCGTTTGCGGCGCGGTGCTGTCCAGGTCATCACCGATTGCCCAACCCGCCTTGGAAGTATAAGCCGATGGTCCTTCACCATCCCCACAGCCGGTTAGAAGCAGAAGGGAAAGGACCGCCTTCCAAAGCACTTTTTTCAGCATCATTGAACCTCATGTCTGGTCATTAAATTTATCCGGCAAGCTTCATTTTGGTAAAACCATAGCAAGCCAATCGAACATGCGCTGATCATAAAGGCTGCGGGCCTTTGGCTCGCAATGCCAATTTGCCCCCTCCTCACCCGTGAACCGGACGATCGTTTTTGGACAAACAAGCGCCTCATAGACCTCTTTGGACTGTCCTGGCCAGAATTGCTCGTCATCTGGATCGGCTATAAACACGGGGCATTGAATTTGCTTAATGACCTCCCATACGTTGTATTGCTGTACCATCTTGAATTGTTGATAGAAGCTTTTCGCCATGTATGGTTTCATTCGCCATTCGACTTTCTGTCGCGCCTCGTCACCTGCGTATCTGAGGCCCTCATCCATTGCTTCGTTGAATTCTTTTTCTTTTCCATCGTCGAGAAAATCACGCATTTCCTTTGGAAGTTCGCGAAGAAACGACACTGAAACATCCATCACTCCCGGATCTGCAATACCCGCTGCGATTCGGTGTTCAAATGCCAGGGCGCGAAGGATCCAGTAGCCTCCCTGGCTTATTCCCGAAAGGGCTATCCGGCATGGGTCAACGTCTTTGCGCTTGAGTAGGAAGTCAACTACCGGCGCAATAACTTTTTCCCAGTCATGGCGGAAAGGAATATTTTGTAGCCATAACATTGAATTCTGGCCGGGGCCATCAAAAACCAGGGCGGCATATCCCCTTTCAAGCGCCGCGGCAACACCGCAAGTCCACATTCCAGAGGTGGGGCCGTCGCTGCCGTTATTGAAGATAATCGTGGCCATGGGGCCACCCGCTTTTTCGGGACGGAAGAAGTACCCTTGCATCAGAATACCTTCGTACGGGATGCCCACCTTCTCGGCCGTTGGATTCATGAAGGAACAGAACCTCTCCCAGCAAGTCAGATGTCTTTTCCAGGCAGATACGCCTCTCGACGGGTTCTTTGTTCCATCAATAAAAATGGCGGATGCCGAAAAATAGGTAGCTGCGCGCAGGCAAGCCTTTCTCGCACTAACAAGATTGCCTGATAAAGCACTCTGCTCGGCAATTCCCTGCATACGCTCGGCAATCGCATACCACTCCTGATACCACTTCTCGAAATCGCCTGAAGGGATGCGTTCAACCACGGCAAGGATTTCCCCTGCATCAGCTGCACCGTAGTGACAACAACCGAGGAGAATCTGGGTTTCAAAGTCCATCTGTTCATGTTCCATGAAGTATTGCTTTGGTTTTATATCGTTCATTTGATTCAGCCCTCCGCTATTATTTATGAGCTTGCAACCAGTTATAGAGCGGAACAAAGACCGCATCTTTGGCTTTTTCACCGGCGAGTATATCCATATGACCGAAGCCCTTGAGCAAAATATATTGCCGGTCAGCACTCCTGATCATTTCATATCCTTCACGTTTCCAACGGTATTCATAACCCACTGCCGTTGTCCACATTTCTGAAGCGAATACCAGCATTGGCGTCTTTACTTTTTCAATATTTTTTAGAAACTTCAATTGGGCTGCCGGCGGATTCCCTTTCCAGTTACCCAAATAAGCGTCTTCCAGATAATCAACCAATGGCCAGGGAACGCTTATCTGAGATATCATGTTCATCATGACATCAACCTTGGCATATCCATTTTTGATATTGGTGAACTGCGCATCTCCCCAAATATTTTGGAGCTGGTCGGCAATATAATCTGAAACGGTCGGTAACCCTGCAAAAGGGCCGTATTGCGGACCATATGGAGAAGGTGAAAAGTAGATTCGCATTGCTTTTCCCATCTCCGGCGTCCAATCAACTATACGAACATTGTAGTATCCAGTGTCCGGTTCGACTCCCCAGCTTTGGAGAAGTTTTCTGTTTGCCGCAGTATCTCCCGAAGCCAGCGCAGTATAACCTGAATGGATATCCAGCGTTGATTCAGAAGCAGGGCGGCCATTCATTTCCCACGGTGATCCGTCCATGGGGATTATCCCGGCGAGATCCTGAGAGCTTCTGGCGCAGGCATAGAGATAAACATATCGTGCACCGGTACTGTGACCGGACAAATAAATTCTTTGTTTCCCCGTTTTTTGTTTTACAAATTCAATAATCTTTTGGATATCATCGATCATAACACTTGTCTTATATGTTGCCATGCAGGAGTAATCTGTTTCAGCTTTAGGGATAAAACTGGCGCGGTATTCAACGGTATAGACATCGTAGCCGCGGTTGGCCAGATAAACCCGAAAATCATATTTTTCAGAAGTTGTGTAGAAATTTCCGTTTGAAGACGATCCCGGAAGATGCACGAGCACGCCCTCATATTTTGCCCGGTCTTTCAGGGCTAAACGGCGCACCCCAACCGTATTATACCTACTTTTCGGCGGTAATCCCACAGTCCATAAGGTTTCGACAAGAATTTCAGTAAAGGTGGCGGATGATTTTAACTGCCAATCGGTTTTATGGTTGTCGGCAGCATTGGCACAACCGAGCCAGAGAAGAGAAACTCCGCCGCAGAATAGAATAAAAGAACCCAGCGAATTATTATTCATCATCAACGGCCTCTTAATTTCTCTGGGTCACTGTGCCAGCGCGCTGACGTCGGTGATCACTTCGGCCGCCCCGAACATCGGGATGCGCTTCACTTTGGCGGCGCCGAAGTCCAGTTTCTTGAATTCCACCTTGCGCAGATTGAAGTTGTCATAGGTGCGGAAGTAAAGCACTCTGTTGGTCAGGTCGCTGAAGGTGGCCCACTGGGTGGATTCGCTGGGCATCATCTTCCCCGTGGTCGCCTCTTCCTTGGGCAGCGGATCTACCGCCATGCCGTGGATGATATCGAAGTTGTTCATGATGTGTTGGGCCAGGTTCAGAGTCTGCCCTGCGTCCGGCTGCCTGTAAGCGAACCTGGTCAGAGTGGCCAGCCGAACGAAACGACTTGGCGGGGTCAGGTCCCCCGGAAGGCCGAACATCCCCGCGCCATGGCCGGTCGGACGCAGGGTGACACCGGACAGATCCAGCGGCAACGGCGATAAATTCTCAAGGCCGATGTATTGACGCAGGTTGGTCATTTGCCAGGGGAAGTGAGGGGCATTGGTCATGATGCCGAGCGGGTTGTCGTAGACGTGTAGGGCGCCATCCTCGTACTCGATAACCTTGCAATCGCCCTTTGAGTCACAAGCGTTGAAATGAAGCGTCGGGCAGAACGGCGGTGTCCCGGGTATGCAATAGGAAACGGCTTCCAGCTTAGACAGCTCCCGCGCGATGTCCGCCACGCTGTCCAGGTTCCCGAGGATCCAGTCGGTAACCAGCGGCCCTGCGAGTGTCTGTGCCCGCTTGCCTGGGTCCCACCCCTGCCATTTCATGTCCACCTCGAACCAAAGCCCACTGACTGCCACTCCCTTCTCGTTCATCCCTTCGTTCACGCCAAACTCCTGCCCGAACTGTGTCACTCCGACATACCCGTATCGGGTTTTCCAGATCGCCCCATCCTTGCCGTCAGGCGCGGGACTGCTGATTTCCATGTTGCGCGGCACGACGATCAGGTCGAATTTGAGATCTTGGATGAACTCCATCGATCGTCCGGTGATGACGGTACCGTCCCCCGCCTTGAGCCGGAACACCATACAGGCATCCGTCGTGTGCTCGATCATGATGCCAACTACAACGGTAACAATGAGAAGAATAGATTTCCAGTTCATAAGGACCTCCTTCCCGACAAGATTGAGCTGAGCAGACCGGTTTCTCCCGATACCCTTAAAAACACAAAAACCCGCCTCTTTTCAGAAACAGGGTTTCAATAATCTCTCCATGGCATCACCCTTTTTAAAAGGGTTCAAATTGGTTGTTAACCGATTGACTATGCCTTACTTAACTGTGATTCTCGTGGCCCTAATGAGCCGAGAAGTCAAGGAAATATTTTATTGATAACCACTTGAAAGCCTTTACATCTCCTGAAATTTCATTTCTATTGCAGGAAGGACTGTAGTCTCTGAGAGTGTTGCAGAATCATTATTACTGCACCATCTGCTTTTTCTTGTTCGGTATGTGAGAACACAGGGTGGCCAGCCATTCCAAGGCGGGGAGACGAAGAACGTGTCCTTGTTGCCGTAAAAAACAGCCGTCCGTCGAAAGGATGTGGGCGAGGGGATTGAATCCGATAAAATCGCCCGCTCTCGTCACGAATGCCCGGATGTCATCCTCACATTCGTCAGGTGAAGGATACGGCCGTCTTGACGGCCCGGTTCGCTGATTTGCGCATGTTGACTTCGATCATGTCCTGATACCGCGTGAGCGGAAACGTGTGCGTGACCATCTCGTGGAGGTGAACCCGGCCCGCGGCGGCAAACCGGAGGGCCGTCTCGAAGACATGTTCGCGCCGGCCGTCGACAAGATTGACGCCGTGTGCATAGACCCCCTTGATCGTCTGGAGCTTCAGCCACAGCGGCGTCAGATCCAGTTTGACCTCGTCCCCGATGCCCACGACGCTCAGCGTTCCGCCTCCGGCCATGGCCCGCATCGCCGCCCGCAGCGTGTCCGTATGTCCCACGCAGTCGAAGATCTTCGTAAAGCCGCCCATGAGGATGTTTTTCCCGAGAAGCGGTTTGTAAGATTCGGCGCCGGTGAACTGCCGGGAGGCGCCGGGGATGTCGCCGTCGGTCACGACATGGTCGGCGCCGGCCTTGGCCGCCAGCTCCGCGTGAAACCGCGAGGGCTCGGCCACGGTGATGGAACAAGGGATCTCGAGCGCCCGGATCGACTGAACGATCAGGTTGCCGATGACCCCAGCGCCGATGACGAGCACCTTGTCATCGGCGACCGGCCGGTTATCCATGACGGCCTGAAGTGTCACGCCCAGGGGCTCCGTCATGGACGCTGTTTCCAGAGACATCCCGTCCGGCAGCTTGTAGATCTGACTTTCGTGGGCCACGAGATACGGGGCAAACCCGCCGCCTACGTCCTTGCAGATCCCTGTGAACATCCCCGGGGCCAGGCGGCCCTTGGCCGTGTTTTCACAACTGCCGGGCCGGCCGGCCCGGCAGCTCGGACAGGCCGGATCGATCTCCCGGGCCGCGCAGGTCAGGCCGGGCGACATCGTGACGCGATCCCCGACCCTGCGATCCGTCGCCCCCTTGCCGACCTCGACGATCTCTCCGCACAACTCATGACCGAGCACACAGGGAAAGGAGGTAAAAGGCGAGGCGGTGGGGGAGTCCTTGAGGAAAATCAGGCTCTGATCGGAGCCGCAGAATCCGCACATCAGCGTCCGGAGCTTCACCCAGTTCGGTCCCGGCAGGGCGGGTTCCGGGATATCGACAAATTTAACCGTCGCCAGCGGCCCTTTGTAGAACAGGGATGGGAACAGCGCGCCCAGGGGTTTGAGAACAAGGAACTTCGCCGCAGATGCGGAAAATTGCAGTGCTTTCATGGAACCTCCCGTCTCTTTTCGGTTCAAGATGGAACACATTTAAAATCTGTCCCCTGACATACATAACAACACCTTTGCGTAACTTGAAAATCAAATCCCGGAAGCGCGCATTGGAGATTTTTCGGGGCACCCTGCCCCCGTCGCGTAGCGCCCGCAAAGACGACTGTTTGAGCGCGAAGCGCGAGTTTCATCTTTGCAGCGAAGCGAGGAGGCGCAGGGTCGAAAAAGGTCCAGCGCGCGGAGGGATCACGATTTTCAAAGATCTCGTAAATTACTCCAGCTTGAGCGCCTGGTAGAAGATCACCGACGCCGGGCTCATCACGGTCGGATCGGTCATCACGTTGACGCAGGCCGGTTTTCCGGATTCCAGCGCCCGTTTAACAGCAGGGATGATCTCCTCGTCCTTCGTGACGAACTCGCCATGGCCCCCGAGTCCCTCCACCATTTTATCGTAACGCCGAAGATCCAGTTCCGTGCAATGGAGCCTGTCCTTGCCGATCGATAGCTCCTGCCCGTGTTTGACCATGCCCCATGCGCAGTCATTGTTGATGACGCAGACGACCGGTATGTTGTGGCGGAGCATCGTGTCGAACTCCATGGCGTTAAACCCGAAGGAACCGTCGCCGTTGAGCAGGATCACCTTCTTGTCGGGATGGGCGAGCTTTGCGGCCATGGCGAAGGGAATGCCGGTGCCCAGGCACCCGAGCAGGCCTGACGCCGTTCCCACCACGCCGGCCCTCAATTTCGATGTGAAATGCACGAGTCCGAAGTAAACCGTATCGCCGCCGTCGGTCACATAGTACGCGTCATCGCCCACGACCTTCTGGATCTGGGCGGCCAGGCGTATGGGATGGATGGGATCGGATGGCGTCTCCCGCGCCTTCATCTCGGAATCGATAAAAGCGGCCGATGCGGCGCGCAGCGTTTTAAGCCAGACGCTGTGATCGTTTTTCTTCACATGGGGAAGGAGCTGGTTCAGCACTGAATTGACGTCCCCCACGAGCCCTGCGTCGGCCTGCCGGTTGCGGTCTATCTCGTGCGGGTCGATGTCGATCCTCACGACCTTTGCCGAGGGCGGAATTGCGGCCCCGGACTGCAGCAGCCAGTTGAGGCGCAGGCCCGCGATGACGATCAGGTCGGCCTGCGCCAGTGTCACCATCATCCCGATGTTGCCGACATCCCAGATGGACTGCGGGTGGTTGTCGGGAAGCTCCCCCCTTCCATAATTCATCAGGATGAACGGGATTCCCGTCTTCTCGATGAACTGTTTCAGCGCGTCGCCGCAGTGGCTGAATCCCACGCCGCTTCCTCCGAGGAACAGCGGCTGTTTGGCGCCGTTGATGAGATCGGCAGCCTGTTTCAGGTCGGCATCGTCGGGGTGTACCGTGTATTTCCGCGTGGGATGCTTCGGCAGCGGCGCCTCCTCCTCGGGTATGCTGATGTTCAGAATATCGGGCGGGAGCTCGAGGAACACGGGTCCCGGCCTGCCCATGGTGGCGTATCTGAACGCCATGGAAAGGTATTCGGGTATGCGCTTCGTCTCGTAACAGGTGGCGGCCCATTTCGTGATGGGCTTGACCATGTCGATCTGGTTCATCTCCTGGAGGGCGCCCCTGAGGTCCTCCTTGATCGGGTGCTTGCCGCACAGCACCACCAGCGGCGCGTTGTCGAGATACGCGTTCGCGATGCCGGTGAGCGCGTTGGTGAAGCCGGGACCGGCGGTGACAAGGCACACGCCCGTCTGCCCCGCATAGACCGACCACGCGTGGGCCGCCATCGCCGCCACCTGCTCGTGACGCACGTCGATGGCGCGGATGCGGTACTGCGTGAATCCGTCAAGTATCGCCTCAATGTGCCCGCCGGAGAGGGTGAACACCGTTTCAATGCCTTCGACCTCCTTCAAATACCGTGCAACAAGATGACCGCCTTTAATAGCCATGAGAGACCTCCTTTGAGAGATTATGCTTTTGTATATAGCGTACACAGCCCCGATTGAGGGGCAATCATCCCATCACCAGCTTCACGCCGTCGGTAAACCATTGGAGATAGGGGACCATGCCTTCAACACGCACTTTTCCTTCAGCGGCCGCCCTGAAGGTGTCGGCATCACCGGTTTTTGACGTCATCACCCTGAACGCCGTCCCCGCGTCGGCCCAGATGAGCGCGACGTCGCATGGATGATGCGTGCCGCTCACCGAAGAGAAAGCGCCCTTGTCGAAGATAAAGAGACGGCCCCACTTGCCGTCCGCCGTTTTAATAAGGACCCTGAGCTGCAGGATGCCCAGATGCTTTCTGTAGGCAGTGTTCTTTTTTGCGGCAGCTTTCAGCTTTTGTGCAAGAACGAAAAGAAGCAGTGTAAACTTCATCGCAACCTCCCGGAGCGTAGTGTGCGCCT
>JAPLJW010000229.1 GCA_026388365.1 Deltaproteobacteria bacterium | reverse complement strand
TGCTCGTCAGTTTCTTCACCGGCATGGTGCTGGGCCTTCAATCCTACCATGCCCTGGTTAAATTCGGCGCGCAAGGGGCTCTCGGCACCCTGGTGGCCCTGACTTTGGTTCGGGAATTGGGGCCGGTTCTCACGGCGATCATGATTGCAGCCAGGGCCGGTTCGGCTATCACCGCAGAGATCGGCATTCAACGCATCTCCGAACAGATTGACGCCCTGGACACCATGCGTATCGATCCGCTCAGATATCTCATCAGTCCGAGAATTGCCGCTTCGATCATCAGCTTCCCCTTGCTCACCGCCCTGTTCGACCTCGTCGGCATTATCGGCGGGTACGTCTCCAGCGTTTTGCTCCTGGGCGCCAATGCCAGCACCTATGTTTATCGTGTTCAGACCAGTATGGACATAAAAGATATCACGGATGGTTGGATCAAGGCGGTTGTTTTTGCCGTCATCGTATCGATGGTCTGTTGTTACCAGGGTTATTTTACCCATATGCGCACGGACAGCCATGGCGCCAAGGCCGTCGGGCTCTCCACGACCTCGGCCGTTGTGATATCCTGCGTGTTGATCTTGGTGTCAGACTATGTAGTGACGTCGCTTCTCATTTGAGGATAGCCCCATGGAAAGCCCTTTAATCGAGTTCAAGGATGTCACCAAGCGCTTCGGCGACCGAAGCGTCCTTGAACGGGTCAACCTGCAGATCTACGAGGGGCAGATCACGACCATTATCGGCCTGAGCGGCTCGGGCAAGAGTGTGCTGCTCAAGCATATCATCGGGCTGCTCAAGCCGGATGAAGGGACCATTCTCTTCAAGGGCAGACCCCTGAGCGAGATGAAAAAAAGCGAGAGCGCGGCCAATCTGGCTCAGATCAGCTACATGTTTCAAGACAATGCCCTGTTCGATTCCATGACCGTCTATGAAAATATTGCCCTTCCCCTTCGGGAGACGACGAACCTGAGTAAATCTAAAATCGATAACAGGGTTATGGCCAGAATCGAACAGACGGAACTTGAGGATGCAGTCCATAAGTATCCCTCGGAGCTCTCCGGCGGTATGCAAAAGCGGGCAGCCCTGGCGCGGGCTTTGGTCACGGATCCTCGAATCGTCCTCTTCGATGAACCCACTTCCGGCCAGGACCCGGTCCGGAAAAACGCCATCCTGAGCATGATTGCCCAGTATCAGAGAAAATTCGAATTTACGGCAATTTTGGTGAGCCATGAAATCCCCGATGTCTACTTTATTTCAAATCGCATCCTTGCCCTCTATGAGCGATCCATCGTTTTTCAGGGTTCTCCGGAGGAGCTGGAAAATTTTGACCACCCGTTCAAGGATGAGGTTATTCGCAGCCTGGAGGGGCTGCAGAATGAATTAACGGGCTTGTATTCCAAACGGCAATTCAAAGTGATGCATCATGGTCAGTTGACGCAGAAAACACCCGGGGAAACCTACTGTGTGGCTGTTTTTTCTCTGGATGATCCGGATATCATCCAGACGAGCGCAGGTTATAATGCGGCACAGGTGGCCATACGGGGTCTGGGAATCTATATCGATAAACACTTCGGCGCCATAGGGGGCTTTTCCACACGACGCCGAAGCAATGAATTTGTTACAGTTCTCCCCTATTCGGACCTGGCGGAAGCGGAGAGCATTCTCACGGATTTTGTCATGGATCTTCAAGAAAGGGGCATTCATGATGTTTGGGCTGAAGCGAACAGGCAGACAAGTTCGGCAGAGTGTGTCGAATTTACGATCCTGGCCGGAATTGCCCAGGGTCAACCGGTTGCCGACATCGACTCCGTGATTGATGCGGCAAAATCTCGACAAAAAGAAATTGCCCGGCTACGGTGCGACGGGCGGAGGTAAGCAGATGAAAAAGTACACCATGGAAACCACGGTTGGCATTTTTCTCGTTTTCGGGCTTCTCTGCGTTGGGTATATGACGGTGAAACTCGGTCATGTTTCCCTGCTCGGCGACAATTCCTATTCTCTTTTTGCCCGATTTACCTCAGTCACCGGCCTGAGAGCCGGCAGCCTTGTTTATATCTCCGGCATTGAGGTGGGGCGCGTGGAGAAACTCACCATGGATCAGGAAAGCCAGAAGGCCGTGGTTGAGATTCGCATTCGGAATGACATCAAGATTTATGATGATGCCATTGCCTCTATTAAAACGGAAGGGCTGATCGGCGATATGCATCTCAGCATTGACCCCGGAGGCGCAGGCACACTTCTCAAACCGGGTGGAACCGTTACTGAAACGCAACCGGCGGTGGACATCGCAGACCTCATCAGCAAATATGCCTTCGGAGATGTGAAGAAACAGTAGCCGTATAAGTGGATTAAGAAAGGTAAACCATGAAAAGACCGATCATCGTATTGAGCATCATCATCTCTCTGCTGTTTTCCCTTCCGGCCTGGGCCGGTGCACCGCTGGATACGGTTCAGCTCAACGTTAACAAGGGGCTTGAGGTGTTGCGCGATCCGAAGCTCAAAGCCGAATCGGCCAGGGAGATCAAAAAGGAAAAACTCCGTCTGGTCTATAATAACCTGTTCGACGATGTCGAACTTGGGAAGCGTACCCTGTCCAGGAACTGGAACAGCCTGAACACCGCCCAGCGGCAGGAGTTCGTCAAGCTTTTCCGGCAGATCTTGGAAAAGGCTTACGTCGATAAAATTCTGGACTATTCCAACGAAAAGATTGTTTTTGACAAGGAAACCATGGTCTCGGAAACCCAGGCCGAGGTTCAAACCAGAATCATTACCTCCTCAAAGGAGATTCCTATCTTCTATAGAGTGCTTCTGAAGGATGGCGCCTGGAAGGTATATGACGTCGTTATCGAAAACGTGAGCCTGGTTCTGAATTATCGTACGCAGTTTAATGATATCCTGGCAAAAAATACGCCCGAACAGTTGCTGGAGATCCTGCGAAAGAAAGTGAAGGGGCAATAGTCTCTCATATGAAAGCTTTCTCATTTCCCGTTCTCCTGTTCGTTTTTTTCGCTGCGGGCTGTGCTCACAGTCCTGATCCCGCAGCTTCTCTCGCACCGCCGCTTGCACCTCCTCAGACCCAGCAGGTCATGGTCGTCTCCGATTCCGTGCAAATTCCTTCACCCCCCCCGGAGACGCCGGTTAAAGCTGAAACCCAGAACGTCGATGACTATGGGGATATCGAAGTTCTTGAGAAGGTGAGTGAGGAGGCAAAGGGCGAGATTGCCGACCCCCTGGAGCCTTTCAACCGGGCCATGTATCACTTCAACGACAAACTTTACTTCTGGGTGCTCAGACCGGTCGCGCAGGGATATGGGAAGGTTGTTCCCGAGGCCGCACGGATTGGTGTAAGCAATTTCTTTGCGAACCTCGCCTTCCCGATCCGTTTCGTCAATTGCCTGCTCCAGGCGAACTTTGAGGGCGCGGCTGCAGAACTTGGCCGCTTCACGGTAAACACCCTATGGGGTATCGGGGGGCTTCTGGATCCTGCCTCGAGTAAGGATATCAATCTCTCGAAACAGGATGAGGATTTTGGTCAAACCTTGGGCACCTATGGATTGGGACAGGGTTTCTTTATCAACTGGCCCCTGTTCGGGCCTTCCAGCCCTCGCGATACGGTGGGACTCGTTGGGGATGTATTCCTTACTCCCTCCTCTTATCTTAGTCCCTGGTATGCCGGCTCGGGAATCAGGGGGTATGGCATGGTGAATGACACCTCTCTGAAGATCGGCGATTATGAGTCCCTCAAAGAGGCCGCCATCGATCCCTACGTGGCGATCCGCGATGCCTATGTCCAATACCGGTTGAAGAAGGTCAATCGGAAGGGCGGGAACACTCCCGCGATAGATTCCGGAATACCGAAACAATGAATGAGCAGGAATGCATTCATATGAAAAGTTATAAGGTGATCGTGATGATCGTATTCGTCCTCCTGATTGCTCCGGGAAGAGCAGCTGCGGGCGGATCCTTCGGGCCGCCGCAACCCATTGCAAAAGAGACAGGGGGATACCATACCGGCATCGGATATTGGTTTCATGAGGATACATATAAAAACGGCATGGAACAGGTGACCCGGCAGAATCAGGTCTATTCGGAATTGGGCTACGGATCTCGAAATGGTTGGGAAATCACCGCAAGAGTCGGGATGTCGGATCTAAAACTGATCGATGCCTTCCGTTCCTCAAGCGCATCGACGGCCACGTCCAAAAGGGATTTTGAAGAACACGGGAAATTTTTCAGTACGGTGGGGGCAAAGGGTTTTTATCCCTTCAACAAGATATTCGGCATGGGGGCATTTGTCCAGGGGAGCTATTACTTCAGCGACTTCACCGATACGGTTTCGGGAACTCGAAACGGCGTCCCCTTTTCGGTCGAACTTGGGGTTAAGAATTTGTGGGATGTGAATTTCGGCATCGGTTTTCAAGCCACCCTTCCCTACGGCATAAAGATGTATCTCGGACCCTATATTTATTATTCGGAAGCGAAAGTATCGCCGTCCACAAACATCACTGGGCTTGCGTTCGCATCAGGGGAGATGACCATCAAAAACAAAACCCTTATCGGAGGATTTACCGGGATCGAAGTATTGCTGGCAAAGGGATTCCGTCTGAATGTTGAGGGGCAGTACTCCGAAAGATTATCTGCCGGCGCTGCAGTCACCTATTTGTATTGATTTTGACCGGTGTGATGGCTTCGAAGTATTTCCCGCCCATCTGAATCTGGCTAATTTCCCTCAGGTTACCCCGGTAATAAAAATGCTTGGCTTGTCTGTAACGGGTTCAATGAATCCCTCTTGCACCTTCCTTAAAATTATCCCTCAATACGTTGAGGTCCCCCAAATCTTGAGGCCAAAAGAATTATTTCATATTTTTCGGACCATTTTGGCTATTTCCTCGCCGCTTGGCTTGAATGCTGTTTTGTACAGGCGGCGGGTCAAAATATCCCCATGACCCATTCTGCAGCTTTGTTCTCGGCAGGAAGTTCTTTCCAAAAAAAATGGCAGGTTCTAAACTTAGGAATATACTCGATTCCAGGCATAAAAATGAGTGATCCTGTCGCTTCAAGGGATTCTTATTCCGACAAAATTATTGACAAACGGAAAGGCCTCTGATAGGAGAGCGCCGACGCTTGGATCCGGCAGACGGACTGGGACGGCAGGACCTCGGAGATCATAGATAAAATACGAAGCCTCTCGTCTTTAACGCAGGGGCTTTTTTTATGCGGAGGGATACATGAAGATCATCCGGTCGGCGGCAGAGATGCAGGGATTTGCGGAGGCAATACGATGCGGGGGCCGGCGGATCGCCTTTGTCCCGACGATGGGTTACTTTCATGAGGGGCATCTGAACCTGATGCGGATCGGACGCAAACAGGGGGATTGCCTCATCGTCAGCATCTATGTCAATCCCGCACAGTTCGCCCCGACGGAGGACTTTGAGGCCTATCCCCGCGACTTCGAAAGGGACAGCCGGCTTGCGGAAGAAGTGGGCGTCGATGTGATTTTTTGTCCGGAGAATCGGGAGATGTATCCGGAAGGCTATCAGACCTATGTCGAGGTTAAGGGGGTCACGAACAACCTCTGCGGTATTTCCCGCCCCCTTTTTTTCCGGGGAGTGACGACGGTATGCATGAAGCTCTTTCATATCGTCAAACCCCATGTCACAATATTCGGGAAGAAGGATTTCCAGCAGTATGTCACGATCCGGCGGATGGTCTGCGATCTGAACATGGACATCGAGGTTGTCGGCATGGATACGACGCGTGAGCCCGACGGCCTGGCGATGAGTTCGCGGAATGTCTATCTGAAACCGGAGGAGAGAAAATCGGCCCTGAGCCTGAGTCAATCCCTCATCCAGGCCGGGGAACTCTTCGGCAAAGGGGAGCGGGACGCCGCTTTTATCCTGGAAAAAGTGCGCGCAGTGATCGCCGGCTATCCCCATACGGAGATCGATTACGCCCGGATCTGCGATACGACGACCATGAAGGATGTGGCGCGGATCGAGGGCGAATGCGTGCTGGCCCTGGCGGTCCGGCTCGGAAAGACGAGACTGATTGACAACCGCATCTTCGGCGAATCCCTGAAAATCGGTTAGAAAAATTTCATGCACGGGAGGGAAATGACCATGCAAAGGTTTATGCTCAAGTCCAAGCTCCATCGGGCTACGGTGACCGATGCGGATCTCCATTACGAGGGCAGCATTTCCATTGACGAACAACTCATGGAGGCGGCGGATCTATTCCCCTACGAGAAGGTCGATATCTATAATGTATCGAACGGGGAAAGATTTTCCACCTATGTTATCCCGGGTCTCAGGGGTTCGGGAACCTTCTGTCTCAACGGTGCGGCGGCAAGAAAGGTCTCCCGGGGGGATCTGATCATCATTGCCAGTTATGTGATGGTCGATGACGCCGATGCGGCAACCTGGACCCCGAAGTGCATCTTTGTCGATGCAGACAACAGGATAAAACAGAAGTCGGCATAATGCCGGATTACGGCGGCGGGACTTCCCCTATCCTTAAAAAGAGGGCAGGATGCGATCATCCTGCCCTCTTTTGTGAATAAAAATTGAAAATAACATTTCTTTCTGATATTTAACCTCGCACACATGTCAAACAGGATGAGAACAGGAATATGCTGAAGAAGAAAATCAAAATGGTCTTTCTGACCGGTCTTGCCGTCGTCATTCCGGCAGGACTGACGATCTATATCCTTTTTTTCATCATGGATATAATGGACAACCTCCTGCGGATTATTCCGATTAATTATCAACCGGATACACTTCTCAAATTTCATATTCCCGGACTGGGGGCGATCGTCACGTTTATCCTCATCATGATCTGCGGCCTGGTGACGAAGAGCTATCTCGGGACGCGGCTTGTGGTGTTCGGCGAGCGTCTCGTCGGCAAGATTCCCTTTGTACGGAGCATTTATCAGGCCATCAAAAGGATCGCGGACAGCCTTTTCATGGACAAGGCCCAGAGTTTCAAGAAGGTGGTCATCGTAGAATATCCCTGCCGCGGGATTTACAGTATCGGATTCATCACCGGTACGCCCAACGGTGAAGTCCAGGAGAAGCTGGGTTCCTGTGTCGGGGTATACTTCCCCCATGCCCTGACGCCCACAACGGGTATTTTCGCCATTGTGCCGAGGGAAGGGCTGATCGAGGTCGACATGTCGGTAGAGGAGGCCTTTACGCTGATCATCTCCGGCGGCATTGTGACACCCCCAAAGCATCCCGCTCCGTTAACGGAAACCAGATTAACCTGATCCATGGCTTATATTCACGGGGGGCTGATCGTGAGGGATGATCGCGAACCGGGTAAGATATTTGAAGGAGACCAATTATGAAGTTTCTGAAACTGGATCGAAATCTGAAATGCCGGGTGGCCGATCCGACCCTGGCGGCCTGGGGGCGGGAGGAGATTCGTCTTTCCGAGAACGAGATGCCGGGTTTGATGGCCATCCGGGGAAAGTACGCTCTGAAAAAGCCTTTGGCCGGACTGAAAATCATGGGCAGTCTGCACATGACGATTCAGACGGCCATGCTGATCGAGACCTTGAAAGAGCTGGGGGCCGATCTCCGCTGGGCATCGTGCAACATCTTCTCCACGCAGGACCATGCCGCGGCCGCGGTCGCTCAGGCGGGATCCGCCGCCGTTTTCGCGTGGAAGGGTGAATCTCTGGAGGAATACTGGTGGTGTACCGAACAGGCGCTGACCTGGCCGGACGGCACGGGACCGGATCTGATCGTCGATGACGGCGGTGATGCGACGCTTTTTGTCCATGAAGGGGTGCGGGTGGAAAACGACCCCTCTCTGCTAAAACAGCCGTGCGACAGCAAAGAGTTCAAGGTCGTCCGGGAGCGCCTTGCCCAACGCCGGAAGGCGTCGCCGCAACATTGGCATCAAGTGGCATCACGGATCCGCGGGGTTTCCGAAGAAACCACGACGGGCGTGCACCGCCTCTACCAGATGGCCAAGAACGGAGAACTCCTCTTTCCGGCCATCAATGTGAACGATTCGGTGACCAAGTCGAAATTCGACAACCTGTATGGCTGCCGGGAATCGCTGGCCGACGGCATCAAACGGGCCACCGACATCATGATTGCCGGCAAGGCGGTGGTCATCTGCGGTTATGGCGACGTCGGCAAGGGATGCGCCCAGTCCATGCGGGGGTTCGGCGCCCGTGTGATCGTCGTGGAAATCGATCCGATCTGCGCGCTGCAGGCGGCCATGGAGGGGTACGAGGTGGCAACCCTCGATGACGTCGTTGCCAAAGGGGATATCTTCATCACGGCGACGGGTTGCTGCAATGTCATCACCGGACGGCAGATGGAAAAGATGAGAAATGAGGCCATCGTCTGCAACATCGGCCATTTTGACAGTGAAATCGACATGCATTACCTGGAAAATACGTCCGGATGCAGGCGTCGGTCCATCAAACCCCAGGTCGATAAATGGACGCTGAAATCCGGCAGAAGCATTATCATTCTGGCCGAGGGACGTCTTGTGAATCTCGGCTGCGCGACCGGTCACGCCAGCTTTGTGATGAGCAACAGCTTTACAAACCAGTGCCTCGCGCAGTTGGAACTTGCCGCCGGCAAACTGAAGCCGGCCGTTTACACCCTGCCCAAGAAACTCGATGAGGAGGTGGCCCGCCTTCACTTGAAGCGTCTGGGGGCGAAGCTGTCGAAGCTCACCAAAAAACAGGCTGACTATCTCGGCATACCCGCAGGCGGGCCCTTCAAGCCGGACTATTACCGCTATTGAAAAAATAGGGGATGGGTCACGGGTTATAAGCGGATGGCGTGCGGCGATCGATCAACCATGACCCGTTGTCATCCGCCGTCAGGTCTTCACCCGCGGGACGAGAATGGCGCAAGCTGCGGAGAAGAGGATGTTGGCAAACCAGGCCGCAACAACCGGGGGAAGGGTTCCGGACCTTCCCAGGGACATCCCGAAGGCGTAAACAAGCCAGTACGAAAAACCGATGACCAGACCGGCCCCGATTCCCTGGGCGATGCCTCCACTGCGTTCGGACCGAAGTGAAAATGAGATGCCGATCACGGCCAGGATGATGCTGACCAGCGGAAAGGCAATCTTGCCTTGGAGATCGACGACGTACCGTGTTGCGTCATAGCCTTCCGACTGGAGTTTCCGAATATACCGGTTCAGCTCAAAATAACCCATGACCTCCACATCTTTCTGGATCACCTGAAAATCGGTGGGCCTTTCCGGAAGATCAACCACCTGCTGTATTATTCTGGTCAGAACCGGGAACTCGCCGGCATCAAAACGGGTGAGGAGGACGTTGTGGAAGAGCCAGCGGCCTTCCTTCCATTCCCCCTTTTCCGCATCCAGGCGCATGACCAGATTCATCTCGCGATCGAGATAATGGATGGTGATCCCCTGGAGCGTGCCGGTTCGCACGTCGAACAGCCGGAAGTTGTAGATGCCCTTCTGCCCGCGGTACCAAATCTGATCCTGTTTGAAGCTGCCCATAGACGGTTGCTTCTGCACCTCGACCAGGCGGATGTTCTCGGCCCTGTCGTTGGTATGGGGAGTGACCCATTCGCTCAAAAGAAAGATCAGCAGGGAGGTCAGAACGGCGATGGTCAGGATGGGGATGGCAATCCGGTAAAGGCTGATGCCGTTGGCCTTCAGGGCCGTGATTTCTCCGTGACGGGAGAGGTAGCCGCAGGTCACCAGTGAGGCGAGGAGAACGGCTGCGGGCAGAATCTGTGAGATGACCATCGGAATCCGGAAGAGAAAATAGGACCCCATCTGCGCAAATGTTGCATGATTGCTGAGAAACATGCGGATTTTTTCGAAGAAATCGATGATCAGAAAAAGGGAAAGGAAGGATAGCGTGATGAGCAGCAGATTCTTCAGATATTCCGCAACCAGATAACGATCCACGATCTTCATGGTGATCCCTTGCCCTTATGCGAAGCGCCGTCCGCCGCAGCGGCGTCAGACGCGGGATGGGCGGAAGCGCGGCGAAACAGCTGCCTGAAGGATGCTTCCCCGGCGGACAAAGAAAAAAGCAGGATTCCGGCGGCGGCGAAAATCCAGTTTGGCGCCCATGTTCCGATGATCGGTGAGAGTCTTCCCGTTTCGACCAGCGCCTCGCCGCTGAGGCGCAGCAAATAGTAGACAAGCACCAGGAACAGGCCGATCGTGAAACCACGCGAACGGACGGAACGGTGGGCGCGGATCCCCAGAGGCATACCGATGAGCGCGAAGACGAGACAGGAGAAGGGAATGGTCAGCTTCTTGTTCAGCTCGATCGCCAGTTCGCGCAAGGCTTCCTCCTTGACGCCGCCTTTCCTCAGCACGGACGTCAATTCCGACAGGCTCATCTCCGTACTGGATCTTGCTGCGATCTTCTTATCCCCGGCGAGGGTCGAGGCGAGGTCCAGCCGGACATCGTAGAAGCGGAAATCCATCTTCCGATAATGGTTCAGGCTGGTATCCACCATATGCGTGCTGCCGTCCTCGAGTCTGAGCGTGATCACCATCGTATCGGGATTTGAAATGAGATAGGCCCGGCGGGCTATGATGGTGCTCGGTTCATGGCTGATCCGGCTGTCCGAGATGAGAACCCCTTCCAGGAAATCGCCGTGCACCGGGATCCTTTCCGCATAGAGAAGAATTCCCTGAAAGTCGTCGATGAACACCTTTTCGCGGATGCCAATGCTGGCCTTCTGGCGAGCCATATCGAACAGAAGGGCCTTGGATGCAAGGTTCCCGTAGGGAACGAGGAAAAGGGTCGTCGCCAGGGTCATCAGAAAGGCAGCCAGGGCGGCGCAGGCCACCGGAAACGACAACTGATAGAGACTCATGCCGGACATTTTCAGGACGGTCCATTCATTGTCTCCCGAAAGCCTTCCCAGACCGATCAGGATCGCGATCAGCAGTGAGATGGGGATGGTGAATATGAGAAAGGAGGGCATCAGAAAAAGCATCAACCGCGCGATGTCCGTAAACGCGATCCCTTTGTTGATCATCAGGTCCATGACCTGCAGGATCTTCCCCATGAGCAGCACAAAGGTGAGCACCAAGAGGATCATGCAGAACGGAACGGCAATCTCCCTCAGGATATACCGGTTGATCAAGCGATGCATCTTTCCAGACCCGCTTTCGCGCACCCCTACATCATCAACTGCAGGGGCTCGATGAAGACGGGATCCTCCTTTTCCATGATCTCGATGATGGACCTGTGCATTCTCTTTTTCATCTCGCCAAAGATGGGCCGTTTCTTGGTAAAAGTCTTCGCAAAGACCAGGGCCTCTCGCATCAGCGATTCTTCATTCTCGCACGCCTTTACGATGACGTGGTGGGATTCCAGTTCCGCGGCCCCGGTTCTTTTCCCGCTGAAGACAAGTTCTTCGAGCTTGTAGTAGGGGATCGCCTTCCGGATGATCGCCTGCATTCCGGGAAGAAAAGGAATATTGATGTCGATTTCCGGAAAACAGAAGAAGCCGCGGTCGGCCTTCATGAAACGGAAATCACAGGCGCAGGCCATGATTGTCCCGTCTCCGAAGGCGTGCCCGTTGATGGCGGCGATGACCGGCATCGGATAGAGGAGAATGCGCTTGAAGATCCGGTTCAAACCGTACATGAAGTCCCGGATTTCCTGCAGATCGTTCTTCGCCATGGCGCCCGTGATCCACTGGAGATCGATCCCCTGCGACCAGTTCTTCGGATCACCGGAGGCGATGATTACCGAGGAAATCGCCGCATCCCCTTCGACTTCGTCGAATGCCGTCAGAAGGGCGCGGACAAAATCGGGGTTGTGCCTGTTTTCGCCGTTGTTCATCGTGATGACGCCGACCGTTTCCACCTTTTTCCATTCAATTCCGGACATCGCTTTAGACCTCCTTGGTATGGGAAGGATTGAGAAGGATGGGAACTTGATGGGCGTGACGTCGCACATATTGATCCCGATGTCAAGGATCATGGCACCTGCACCGATACTTTAGACTGAAGACTGAAGTGTGCCAACAGCCTTCCAACTGCAGTCTCTCCATCGGTGCAGTCATGATTAATCGTTTGACAACGCCGGTCGATCTGTGGAATAAACACCCCCGAAAAACACTGGGTTTTTTAGATCTCGGGGCAACCATTATGCAGGACAGGTCCATCAAAATAGCCGTTCTTTTTCTTCTTCCCCTCATGCTGTATTTGATTCTGCTTCCTTTTATCCCCCTCATGGAGCCGGACGAGGGGCGATACAGCGCCATCCCCAGCGCCATGAACGCCACCGGCGACTACGTCACGCCGCGGCTCAAAGCGGCTGTCTATTTTGAGAAACCACCCCTTGCCTACTGGGTCACGGCGGCCTTCTTCCGGTTTTTCGGAGAGAATGAATTTTCTTCCCGTCTCTTCGCGGCCCTCTGCGCGTGGGGATGCATCCTGCTGGTCTATCGCATGGGGCTCTTTTTTCATGATACGCGGACGGGCTTGTATGCGGCGGCCGTGCTGACCACCTTCCTGTATCATATCGCCATCGGCCGGATCAACATCCTCGACATGCCGCTCTCTTTTCTCGTCTGCATGGCCATCTGGTCCGGTTTCCGCTATTTTGCCGCTGTTGAAAAGAAAAAGGGACGGCTCTACCTTCTCTATTTATTCAGCGCCCTGGCGTTTCTGGCCAAGGGGCTGATCGGCGTAGCGTTTCCGTTCGGCATCCTGACGATCTGGCTTCTGACGTCGGGCCGCTGGAGGGAGGTACCCGGTCTATTTTCCGCTGTCGGCATCCTGATCTTTTCAGCCATTTCGCTCCCCTGGCTGCTCCTTGTCCAGCGGGAAAACCCCGATTTCTTCCGTTTTTTCTTCATCCAGGAACACCTGCTCCGCTACGCCACCCGGATGCATGACCGCTATCAGCCCCTTTATTTCTATCTCCCCATCATCCTGGCCGGGACCCTTCCCTGGTGCGCCTTTCTGCCGGAGACGATCCGGGGATTCGGGAAGAGGGAAAATTTTTTCGGCAGCGCCGGGAATCGATTGCTTCTGACCTGGTTTGGCCTGATTTTTGTTTTCTTTTCGATATCATCGTCAAAACTGATCCCCTACATCGCACCCGTTTTTCTTCCCCTCGCGCTGGGTTTCGGCCATGTTTTCAGCTGTTATGAAGAGCGGATTGCGAAAGGTGAAGCAGGGGCATCTGTTCCGCTTCGCTACCGGCTGACGGGGATCCTGCAGGCCGTTCTTTTCATGGCCGTTCTGGTTGCCCCCGTTTTTCTGCGGGAGCACCGGGTTGCCTGGGGGAACTGGTGGCCGTGGATCGTCATGCCATTTTTCATTCAACTCCTGATTGCTTTTCTCCCGGATCGGATCCGCAGAAAAACCGGCCGGGGATGGTTCGCCTCGATCTATCTGCTCTTTGCGCTATTTCTGGTATCGCTCACGCTGCCGGTTGCGCAATACCTTGCGCCCTACAAGTCGGCCTATCCGCTTTCACAAGCGATCCGGAATCACCTTCCCGCAGACGCAATGCTCTACCAGTTCGGCATGTCGCTGTACGGGGTCGATTTCTACACGGGGAAAAGGACCCCGATCGTCGACGACATCGGGGAGGTCAGATATGGCAGTGAACAGCTTCCGGTTGCGGAGCGGGAACGCTATTTCCTGACCTACGATTCTTTCTTCCGTCTGGTTCGGGAAACGGACGGACTCTATTGCGCCACGGAGAATGACGAAAAACTGGAGAGATTGAAAAAAGAGGTACCCGCTCTCCGGGTCTTGTGGCATAATGCTGAGTACACGCTGGTCCAGTTGAGGAGATCCGGAGAAAAGGGGTCATGATGAAAATTCGCGAATATTTTCTGCCGCTGAACCGGCCCTCCATCGGCGAGACGGAGATCGCAGCCGTAACCGCATGCCTGCGGTCGCAATGGATTACGGCCGGTCCTCTCTGCAAGACCTTCGAGGAGCGGTTTCAGGATCTCACCGGGGCTCGCCATGCCGTTTCTCTCTCTTCCGCAACGGCTGGGATGCATCTCGTCATCGCAGCCCTCGGCATTGGTCCGGGAGATGAGGTGATCACCCCGTCTCTCACCTTTGCCTCAACGGTCAACATGATCGCGCTCAGCGGCGCGCGCCCCGTCTTTGCGGATATTGATTACGACACCCTCAACATCGACGCCGACGACATCGAGGCCAGGATCACCCCCCGGACGAAGGCGATCATCCCGGTCCATTTCGCCGGCGCGCCGGCGGAGATGGACCGGATCCTGGAGATCGCCGACCGTCATCGCCTGACGGTGGTCGAGGATGCGGCCCACGCCGTCGGGACGCGCTACCGGGGGATCCATGCCGGCGGCTTTGGAAGGATCGCCGTCTTCTCCTTTCATCCATTAAAGAACATCACGACCGGCGAAGGGGGGCTCATTACCCACAGCGACGAACACCTGGAAAAGAGGCTTCGCCTGCTGCGTTTTCACGGCATCGAACGGGATGCCTGGAAGCGCTACGGGAAGGGCGGCAACCCGGAGTACGACATCGAGGCGCCGGGATGGAAGTATAACCTGACGGACATCCAGGCGGCCCTGGGAATCGCCCAGCTTGCCCGGCTTGATGAATTCAACCGCCGCCGGGCGGAGCTCGTTGCGCTTTACCGGGAAGGCCTCAAGGGGGTCACAGGCCTGGATCTTCCGGGTGATCCGGCCTATCCGCATGACCATGCAAATCACCTCTTTGTGGTGAAGATTCTGGCCATGGAAAGGGAACGGTTTATGGAGAAGCTTTCGGATCACAACATCGGTTACGGTTTCCATTTTCCGGCCTGTCATCTTCTCAAGTATGTTAAGGACCGTTTCGGGATCGCGAAGCTGCCGGAAACGGAACGCGCTGCGGAAAAAATCCTGTCGCTTCCTCTGTTTCCGGATATGACGGACGGGGATGTCGCCTATGTTTGTGCTGCGATCCGGGAGATCCTTTTCGGTGTGGAGGGGGGCGGAAATTGATGGCAAAAATGGATGCAGGGAATTTTGAGAAGATGATATCCCTCGTAATCCCGGTTTTTAACGAAGAGGGGAACCTGCCGGTGCTGATGAGCCGGATCCGGCCGGTGATGTCCGCTTTGAAGAGACCCTGGGAGGTCATCCTGGTCGATGACGGCAGCCGGGATCGATCGCTTTCGATCCTGAAGGGATTTACGATCCATCCGGAGGTCCGGGTGGTGGAGCTCACACGGAATTACGGACAGCACGCGGCCATCCTGGCCGGTTTTTCCATCGTCCGCGGCGGGATTGTCGTAACCCTCGATGCCGATCTCCAGAACCCGCCCGAGGAGATCCCCCGCCTGATCGCAGCGATGGAAGAGGGCCGCTTCGATGTGGTCGGCACGATCCGCAAGGGCAGAAAGGATTCCCTCCTGCGGATCCTTCCCTCACGGATCGTCAATATGGTGGCGCGAAAAATCACCGGCGTCCGAATGACCGACTGGGGATGTATGCTCCGGGCCTACCGAAGGACGGTGGTGGAACGGATGATCGACTGTCATGAACATGCCACCTTCATCCCGGCGCTGGCGACACATTTCGGCAAGCGGGTGACGGAGATCGAGGTCGCCCACGAGGAGCGGCACGGCGGCAAATCCAACTATCCCCTGCGGAAACTGATCAACCTTCAGTTCG
>JAPLJW010000058.1 GCA_026388365.1 Deltaproteobacteria bacterium | reverse complement strand
GAGAATAAGGCCTAAGCCGAACTTCCGCCACTAGACCGAGGCAGCTCCGCGATGAAGTCAAGTCATAACGGTCAAACCCGCGAATATCAGAATGATCAAACGTCGCAAAAGAGGTCCCGTCTCTGACTATGTCCTGGATTAATAAGTAAAAAAAGCATAACCCTAAAAAAGGGACAGGAGAGCTATTTTTTTCTTGACAACTGTCAGCCATATCGGATTCCTGCTTTCGCAGGAATGACGAATTACCGAGTTGTAGAAGTTATACAAAACCCTCAGACAAGAGGAGCCAGATATGTCCAAGGAGAAGATACCGGTCACCCCCGCCATCCTCTTCATGAAGAAAAACGGGATGGCCTTCACCCTGCGCCCCTACCGCTACGAAGAACACGGCGGCACGCGGGTCTCGGCGCGGGAACTGGGGGTGGAAGAGCACCTCGTGATCAAGACCCTCGTCATGGAGGACGACCGGGGAGAGCCGCTCATCATCCTCATGCACGGGGACCGGCAGGTCTCCACGAAAACCCTGGCCCGGTTTCTCGGAGTCAAGGCCGTAACCCCCTGCGATCCCCATGTCGCCGAGAAGCACACCGGCTATCGTGTGGGAGGCACGTCCCCGTTCGGGACCCGGAAAAGCCTCCGGGTTTTTATGGAGGAAGGCATAGCCCATCTGCCCACGATCATGATCAACGCCGGCAGCCGGGGGCTGCTCGCCGAGATGTCGCCGGCGGAACTGATCCGGGTCCTGAAGCCTGTCGGCGTGAAGGCGGCCATTTAATTCTTGACGTGAGATATGCGGCGTCGGGGGAGGTGACATGTTCCGGAAGCCTGAAGGGTTCGGAACATGTCACCGGGACAAAGGAAGCCGTTCCAATTTCACGGCGTTTAAGACTTTTTACAAGGGCCGCTTCAGCCGGCCCCCGTCAAGCGGCAGAACCCCTCGCCTTCAATATCTCCTGGACACGCCGGCCGATCTCGGCGGGGTTCTTTTCGACCAGGACGCCTGCCCGCTCGAGGGCTATGAATTTCTCTTCCGCCGTGCCCTTTCCTCCCGAGATGATGGCGCCCGCGTGCCCCATCCGCCGCCCCGGGGGGGCCGTCCGCCCCGCAATGAAGGAGACCACCGGCTTCGTCACCTGCCCCCGGATGAACTCGGCCGCCTCCTCTTCCGCCGTTCCCCCGATCTCGCCGATCATCACGATCGCCTCCGTCTGCGGATCCGCCTCGAACCGCTCCAGGATGTCGATGAAGCCCGAACCCACGATCGGATCCCCGCCGATCCCGACGGAGGTGGACTGGCCGATCCCGAGGCCCGTCAACTGCCAGATCATCTCGTAGGTGAGGGTCCCGCTGCGGGAGACGACGCCCACATTCCCCTTTTTGTGGATGAAGTTGGGCATGAAGCCGACCTTTCCCGCGCCGGGGGTCGTGATCCCCGGACAGTTGGGCCCGATCATCCGCACGCCCGATCCCTTCAGCGCCTGCTTCACCCGGATCATCTCCGCAACCGGAATCCCCTCCGTCATGCAGACGATCAGGCCGACCCCCGCCTCGATCGCCTCGAAGATCGCGTCCGGCGTGAACGCCGCCGGCGTATAGATTCCGGAAATATTGGCCTGCTGCTTTTCGACGGCGTCGCCGACGCGATCGTAGACGGGAATGCCGTCCAGCTCCGTTCCCCCCTTGCCGGGCGTGACCCCGGCCACGACCCTCGTTCCCAGCTTCACCGACTCCCGGGTGTGAAAGCTCCCCTCCGAACCCGT
>JAPLJW010000342.1 GCA_026388365.1 Deltaproteobacteria bacterium | reverse complement strand
GGAAAGGAGGCGCCATGCGGGTACGGGTATCGGCGGTATTCGAAAGGGAAGGGGAGATCCTCTGCATGAAGTACGTCTACGGCGGCAAGGAGGTGTTCGCCCTGCCGGGCGGCGGCGTGGATCAGGACATTCCCCTGCAGGAGGCGATCGTGGATGAATGGCGGGACGAACTTGGCGTTAAGCTCGAAGCCGGCGATATCATCATGATCGGCGAGGCGCCCGCCACCAAGCGGCATCCCCAGACTTTGCACATTATCTTCGAGGCTTTCGAGATCCACGGGACCCCCAAGATCCGGTCGGATCACACCCATTCCCTCGACATCGCCTGGGTTCCAATTGAAAAATTGGGGAAAACGCCTCTTTACCCGGATGTGGGAAGGAAGCTCTACGACTGCCTGACGACCGACCCGCGGAGATCCCTTGAATTCATCGGGAATTGCATGGAGCGGGGATTCTGGTGAGCGGATGATGCGCCCGTTTCTTAAGATAGTTCATACTTTTTTACATGAGCGTATAGTACAGCCCTGAAAGCATCAGTGATGCAGTCAGGACAACCACGATCGGCCCTATGATATACCGGTAATTTTCGAACAGCGGCGTCTTGAAATACCCGCAAGAAACCACGAAACACACATGGATGGGAGAGAGCATTGTTCCCATAAAACCGAAGGTAAACGCTAACGCTGTCGTCGCGGCTATGACGCCCAGAGGCGGATCCTGTCCGAGAAGGGCAAAGACAACGGGAAAACTTGCGCTCGCAAAACCGATGGCTATCCCGGTGCCCAGACCCGAGATCAACGGTATCAGCATGATGACCGCTATCAGGGGAATACCGGCATTGATGAATTCATCCCGCATGATGGTCACGAGTGTTGTTCCTGCCATGTCCAGGGGGGCTTTGATGGTTGCGGAAAAAGCCAGGATGCTGATCACGAGAATAACCATCTGCCATGTGCCTGTTTTTTTAAGCATGTTCAGCGAGGGTATCCATGCAGACGTATTTCCGCAAAAAACCGCCGCGATGGCGATGATCAAACCGATGAGCATGGACAGCAGGCTCGAAAATGAGCCGGTTAATCCGGTTTTGGGTAGAACCGCCGATCCCAGGACCGATATGAAGACGAGAATGGCTATGGGACCCAGGGCAGAAAGAAAGGCGGCAGGTTCCAGTTTCCCATTCTCTGAATTTCCAAAATTTCCCCGTTTCACTTTCTTCAGGATGAAAAAATATCCGCCGATCGCTGCGGCTAAAGTAAAAGGAAGCTGGATGAGCAGGAAAATGGCTGTGGGCAGTTCAGAGTAACGAATGGCAAGTATTACAGCGGGGTAGAGCGGCCACCAGTATTCCCATATATGCCGGAACCAGTAGTTGATGGCAACTTTTTGTCTGGCATCGAGTTCACCGGACCCATCAATGGATGCGACAAGGGGGGCTGAAAAGATGGCTCCCCCGGGCATGGGAAGGAGGCCAACCAGGGCCGGCAGACCGGCGAGGAGCATTTTCTTGTTGTTCAGCCATGATTTGAGCGCAGTAACCGTGCGCTCCATTCGTCCTGCTTTATTGAGCGATTCGGTAAAAAACAGGAGCAGCAGAATGACCACGGGAAGAAGAAAATTTTCCGGCATTCCAAAACTCTTAACTTGAAATACAAGACCGGGTATCCCTGTACCCGACCACAACGAGAGCACTACGGAAAAAAGGAGAAGGGCAAATCCCAGGGATGCACCCAGCCGGTTTATCAGGAGAATGCCTGCAAAGGAAACCCCTACCTTTACATAAGCGGGGACATTTAACAGAAATTCGATCACGAGGGTATTCGTTTACCTCTTTCTTTTCATTTCCTGAATAGAACAGGTCGACGGTGTTCTTATCATGATGGTCCTTACGGAAGCAACGCATTCATTTTACTGTGGGGTTAAAACTTTGATAAGGAAGATTTCGGCTATGGTTTACTTAGGACTCACTACCGCAAAGACAGACCGCGGCATGAACACGAACCCAGGGCATCTTCCCACTTATAAACCCATGTCACCTGTCATAAGAACCAAGACCACCTGTGGGGAAGGTTGAGCCTTCCCCCCCCCCGCAAAGCATGGCAAACCTGGCAGCGTACAATCTGGTCGCTCAGGGTATCATCGGAAGGATGAGCGCATCGAGGCGCATGTGTTTCTCTGTTTCCTGGCGCTCATGCTGGTGCGCATCGCGGAGAGAAAAACGGGGCTCACCTGGGACCGTATTCGTGGTGTGATGGAGCGTCTTCATCTGATAGAATTTTTTTCAAAAGATGGACGTGTTCTACAGACCACCGAACCGATGCCGGAACAGCTCAAAATTATGAAACAACTTAAGATATCGTTACCGAAGAGGATACAGAGCATCCAAAACAACCCCGAAATCCATAGGCACACGACTAAAAAAAAGGCATGACGTAAATGAATGCCATAACGATACTATCTCAGAATTGTTTACCCCTCACTGTCGAAGCCGGGTTTCCGGATGGAAACTAATTATTGATTTCCCTGGAAAATATTCAGTATAATGAGCCTATCTGGTTAAACTTCACAATGTAGTACATTCCCGCCATTAGAAAGCGAGGAATGAAGCAAACTTCGGTCATTAATTGATAGAGATTAGTGACATGAGTGATCTGTTAGATCAAAAGGAATTTAAATTCAGCCCATGTATTGATAAAAATTGCTCTTTTTGTTGTGATCCTGTAAAATTATTTCGTTTTTCCCCAGATGATAAAATTCCTACTAACAAAAATGGTGATAAAATTTGGAAAGAACGGGATGAAATATATATACCGAAGGATTTTATAGATAAAGTAAAATTAAATACTTATGATTGCATATATTTTGATAAGATCAATAAAAAATGTTTGCAGTATGAAAAGAGGCCGTTAATTTGTAGAAAGGTCAGTTGCGTAGATGAAAATAGTTTAGAAACCATTGATGAACAGTACCGAAAAATAATCAGTAGTATATTTATCGTAATTAAACCTATGAGGAAGTCTCATGAATAAGTTAAATCTAGGCGTAATATTTGGGGGGAAATCGGCAGAACATGAAATATCTTTGATATCTGCGAAGAACATTATCGATGCTGCAAATAAGGATAAATACAATATCTACCCAATAGGAATAAACAAGAGGGGAGAATTTTGGGCTTATTCTGAAGATAATTATATACTGAACTTCGAAGATGTAAAAAAGGTTAGTTTAAATAATAATGGCATACCCGTTACTTTTTCTTTTGGAGAAAATAAAGAATTAATAGGTATAATAGACAAAAATATAAAAATAACATTGGATGTCATTTTCCCTGTCTTACATGGTACATATGGTGAAGATGGAACAATACAAGGGCTCTTTGAAATGGCGAATATTCCTTATGTTGGCGCTGGTGTCACTGGATCGGCAATAGGTATGGATAAAGATATCGCAAAAACAATACTTGAAAAATCGGGAGTTAATATAGCAAAGTTTAAATGTTTTAATATTGACGAGCTAGAAAAAATATCTTTTCATCAATTGGTTAAAAAATTAGGATTACCTTTTTTCTTAAAGCCAGCCAAAGCGGGATCATCTGTGGGAATTTATAAGATAAAAGACGAAAATGATTTTATTGAAAAAATAAAAGACGCATTTAGGTTCAGTAATAAAATACTTTTTGAAGAAGCGATCGTGGGTCGTGAGATAGAATGCTCTCTTTTGGGAAACGAAAATCCAAAAGCCTCACTCCCGGGAGAGGTTATTCCAAATGATGTATTTTATTCATATGACGCAAAATATGTTAATGAAAATGGGGCAACGTTCAAAATTCCAGTAAAACTTAGCGATAAATTGATAGAAACCATACAAAAAGATAGCATACGAATATATAAGTTGCTTCATTGTGAAGGAATGGCTCGGGTGGATGGCTTTATAACGAAAAATGAACAATACGTTTTCAACGAAATAAATACCATACCCGGCTTTACATCAATTAGCATGTATCCAAAACTTTGGAATGTAAGTGGGATTCCTACAGACGATCTGATTGATCGTCTCATTCAATATGCGATCGAAAAATATAACAGGAATAAAAACATAAAAACATCGATCAGATAAATGTTTATTAACCGGAATGGCGTTATCTCATATAAAATTGTTTTCGGAAGAATTAAAACAAGTGTAGTTTTTGGAGATCCTCGCCCCGAATCTGGTCACGACCTCGTAATTGATGATTCTCAATTTTTTTGCCCATTGTTCAGCTGTGATTTCATGCTTTCCTTGTCTGCCCAAAAGAATCACTTCGTCTCCCACTAAAACTTCATTCTTTACATTTGTGACATCAATTAAACATTGATCCATGCAAATTCGACCTACAACGGGCACCTTTTCACTGTCGATAAGAACTTCTGCATTGTTCGAAAAAACGCTACTAAAACCATCAGCATATCCAATGGGAAGAGTGGCTATTCGTTGTCTTTGGGATGTAATATAGGTTCTGCCGTAGCTTAAACTGGTTCCGCGTTCTACTTTCTTAACATGCGAAACACGTGCTTTTAATGTCATAGCGGGTCTTAAGTCAACCTTTCCAGTGTTTGTGTCAGGAGAAGGATAAAGTCCATACAACATGATTCCAGCTCTCACCATATCAATATGCGTATTAGGATGGTTAATGATTGCGGCACTATTCGCTGCATGTTTGATCGGAATGTGGATTTTTCTTTGCGCCAATTGATTCAGGAAACATGAAAATGCTTTCCATTGTTTTTGCATATACGCATCATCAGTGCCATCTGATGTTGAAAAATGAGTAAATATCCCCTCGATAGTTACGCCTGGTAGTGATTTTATACGTTCTATGGCTTGCAGGCTGTCACTATCGGGAACAAAACCAAGCCTGCCCATCCCTGTATCGATTTTTATGTGGATTTTAACCGAGCTTGATAACGATAGAGCCTTCCTAGACAAAATAACAGCCTGCTCCCACTTTGAAATTGTCATAGCTACAGAATTTAAAATCGCAGAATCTGTCTGGTCGTATTCCGTATGACCTAAAACCAAGATAGGAGAGCTGATTCCCGACTTTCTTAAATGACGAGCCTCTTCTATAGTGGCCACCCCTAATCGAGAAGCTCCGTTTTCTAAAAAAATCCTGCTAACTGCTGGAGCGCCATGACCATATCCATCTGCCTTGACAATTGCCATAATTTGGGTATTTGGTGCAACAATTCGTTTTGTCTCGTTGATGTTATGAATCAGTGAATTGATATTAATTTCTAGCCATGCTCTGTGCATATTATTACCGCGGCAAATAAATATAGCCATAATGGTGATTTTGTGATAAACAGCATTTATGGAAAAGATTGATGCACGTAAGCATAGTCCACAGACGCAATATGAAATCAGAAAGAAGGTGATTCGTCTTCGGAAACGAGATCTTCAGAACAAGGTTGTGGCAGAAGGTCTTGGGATCAGTATAGGTCGGGCCAGTAAGATATGGCAAAGCTACAAAAAGGAAGGTAGCAAGGCCATCAAACTGGGGAAACGAGGACGCCGAACCGGGGAACAACGGACGCTTTCTTCCGATCAGGAGTCCGAGCTTCGTAAAGCTTTGGTTGACAAGACACCTGACCAGCTGAAGCTTCCTTTTGCATTGTGGACGCGGGATGCGGTGAAGTTGTTGATCCGGCAGTTGTTTGACATCGAGATGCCGATCCGGACGGTTGGAGAATATCTCAAGCGTTGGGGATTCACTCCTCAGAAGCCGGTCAAGCGTGCCCATGAACAGAGTTCTCAGGCGGTGCAGAAATGGTTGGATAGGGATTATCCGGTCATTTTTTCCCGCGCGAAACAAGAAAAAGCTGAGATTCACTGGGTGGATGAGACAGGTGTTCAGACGGGTGCCAACCGAGTCAGAGGCTTTTCCCCAAAGGGAGAAACTCTGGTAATCAGGATGGTAGCCAAAAAGAGCCATGTCAGTATGATATCGGCCATCACCAACGGTGGCAAAGTGCGATTCATGATGTACCAGGAAACCATGAATTCCGAGCTCTTGATCAAGTTCATGACCCGCCTGATCAAGGATGCCGGGCGAAAGGTCTTTTTGATTTTGGATAATCTTCGTGTTCATCATAGCAAAAACGTCACACAGTGGTTGGAAGAGCACCGGGAACAAATCGAGGTTTTCCATCTCCGCTCTTATTCACCAGAACTCAATCCGAACGAATACTTAAACGGAAACCTCAAGAACAAAGTCCACTCTGGAAAACCTGTTCGCACTCGGGAAGATCTCGAAAAGAAAACACGTTCATTTATGAGAACCCTCTTGAAGCGGCCGGCACATGTCCGAAGCTACTTCAAACATCACAAGGTTGCTTATGCTGCATAACATTGACATGTTCAATTGCCGAAGTAATAATACATCTCGCTGGTTCTGGATATTTGGGTTTCATAAAAATTTTTTATACTCCCAAGAGTGGCCTGCCTCGATCGATATCTATTAGTAACAAAATCTCATCAAACAGATGGGGTTATGATTCGAATGTAGCTTGAATCCCAGACTCTCCCAATCGTATAGTGCGATGGCGCCGAATCATAACTAGATATATGTCAACCATTTATTATATTATAGAATTCTACCTTAGACGACCTCAGCAAACAATGCTGAAATTGCGATTCAGTCGTCATGTTCATAGTCACTTCGAGGCATTACGGCATGCCTATCAGCGATTGGCCTACGGATAAAGCGGAGGCGGCCTAAAGACAACAACGGACGGAGAGCACAGGCCGGCAGGGTCCATGGTTGACTATGCGCAAAAATCGATCAGGGCAGCCGTAAAACGGTTCGATTGTCAAAGAGCGGGAGACACAGAACAAGTTTGAGGATCGTTTTCTGCGGTGCCGGCCTCGTGAAGCGGTAAGGCCGGCAAAATAACACCCAAGAATGGGGAAGATTCCCTCGCTCAAATCGGAGTCACGGATTCAGGAGTTCTTCAAGGTCCTAACACTCTAAATGCTTTCTGCGTCTCCCAACTCAGAAGTTATTTAGAAAGAACTTATGATGGAAACAGCAAAAAAGCAATCTTAAAGTAGATCTTAAATCCGAACTCAGCCGTGCTTAGATCTTGAGGATTTTTTTCCCAAACAGTGAAAGCACATATGCGGTTGCCGTCCCGGCGGTGGTGCGATTCACATCCCTTTCGGGAAAATAATCGACAATCGCCAGAGACCGCATGAGGCCTGACTTGGCAATCATTTCCATGGCAAGGTGCCCTTCCCTGTAAGAAAGCCCGCCCCTCACTGGCCTTTGCACTCCTGGAGCCACGGTGGTGTCGAGGGCATCCATATCCAGTGTTACATGAATTCCGTCCGTCCCCATGCCGGAGGCGCGAAGGGCGCGATAAATCACTTCCCTCATTCCCAGTGCATCAATGTCCTCCAACGTATAGGCGCTGATTCGCGACCGTCTGATCAACCGGGTTTCCTCATGTGATACTTCCCGCAAACCGATTAAAGCCACTCGTTCGGATTCCAGTCTGGGTTCGACACCGCCGGGGCCAGGAGGCAACTCCGTGAATGCTGATATGCAGCTGCCGTGAGCGCTTAAAATTATGGTCCCGAAAATCGGAAGCGACAGAGCCAGGCCCTGATAAATACCAAGACAAGTCCCCGGATCGTTGGCATACACAACCGGGATCAAATCATCGTTTATAATTTCGGCAACCGTTTCGGAAACTATTTCGAATTCATCCTGGATTTGCCGCCGTTGGGCAACCGATAGCCCCAACTCATTCAAGCCCGCTGTAAGGTTATCAATGTTCAATATCCGATCGGAATCCGGTTCACTTTTTGGCGAAATTTCCGTCAGAACGATGCAGCGGTATTCGGAAACGATTTTTCTGTCTCTTAAAGGACGCTTTTCCACGTATTCGGATGTCATGGCGGCCAGAAGAGCCCCATAGTTCATAAAAAATGCCAATTCGCCCCCGAGTTCGACATTTTCGACCTCGGTGACGTCCACGATTAGGTGGTCGCTGGAAGCGCCAAGTATGGAAATCTTCGGTTCAACTGGCTCCATTCCCTCCACGACAACGTCCTCGCGGCCGATGTTTAAAATTGCCCGGTCTCTTTCGCCCTTGTCGACAAATTCCGGTTTGCCGCCAAATGCATCCTCTCCGATTTCCCCAATGGGCACGGACGGTTTTTCCTTGAGCTCGATAATTTCAGCCTGGAGTAAAAACGCGTCCTGAAACGTGCCGGGCCAAACAGCGCGGTTCACGGTTTCACGGCCGAGGAGAATGCCTTCTCCGATACGGATATGATTAACGGCTCGGGGCATTTTCCCCGATGCAATCAGGTTCAGGGAACTCGAATTGCCGCCCGAGATGTATCGAAGCTTGATACCAAATGCGGTTTCAATCCGGTGGGCGTATTCGACCAGTTGATTCATATTCTTTTCCGAGGGCTTGATACCACCGTAACAACTAAGATTCGTTCCCAGGCCAGCGATACGGATGCTGGGCCGTTCGATAACTTCACGCACCATGGGCAACAGGTCGTCGGGCAAGACGCCTTCGCGCAGATCTCCCAAATCAACCATGATCATGATGTTATGCACCAGCCCCCGCCTGAAAGCGGCTTCTGAAAGTGCCTGAATGACCCGTAATTCAGAATTCAGGCTCATATCCACCGACGTGACGATGTCGTCCGTTGCGGAAAGGGGTGGAATCCTGAGCAACGTGAACTCTGTGGTTACACCATTTGCCTTGAGGCGGTGAATATTCTCCATTCGTGATTCGCCAATAGATGCGACCCCGCCCCGGAGCATGGCTTTTGCTACCTGCGGCATCCCGCAGGTCACCTTGGTAACGCCGCAGACTTCAATAGCGTATTTCCCGCACATGGCGGTGATTGTCCGAGCATTATGCTCGATTTTGTTCAGATCGATTGTAATGTAAGGTCCGTATTGCATCGCTAACGCCCCGCATCGGATTAATTGTATGGCAATTCTTGTTTTTGTTCACAGGCTCTGCCCGGATATAGGGAATGGGAAAGATTACGGTATTGCATCAATAAACCCGATGCTTTCCAACAGCAGTGCCAGGGCTTCTTGCGGATAGCGCCGGCTTAAAACACCGGCTGCCGCCATGATATTATTCCGGTCAAGATAAACCGCCGCATCCACAGATGGCAGTAGTTTGGATTTGCGTGGATCGGGTTTGACATTTTTTGTAAAATCTCCCTGCCCATTCCGAGGCGGGTCAATGCGCCGCCGGTACCGATCACATGCTTGACGGCGGATAAATCCCTGCCTTCCACTAGTTCATTTCTACCATAAGCGCCGTAGGCAACGCGCAGCTGTCCCGCATGCCGCCAGATGGAAATATCCACTGCCCATCGGGTCAGTTGAACTGAAATTTCGCGTTCTGATGCCGTTTCCGGTATCGGCCGTACATTTTTAAACTGCTGGAGTTCGCTTCCAACGGCTTCGATGATTCGAGGGGCATTTATATAAACCCCCAGATCACCCTCGACGGTCCGCTTAGATCGCGGTTCCGGAGCAATCATCATTTTTGAGAGCTCGGGCGAGCCTTCGGTTACAGAATGAACGTCCGTGGTGGCGCCTCCCACGTCCACGACCATCACATCCCCCATGACTTCGGCCAAAATCTCGGTCGACCGCATGACCGCTCCGGGCGTAGGTATAATATCATCCCGGACTATTTCCGCAACTTTTTCCATGCCCGGCGCCGTGACGATATGGCGGGCGAACACGTCCTGGATGACCTTGCGGACGGGGTCGATATTGAGCTCATCGATGCGCGGATACACATTTTCCACTATGAATACCGACATACCGGCTGATTCGAACAGGCGCCTGATTTCATTCCTGACAGTTTTATTGCCGGCATATACAATGGGAGTATCGAGTTTCAAAGAAGCCAGGGAACAGGCGTTGGCCATGACGATTTCACGGTCTCCGTAATCGACTCCACCGGCCAGGAGAATAATATTGGGTTTGATCCGGCGGACCTCTTCCATAGCGTCCGGGTAAATCTTACCGGCGGTCGTGAAAGTAACTATGGCTCCGGCGCCAAGGGAGGCTTCCCGGGCTGCCCGCAGTGTCATGTCACGGGTTAGTCCGTGAACGGTCATCCGCAACCCCCCGGCGGCCGATGACGCAGCCATCAGCGTAGCGTCCCGTGTATTCACTCCTAAACGGGTTTCCAGATCTTTCCGGGCCGTTTCGAGGCCCTGCGCGACATCGCCCTCGGCAACGGTGGTCAATCCCAATCCCTGGCCCAGGAAACAGGCGTTGTCTCCGGCATGCAGCCCTGAAAAGGCGCTGACCTTCGTTATTGTGCTGCCGATATCGGCGACAATGATTTCTGCATGTTTCATTCGCATTGATTATTCGGCTTGATGATTTTTCTTGCCCATCAATTTTCCGACAATAAAGCTCGCCACATGCCGCCCCTTGGTCCCCCTGCCGAATCCGGCATCCATGCCACACTCGACGGCCATGGCGTCATTGACCTGCGTGCCGCCCGCAATCAAGATAAGGCCGTTGCGTATGCCTCGCTCGACGGCAAGATCATGCAGCCGCCGCATGTTGACCCGGTGGATGTCGTTGTGGGAAATAATCGTCGAAATCAATGCGGCTTTGGCACCGGTTTCCTGGGCAGCATCCAGCACTTTTGAAACCGGCACGGACGTGCCCAGATAATGGGATATGAATGCGTATTTTTCTAAACCGCCGTGCTTGATATCGATGATTTCCCGCATGCCCACCGAATGCTCATCCTCGCCCACGGTGGCGGCGACCACATGAATTTTGCGAGGCCGAACAAAGGCTTCGATCTCACTGTCGGGAATGATTTCTTCTTCCTTGGGAATCACGAGTTTGTTTTTGTCCACGGCATAATTCAAGACCCCCTTGACCTCAAACAGGGACCCCTCTGCGGGATGAATCAATCGGCGGCTGATCACTTCGGGCTCCGTAAGCCCCATTTGCCGGGCCATTTCCAGTGCGGCGGCTTCGGCAACCCGCGGTTCTTCCGGCACAAAGAGCGTGACGCAGACAATGCCGTCTCCGGCCCACTCCACTTCCGGCCGCAATAATCCGGCCGCCTTTTCCGCCAAAGGTTTTTTGAGGCGGTTGTGGACGTTGTCCGATTCATCCAGTTCGTCGATGTAAATAATTTTGGATGGATCGCATAAGGTGCATCCCCCATAGGCATCGCATGCCTTGTCCGAATAACTGTTGGCGCCGAAGTGGCTGCACACCGGCGCTCCGTATCCGGGTTCCCGTTTGATGATGGTGGTAGCGGATATACCGCCGTTGGGATCACGGGAAATGCCGTCATTGTTTCTTTCCGGAAAGTACCCGGAATCCACGAACTGGCCCTGTTCCACGGCCGCGAAATAACCGCCGTTTTCAATGATTTCCGAAAGAAACAACACGGCGCGTTCCTTGAGTTCCCGGACCTTTTCGGGCAGGTGTCCCCCTTTTTTCAGATCGACCATCTCCATCAGGCCGTCCAATCCCATAAGCGTCTGGCGCGCCGTGTTCACCCCCAGGATATTGTTGTAATGCCAGGGGACGTTCCGGCCCTCGTCCGGCGTAATCGTGCTCTGGATATCCGCGGAGGTCATGCGGGAAATCAGTGTGTCCAGGACATGGGTGATGGTGGCTTCGGCCATGTCGGCTTCCATGTATCTGGTGTTCTGCTGCGCCCTGAATTTATAGCCCTCGAACAGATCGCGCAGGGCGATTGCAAAGGGCAGATCAAGCCACAGCTTCGGGGCCGGCGGGGCTGTGGGCGGCACTGTTGAAAGGGCAATATTTTCCATGGGCATGCCGGCCGCGCGGGAAAACGCACAGTTAATGGCATGCTGCACCAGGAGTTCGGGCATGACCTTCCAGGCTTCCTTGGCCGTGGCGTTGGCATTGTGGGCGCCGTCGATCTGGAGAATCCCGGCATCGGCCATGACGGTCTTGGCCTCGGCGGCGTCCACAAAAGACCGGTGCATGTTGATGTTCCGATACAGCACGTTGTACTGGGGGTCCTGGTGGGCGCCGTTGACGCCTTCCTCCGAAAACATCACCGCGATTTCCGGCCCGGCCACGCCGCTGACATAAGAGTGGAGATTGATGGGTCGGCCGACTTCCTCTTCGATCAAATCGAGTGCCTTGCGGGTTGCACGGACCTGTTTCCGTGAAATGGGAATGCCGCCGACGCCTTCAGGCGTTCCCTCGATTAGGCCGTCGAAATGGGACTGGCCGGCTGTGCGGATCACCATGAGATGATCGGCCCCGTGCCATGCGGCCATGCGCATCCGCCGGATATCATCCTCGAACCGGCCCGAGGCGATTTCCGTGGTGATGACAAAGTCGCATTGCGGATCGATGTCGTCGAAATAATGGGCCGAAGGCAGCGGTACGGAATGCTTCAGGTTCTCGGATGTATCCTTCAGTTCAAAAGGCCCCGTCTTTTGATTCTCCACCGGTTTGCGCCAGGTCCAGCCCTTGCGTTTCGGCCGGTACTGATCCAGGTCCTTGAGAATCTCCGGAACGTCGATTTTTTCATTGGGCTCCAATCGTTTCATTCCGTCAATTCCTCCCAGTATTTGCCTTCTATCAAGTCTATGCCCGCTTGCCTCACGGATATGCCTTTCTTTTGGGCCAGCTTAAGAACCAGATTACCCGCGCCGCGCCCCAGCAATCCCTTTTCCAGCATTCGGTTTACCAGCGGTTTGGTTTCCAGGCTCGAAAATCCCATGCGCAGCAGGATCGACCGCTCAATAGAAGGCGAGGTGTGCGTACGGGCCTCTTCTACCAGCGGTTGTACCATCCGGTCCACCATGGACCAAAAATGCTCATGCAATTGCTCGTCCGACAAGTTCTTCAAATGCTCCCGCCGGGAGCTGAAATCATCTTTTCTTTCTTTCATGGGACTCGATGGCCTCCCTGATATAGGTTTGATCTGATTTGGTTTCGGCGGCCAGAAACGCAATATCCGTCTCGGTGACATTCTCTCCTTCCGGAAGCGAATTAAGGGCGTTTCGCAAATAGGAGCGCCGGATGCGATCCAGATCCATTTCGACCGCTTTGATCTGGGACGGATGTTCCGGGATAACGATGGCTTTTCCCGGCTGATTTTCCCTGGGATCTCCCCGGCGGACATCGATCCCCATCTGCTTGGCCAGGTTCAACTGGCCCAGCGGATGTTTGCCCGCGCCAGTGTATTCGGTCTCCTGGACGACGATGATTTGTTCCCGGCCCATTTCCCGTGCGATTGCAAACGCTGCCGCAAGAGACGTGTTTCCGGCCGGGCCTCTTTCCATGCCCTCGATGACTGCCAGGGCTTCCGTCATGTAGAACACCTCGCCCTGGGTCACCGTGACGAACCGGTCCATATACCGGAGAGACCGGGCCGCGTTTCTCGGAACATCAGCACGGTCCGGCCAGGTGGAGAACGGGACGGAAAAACCGGTATGCCCCGTGGTAAAGGACTTGCGGTTGAAATCCCGGTCCGACGCCATGTGAAGGCCGGACAAATCCACGCTGGCGGCCACCATCAGGGTATCCGCCGCCCCAGCCTTGATCAGCCCCCGGGCGGTACCGGTCACATTGCCGCCACCCGCATGGGTGGCCATCACCACATCCGGAAATCGCCCCTCGCGCGCTTTCACCTGCATGGCCAGTTCGTATCCCAGTGTTTCGATGCCCAGGATGGAATAGGGCGTATACAGGGAGGCGTTGAAATACCCGGTTTCCTTCAAAACGATGAGGAAATAGTAAAAGAGTTCCGGTCCCACGGACAACCGGACAACTTCGGCGCCATACGCCTCGCAGGCGCGTGTCTTTTCGGCGATCTCCGGCTGGGTGATCCCTTGGCTATCAAAGGCTTCCTGCACGATGATGCACCCCAACCCTGCCTTGGCGGCCTGGGACGCCACAGCCGCGCCATAGTTGCCGCTGGTTGCCGCCGCGATACCTTTGTAGCCTTTCTTTTTCGCCTCGAAGGCCGAGAGAGACGCCCGGCGGTCCTTGAACGAACCCGACGGATTGGCGGCCTCGTCCTTGACGAAAAGCCGAGCGCCCTTGCCCGGTTCGGACACGGCACGGACGAGTTCGGTCAAATTCTCCAGTTCCACAAGCGGCGTATTGCCCACAGCAGAACGGCCCTGGATATCGCGGATGGCATCCAGGTTATAACCGGTATCGGCGAGCATGGCCTCGTAATCGAAAGAAAGTGGTCCGGTTGTGTATTTCCCATAGTCGATGCCGACTGAGGAGCGCATGATTTCTGCTTTTTGATCCATTATCGCTTTATAGGAATCCGTACTCATGACGCGTTCCTCCTTTCCCGGAGAATCGCCCGAATCTCTCCGGCTATTGGAGATAGTTCGGGAATCGGGCGGCCGAACATATGCGCGTAAACCGGATTGATTTCAGTGAGTGTTCCCCTGACCGTGCGCCCCGAGGGTGTGATGATTTCGGCTTCCGCGCCTTTTTCAGCATCATGAAGCAGAAATCCCTTCACCCGCATTTCCAAAGGGACTTGTTTTGTATCATCGGGCAGGTTCGGCGCGCGTTCGTCTTTTTGAAGCACGACTCCGCCGATTTCCACCCATGTGTTTTTTATTGCGCGTTCCGTCATTGTTCCTCCTGAAAATGATACAAGAAACTTATATTCGGATGTAATTCCGACTTTTGGTTAGAATTATAGAGCAATCGAGAGATGGAGAAGAAGGACGAATACGGCGGATTCCAAAACTCAATTACTGCAGGATTCTAACACGACTGATTTACCCCCTGTATTTCCTGCTCTCGATCAGTTGCCGCACATCCCCCATGACGGCCGCCGGCGCCGGAAGGTCCGCCATGGTCTTCAGTCCCGGGAGACTGGTCACCACCTGGGGAATCATGTTGACCGCCAGAGCGATCGTGCCGATTCCGCCGGGTATTTCGGGGCCGCTGGAAAAATTGACGTCCGGCTCGCCCTTGATTTCGATATAGTCACCGGTCTGCACGTCTTCCAGGTGCGGATGGACCTGCTGGGGGTGAATCAGGTGAATGACCGGTTTGTCGTCCATGTAACCCTTGGCCGTGTGCGTGCAACCCGCGGTCAGGCCGGGTTCGATTTTCACGAACTGGGTTTCCCGGTGGACCTTGGAAATGATCGGATCGCGGGTTTGTTCGATCTTGTCGATCTTCCAACCCAAGGCCTTGGCGATCATGCTGATGGATTCCGGAAACCCGAAGTGGCCGACAACCGATCCGTCCTCGACTCCTTTTTTAAATGCCTCGGGCGTGATGCCCACGCCCTGGGTTTGCAGGACCGACGGCCCGTAAGGAGACAGGTCGTTGATCCGCCTGGCGGTGATTGATTCGACATTGTAGCAGACGCCCGTCAGGGAAATCACCAGCAGGTCCAGGACAAAACCGGGGTTGATGCCCGTTCCGACTACCGTTACCTTGTTCTCCATGGCAAGCTTGTGAATCTCCTCGGAAAGCCCGGGTGCCTCGTATGACGGATACGCCATTTCCTCGGCAATGGATATGACATTCGCTCCACCTTGTACGGCGGTTTTTATTTCATCGGCGGCCTGTTTGACCCTGGAGCAGGTCGCCTGAATAACGATATCCGGTTTTGCCGATGAGAGCATTCCGGGAAGATCGGCGGTGAGTGCGACACCCATTTTTTCGTCGAGTCCGATAGCCTCTCCCACATCGACGCCGGCCCGATCGGCCCGCCTTCCGTATACCCCCACGAGTTCAAATCCCTGTTTTCGCATCAATAGTCTGATAATTCCGGATCCCATCTGGCCTGTTCCGAGCACCGCCACTTTTAGCTTATCTTGCATATGACAACCCCCTTAATTTGAGTTGGATCAATCTATCGAACAAATTGTTCCCGAAGCGCTGTGCGCTTCGGGAACAATCGGCTGGAGCAGAAGGCCCTGCGGGCCTCGGTTCAGCCGGGCGATACCTGACCTACCCCCCGGATCCTGCTATGAGAACAAAATATTTTGAGCTATATTTATATGTTTTTTTACGCCAGCAGTTTCTCCAATTCTTTCGCCGTTCGCTTTGAAAGTCCAAGAGTTTCCATCGTGCGCCGGGTTTCACTCAAATAATCTCGGTTCATCAACACAGAAACCAGTTTAATGATAGCCGACATAACCGGTGTCGCCACTCCGACCTGTTCCCCAAGTTTCTGGAGGAACACCAGACCATACCCCACATCTTCATTGAAATACCGGTAATCCAGACTGCTCGGGGCTTTGACCCCCGCGAATCCCGGCGCGGTGTTAAATCCGATGTCATACGTGGCTTCTGTCATATAGCCTTGGATGACACCTAATTCCGGATCGGGAATGACGTTCACGCTCAATTTTTTCCCGATGGCGATCCGTTCCCTATCAACCGCTTCGATCAGCCTGCCGACCGCCGGAGTGACGCCATCATGATAAAAATCGAAATCGCAGTTGGTACGTTCGATTCGCGCGACATTCATGAGTGTAATGGCGGGATGGATGACCGGATTGCCGTTCTGCAAACTGGTCTGGAGTATATTCTTTGCCTCACTCATCGTCGGATAGACATCTCGCACCTGCTCCAACACATGATTGGTATTTTTCGCCGGAACCGCGGCCAGGAACAACCCGCCTTTGAGCTTATTAAATATCCTTATTTTGCCCGGCTCAAGCAGTCGTACGGCATACGGCAGCGTCGAAGTCTCTGCAACAACAATGTCCTCATCACGAAGATTTAGACCTGCCCCGTTTTTAAATTCAATACTGCCACCGCAGGAACTTGGGCACACGATCACGATCTGCCCTTTTGTGAGGTATGGCTTACAGACTTCGGCGAAGGGCCTGGTGCTGTAAGCCGGACCAACGGCATATATGATATCAGCCCCATCCAACGCTTTTGCAATCTCGTGTCCGGCAGAGGCCACTGGCTGAAATCCTTCAAGTATGCCCTCACAGCGGATGCCTCCGCTATTCTGGACAGCCTTGATACTCTCCGGAAATTGTTCAAAATCAAACAGACTGACCTGATGGCCGTGTGCTGCACAGTCGAATGCAACGGCACAGCCCCCGTTTCCCGAGCCTAATACAGCTATGTTCATAATGTTTTTCTCCTTGACATATAAAGATATTCTTTTTGGCTATCCAAGATGAAGAATAACAAATTAGGAATTGATTAATGTTTTAGGATTGAGTTTAAAAAATATTTGCCCGGTTTCTGCTAGCAGACGAATGATCTCATTATCCAATGAACACCTTATTTTTTTATAAGAAGTGCCTAAAGTGCTTAAAATTGCAAAACCTCCACAACTTGACTCGTAACTTGTAAAAGTCAAAATCTTCCCGGACAGGTCACCCTCTCGGGGGTAAGCGTTTAAGCTGTCTTTTTCTTTTCAAATTGTATGCTATGAAACTATCCTGTCCAAACGGGTTGAAGGCTCAGTTCGTCGGCGAAATGACACATGACGAAATGCTCTTTATCGACCTCTCGATAGGCTGGCGCCTCGTTCCTGCAGACCGCCTTCGCATAGCGGCAGCGGGTGTGAAAATAGCACCCCGAAGGCGGGTTCAGAGGCGTCGGCACATCCCCCTGAAGTCGGATTCGACTTCCCTTGTAATGAGGGTCCGGAACCGGAACCGCCGACATTAAAGCCTCCGTATAGGGGTGTTTGGGGTTCAAGAACAATTCATCGGTTTCGGCAAGCTCAACGATCTTTCCCAGGTACATAACTGCCACACGGTTGCTGATGTGTCTGACTACAGAAAGGTCATGGGCGATAAACAGATACGTCAGGCTGAATTCCTTCTGCAAGTCTATGAGAAGGTTGATCACCTGTGCCTGAATAGAGACGTCGAGGGCGGAGATCGCCTCATCAGCGATGATGAACTGTGGGTCCAGAGAAAGCGCACGGGCGATCATAATCCGCTGACGCTGTCCCCCTGAAAACTCATGAGGGTACCGCTTCATGTGATCCGCCTTAAGGCCCACGGCGCGCATCAGCTTGCGGGTTCGATCCTCCAATTCCGTACCGTTAGCAACACCATGTACCAGCAGGGGTTCTCCGACGATTGTACCCGCCGTCATGCGAGGGTTCAGTGAGGAGTAAGGGTCTTGAAAGATGATCTGCATCTCTCGACGGAGAAGCTGCATCCGTCTGCGGGAGGCAGTGACCACATTTACCTCCTTGAATTCTTCGCCCGGATGAGCCATCTTCTTACTGCGAAAGATGACTTCCCCTGCGGTCGGCTTGAACATTCGAATGATGGCCCAACCGGTGGTTGTCTTTCCACAGCCACTCTCACCGACCAATCCCAGTGTCTCCCCCGCTTTGATTTGCATGTCAACATCGTCCACCGCCTTCACATGGCCTACTGTGCGCTTGAGGACCCCTTTTCGCACCGGAAAGTATTTCTTCAGGTTTCTGACTTCAAGCAGTACATTATGGGAAAGCAATTTTCACTCCTTGTCAATGATAAAGCCAGCATGCGGCTGGATGTTTTGGCGTTATCGCCTTGAGTTCAGGGATCTGCCTTTTACAAATTTCTTTCGCCTGCGGACATCTGGGCTCAAACCCACACCCCCGGGGCGCACCAACGGAGTCCGGGACGATTCCTTCGATGGGTACAAGCCGCTTCTTTCTCGAAACAGTGAAGGATGGAATCGAATTGAGAAGCCCTATCGTGTAGGGGTGTCTGGGGTTGTCGAAGAGTTCGCCGACCGGTGCGCTTTCCACGATTCTGCCCAGATACATGATGATCACATCATCGGCCATATGCGCAATCACCCCAAGATCGTGCGTAATGAACATAATCGCCGTCTTGAATTCTGTGCGAAGGTCGTTCATCAGATCCTGCACCTGTGCCTGTATGGTCACGTCGAGGGCGGTTGTCGGTTCATCGGCTATCAGAAGGCTCGGATGACAGGACAAGGCCATGGCGATCATCGCACGCTGGCGCATACCACCTGAAAGCTGGTGCGGATATTCGTCGACCCTCTGCTCGGGAGACGGTATCCCCACGGATGCCAGGACCTCGATGGCTTTCTTTTTTGCCTCCTTTTTGGATAAGCGCTGGTGAAGAATGATGGCCTCCATGATCTGGTTGCCGATGGTATATACCGGATTCAAAGAGGTCATCGGCTCCTGGAAGATCATGGCGATCTCATTGCCGCGGATATGTCGCATCTCTTCACCCCGGGGATTCAGCTTTGCCAGATCGATGATGTGCCCGTCTCGATGGAAAAGAATTTCTCCGCTCTCAATTCTGCCGGGCGGTGATTTCACCAGCCCCATGATTGCCTTGGCGGTGACCGATTTGCCGCAGCCACTCTCCCCAACCACACCGAGGGTTCTTTCCGGATCTATAGAGAAGGTAACGCCGTCGACGGCCCGAACGACACCGTCCTCAGTATCGAAATATGTTTTGAGATTTCTGACCTCAAGAAGTGGCATGTCCGTTGTTCTCCATAAGTGTCCTGCCTAAATCAATCAGCATGGTTAAAAGAAATTGCAAAGGTTCTTCATCCGTTGCGGTATCCTGTATCTCACACCTAGAATATCTGCTCCTGTCCATGAGGATCGAGTGCGTCACGCAGCGTATCTCCCACGATGTTGATGGATATCACTGCCAGAGAAATAGCCACACCCGGAAAAATCAAGAGCCACGGCGCCCGTGTGATGTAAACGCGCGACATAGCGATCATGTTCCCCCAGGATGGCAGGTCAGGCGTGAAGCCTACCCCAAGAAAATCGAGTATCGCCAATATCAAAATAATTTGAGCCAACTGAAAGCTGCACTGGACAATGATCGGGGACAGAGCATTCAAAATGACATACCGCGTGAGAATTCGAAACTCTCCGACACCTACTGCTTTGGCTGCGGAAACGTAAGTGTTGGTGGCGATTGTCAGGGTGATTCCGTGGACCAACCTTGCCAGCCTGGGGGTGTAAACCACAGTGACGGCAACCAGGACCGTTATAAATCCAGGGTTCATAATCGACGCCAAAAAAAGCGCGATGAGCATGCTCGGAAAAGCCATGGCGGCATCTACAATACGCATCAGAACCGCCCCTGCAGGACGGTAGTAGCCTGAGATGCTGCCGATGGCGATTCCAAAGGAAGCGATAAAGATAAGTATACAAAGCGATGTGCCCAGTGTCAGACGCGTTCCAACCACGATGCGGCTCAGCATGTCTCTCCCGAAATTATCCGTACCGAACCAATGCTTCATATCGGGAGGCTGTAATCGACTTTTTGCCTGCATTGTATAGGGGTCATAAGGCGTTGCAAACGGTCCGAGAATTGTTAAAAAAAGCAGGACCGCCAATACAACCAGCGCCGCAATGGTAATGGGTCTCTTTTTAGCGAGTTTCAGGAATCTCCTCAAGTTTCTTGCCTCCTAATCATATTGGATTCGGGGATCCAAAACCGCATAGATGATATCACAGAGAAAGTTGACAATCACATAAAGCGCCGCAATAAACATGAGCAGGGCCTGCAACGTGGGGTAGTCCCTCTGAAGAATGGATTCCACCACGAGCCTGCCGACCCCCGGGACGTTAAATACGGTCTCTATAACAACCGACAACGAAACAATCTCGGCAAAATAGGAGCCGATGACCGCAACTACCGGGATCAGCGCGTTTCGGAGGGCATGTTTTATGAGTACCACACTCTCCTTAAGGCCCTTGGCTCTTGCCGTAGTGATATATTCCATTGACAGTATGTCGATGAAAAAAGATCGGGTCAGTCGGGCGATCAGTCCGGTTGATGGGATGGCGATCGTCAGACAGGGCAAAATGAGGTAGCGAAGATCGCTGATATTCCCGGTTTCGATGACGCCTGGATACCCTGAACCGGGCAGCCAGTTTAAAATCGCCGCAAAGATGAGCATCAGGTTCAAACCGATCCAGAAGCTGGGGGCTGAGGCTAAGGTCAGCGACAGGGTCATGGAAACCTGGTCAAGCCAGCTGTTGCGTTTTATCGCGGAAATAATTCCAACCAAAATCCCGAAAAACGAAAATAGGATTGTCGCTCCGCTGGCAATGAGAATGCTCGCTTCCGCACGATGGGCGATGAGGGAGATGACAGGTTGATGAGAATAGATCGACATGCCAAAATCGAACCGTATAACCATTTGCAACCACTTGAGGAACTGCATGTACAGGGGTTGGTCGTACCCCATCTTCTTCGTCAATGCGGCAATGACGGCCGAATCGGCCTCCGCTCCCAGCATCAGCTCGGCAGGATTTCCAGGGATAAGGTGTATGAGCAGAAAGCATATGATACCGACCATCAGCATGATCGGTATCATGAGCAGTAATCGACGGACAATGTAGTCGGTCATTTTTTGGTTAACCCCCCTCTGTTTATTCGGGTTCTCTTTTTGACCGGTCGGCGCCCTTTACTCCCCACAGAACGGCTCCTGTTTTCGATGGAAGCCCCGAGACAGATTTTCGAAGGCTTCCATCGAACATCCTGGCTACGGCAACCAGAGATTCCATGCGTAACTGAATGTGTGGATGGGATGGGTCTTGGAACCCAGATTCTTTATCCTGTTTTCGGTGGCCGCCATATGAAGCACATAATAATCGCCGAACTTAATAATTGGCACCTGGGTGTAAAAAATTTCCTGAAACCGAGACCAGGCATCAAGACGAGCCTTATAGTCGGTTATTGAAACAAAATCTTTCAGAACGGCAAGCTTCTCAGGCGAGTCCCACCATCCCGGATACGTGGGACTCAACCAATAGCTTATGCCCGGATCGTAATAGACCGCACTGCCCGCCGTAATAAAGAGTTCCCACTTGTTCGACTGTCCCCGATTGGAGACCACTCCCGCCCAATCGTAGACTTGAAAGTCAACGTTGAAGCCGGCATCTTTGAGCTGCTTGGCGACGACCTGGCTCAAGTCATACATGGGGTACTGGTTCCCCACAAGCATACGAATCTTTCCACCCTTGTAGCCCGCTTTTTTCGCCAGATCCATACCCAGTTTGGGATTCTTTTGATTATACTTATCGAGGCCGGCGGTCGTGTACCAGGGCGTGCTTTTCGGGAAGATCGACCCCTGGACTTCAGAAAGGTCCCCAAAAACGGCGACCATGATTTCATCCATGTTGAGCGTGGCAAGAATTGCCTGCCTCAGCCCCTGGCTTGCGCATAGCCCCTCTTTGGTATTGAAGAAGATTTGACACCAGTAGGGAGGCTCCAGTTTGATGGCACGAATGTTGGGATTTTTGACCAATGAACCGTACTGATCAGCCTGTACCCCCGTGGCGTAATAGTACTGTCCGGAACTGACGCCATTTGTCCGAGCCGCCTCTTCCTTGACAATGTGGAATTCCGCGCGGTCGAAATAGGCGATTTTCTTTCCGGCACGACCATTGGGCGGTTCATTTCTAGGGACATATCCTTCCCACCTATCCAGGCTGACATATTCCCCCTGCACCCACTTTCCAAACTTGTAAGGGCCGGTGCCAATGTAGTTCTCCGGTTTGAGCATTTCAGCACCTGCCTCACGGGCAATTTTGGCGGGGATAATCACAGGCCCACCATTTCCAAAGCCGAGTAATGAGAGCAGCGGGCCGTAGGGTTGTTTCAGATATATTTCAAATGTATATTTGTCGGGGGTTGAAAGCCGATCGAGATATGGTCTTGCGATGCCACCCCGTGCGCCGTTCTTAAACCATCGCTCGACGGATGCCAGCACGTCTTCGGAAGTCAGTTCTGCACCATTGTGAAATTTAACGCCTTTTCTGATGTTAAATGTGAATTTCAAGTGGTCTTTCGATACGGTCCATCTGTCTGCCAACTCAGGCGCGATTAAGCCGTCAGCCGTGATATACTGCACCAAAGTCTCGAAGATATGCCCGCCTGGTTCGTAAACCACATCCGCTGAACTCATCATGCAGTCGAGGGTCGGGATATCCTGGTGAGTGGCCATTTTGAAAACCCCACCGTACTTTGGTGAATCGCTGCCGGCGGCTGGACCGGCAAGCAGAAAAACCAGAAACAACAAAACACCGAGGGCACATACTGATTTCAAACGATTTTCAGTCATGATTATTCCTCCTTGGTTTTCATGTTATGAGGGTCATCCGCATACCCAACCTTCACATCCATATTTCGATGTATTACCCTTCCGGGTTGCTATCACTTCCTTTTCCCCTCAAGAAGTGCTCTTTTATTTGATTGATCAGATCTTCCGAGCTGAACCCGTCAACGGCGGTCATGGCCATGGCTTTTGCCGCATGAATCATTGCCTGCATCCCTTTGGCCGAGGCAGCGGCATGCGAAAATTCCTCCGTGTGCAGTTTGACTTCTTCAGGCGCGACAGCCACATACGCATGCAGTGTCGGAACCACATGGCTCACATTGGCTGCATCCGTGGAACCTCTGCCCTGCTCGACGTCTTTTGCGACGCTAAGGCCAAGGGATTCCAAATTGTTCCGAAAAGCGAGTTCCAGAGGCGCATTGATTCTCATGGCGTCGTAGATCTGGTCGAAATGGCCGAATCGAGCCTTGCATCCCATGGCCAAAGCAGCGCCGCGGGCACAGTTTTTCAATTTTTCCACCAGCTCATCCCGGTGTTTCCTTCGGGGGGAACGTACGGAAAATCGGCATTGCGCAAAATCCGGAACGATGTTCGTTCGCTCTCCGCCATGTGTGATAATGCCGTGAATCGAAGCATCCGGCGACAGGTGTTCGCGCAAGGCATTGATGCTGTTAAACGTCTGCATCACTGCGCTAAGGGCATTGATCCCTTGCTCCGGGGCAGCGGAGGCATGTGCGGATTTTCCTTCGAACGTGATTTCCAGGGGCACCAATGTGAGATTATTACGGGTGCCGGAGTTCTTGGCTCCCGGGTGGACCATCATGGCGATGTCCACGCTGTCAAAGACACCGTGTTCGATCATGGTGATTTTTCCGCCGCCTTTCTCCTCGGCGGGACAGCCAAATATCTGCAGTGTGCCCGGCAAGCGCTCCTTGATTTTTCCGACAGCCAGTGCCGCGCCGACTGCGCTGCCGGCGATAATATTGTGGCCGCAGGCATGACCGACACCGGGCAGAGCGTCGTATTCTGCCAGGAAGACGATTCTAGGGCCATTGGATCGGGAAGGGTGCGTCGCCACAAACGCCGTCTCCAACCCTGCAACGCCCTTTTCGATCTCGAACCCCTCGTCACGCAGCAAAGCAGTAATCAATTGGACAGCCTTGTGCTCTTCAAAACTCAATTCAGGGGTTCTGTGGATTTCAGTGCTCAACGCCACCAGTAATTCGGTGAGCGCATCGACGAATTTACAGACCTCTACTTTCAGGCTGACTGAATCCAACGTCGAACCCCCCAATTCCATCTTTACGATGGCTGAATATCTCCCGCCCCATTATTCGTAAGAAATCTCCTTGTTCTCATTTAGAGTTCCATTGCGCCATCGGGCAAACCTACCCAGTTATGACTAGATTTCATAATGATAAATGTTTCACTTCTAATCACATTGCCCATTTGGAGAATTGTATCAGTAGTGAATCGATATAATTCGTCCTTTCCTCCCATACAAACTACCTCAGCAATAATATCGTAACGTCCACTAACCACTGCTGCCCAGGCAACATTTGGCAGAAGGGATATCTTGTCCAGTATTTGATCCAATTTTCCTTCTGACCGGACGCTCATGGAAACCAACGCGGTTATCATTTCTCGATGTCGGTTTGGATCGATCAGCCCTGAAACTTTAAATAGGCCTTTTTTCTCAAGACTTTTTATTCGGTTTCGAATGGTCGGTGCCGTCACATTGAGTTTTTTTGCCATTTCACCAATCGGCATTCGCCCGTTTTCTGCTAGCAGACGAATGATCTCATTATCCAATGAATCAAGTTTTGTTTTATCCAATGAACACCTCATTTTTTTAACAGAAAGTATTAAAGCATAAATATATCGTTATCAATGATATGTCAAGTAATATTTATGCTATTAGAAGAATATATTATTTATCAACTTTCGGTTTTAGAATTATGAGGCATAAAATTTATCTATATAACTGAAATAATAATATAATAAGTTAAAAAACCCTCTCTTTTGATTTATAATGGGCAGTATGGGCAGAGCCATATCCGGTATTAATTTACTCTGCTGAAGGTAAATGTACGATGGCGAGCTTAGGACTATATGGATTGAGCGTGGAAGAACTTAAAAAGTATCTTGAAACTGTTGAAATGCCTACTAATTAAAAAATGCCATGAAGTCAGGAAAGCAGCGGTTCGATTTCACGAGCCTTTGGGAACAGCCCAAAGATACCGCCGGTGTGAATAAAGATAATGCGGTCCCCGAAGCATTTCGGATCACGTTTTAGCTCCTGAATCATTCCAAAAAACGCTTTGCCGGTATACACCGGGTCAAGGAAGATCCCTTCGGTTCTAGCTAAACAGCATATCTCAGAGAGCTCTTCAGAGCGAGATAATGCATATCCTCGGCCGACATAGCCGTCAATAATGTTGATGTCACGATCGCGGGAAAAATCTATTTCAATATGATAATCGGAAATGGCTTTCTCACAAATCTCTCCAATAACGCGCACAAAATAATCGTGATCGTTACAAACATTGATACTAACAATCTGTGCGTTCAAATCAAAGATCTTGGTGCCTAAGATTAAACCGGCCGTTGTACCGCCAGAGCCGACGGCATTGATAACAGTATAGTCTTTATCCGCCCCGCCCGAAAGCTTGGCGATGTCATTTATGAGTTCTTCGGAACACTTTATATATCCCCAAGCACCGAGGGAATTGGATGCGCCCTCCGGTATCGTATACGGTTTTCGGCCTGCTTTTCTAAGGGAGGTCGCTTCTCGCTCAAATATTTCATCACGAATTTTGTATTCTTCGGGCGTGATCCAGACAATTTCAGCACCTGCCATCTGATCGAGCAAAAGATTTGCTTCTGGCGAAGGTGGATTCGAGGGGTCAGAAGTTCGTAAAAGCAACCGACAGTCGATGCCAAGCATGGCGGCAGCTATCGCGGTCGCCCTGCAGTGGTTGGATTGAGATCCGCCACAGGTAAGAATGGTGTCTGCATTTTGTGCGACTGCGTCTGCGAGCACAAATTCGAGTTTGCGTATTTTGTTGCCCGAAAGCTCGACACCGGTGAGGTCGTCTCTTTTCATGAATAGCTCAACGCCAAGCTTTTTGCTATAATTCGAAAGCAAATGAACCGGCGTCGGCAGCCGGGCCAAATTGATTTGGGGTGGATAGTTTACTCTGGATTTTTGCAGGGATAAGAATTTCCTTTTCATGAGTTGGTAGATCTCATAAATTGACTTTTATGTCAAATTTTAAAAGGTACTTTATGCGGAAAAAGATCAAATAATACTCTTGCCAAAGGCGGAAACTATAAGATCGACAGCTATTTTGGCGGTACGGTTCTGTTCGTCAAGGATGGGATTGATTTCGACTATATCCATGGAGGCAAGTCGCCGGGTGTCTGCTATAATCTCCATGACGAGATGCGCCTCCCTGATAGTCAAGCCGCCGCTCACCGGTGTGCCGACCCCTGGCGCTTCCAGCGGATCGAGACAATCCATGTCGAGACTCACGTGAATCCTCTCATGCTGGGCAAGGGTTTCCAGTGCCTGGCGGGTGATATGGCTGATGCCGTATTCATCAATATCACGCAATGTAAACACTGCTATTCCGCTCTGTTTGAGTCGAATCCGCTCTTTTTCATCCAGAGAGCGGACACCGATGATCACAATATCGCGGGCATTGAGTTTAGGGCCGGGCCTCCCGACATTCACCAGTTCGGGTATTCCCTGACCGGTCAGCACTGCCAGGGCCATGCCGTGAATATTATAAGTTGTCGAGGTGTCAGGGGTGTTAAAATCGCCATGCGCGTCAATCCAGACCACCCCGCATGGTGTTTCATGGGTTATGCCGCCTATGGTGCCTATGGACATGGAATGATCCCCACCCAGAAAAATGGGTTTACAGCCTGCAGACACCGCCTCTCTGGCAGCCTGATACGTTAGTTCACAGGCGTTCCTGATTGCCGGCAACAGATTGTGATCTCCATGAATGGCATCGCGGATTGCGACCGGAACATTGCCGATATCCTCGATTTGATAATCAAGTTCACGAAGCCGAGATGACAGACCGGCATATCGGATAGCGCTTGGGCCCATTTCCACGCCGCGTTGCGATTGGCCCAGATCAATAGGTATTCCGATTATCCGTAACTCGTTCTTCATCAGTTCTTCTCTTTTCTCGATAGGTTGTTCCACAGGTTAATCATGAAATCCTGGACATTGGTTAAAATCGGGACTGATTGGGATGATCCACGGTTGGCAAGCTTATCAGCGCTGAATTCCGACATATCGACGATATAGAAATCGGTCTGATATTGCCGTCCGGCATCACATGGTAACTCGGGAGCATATTACCAAAGGCGATGGAATGCAGCTGCGTTGCCAAGGTAATCACGGTCGTCGCCTGTCGGGATTGGACGCGCATGGCGCTCTGGGCTGCATATACATCCCCTATCACTCCCGGCAGTGGCCCATCATCCCATATGGAACCGGCTAATACAAAGGGAACATTATTTTTTATGCAGGCATAAATGATGCCGTCGGTAATATTACGACGAAGAATGGCCGCTTTGATTGATCCGGCACTGCGAACTAGGTTCAGGACATCAAGGTGATTATAATGCCCCATATTGTGAAGTTTCTGGGTATAGATATCCTGACCCAGTCCAGTCCGGAAGATGGCGGCTTCAAGATCGTGCGTGGCGAGGGCATTGCCGACCAGAAGGGCATGGCAGCAACCATCCTCGATCAATCCCCGCATGGCATCACGGCTGTCCTTATCCAAAGCCACAGCCGGGACGAGCACCCAGACAATATGGCCATGTTTCCTGTCATCCCGCAGGATTTCATATAACTGATCATCGGATCTGAAAGAAGGGGTTTCGCGCGTTTCATGAGTCCGAAAAGAAAACTTGTCGTTCGTTTTCCTCGAATATTCATCGCAACCAGCGGTGCGCACTAAGATGCCTTCCTCTCCGTTTTCGGTTCTGCCAATCACTACCGGGTCGCCTTTGTTCAGTTTGCGAGGTTCTACAATGTCCATGTGTTTTTCTTTCAGGACTATAACGGAGTCCATCCGGCTTTCACGCATCAGCAGCCAACAGCCGTTGCCGATATGGACATATTCCGGATGATTGGAGGTGGCGTGGTAATGTTCCGGGGCAATTCCATCCTCAGGGGCCAGAGCAACTCTGACTACCGGTGCTTTTGACAATTCTGGGATAGAAAAATCCGGCGGGGTATAAAGCGGAAATTTAAAGGCCACTAAAATTATCCTTTCGAAAATAACGATAGGAATTCACTATCGGTTTTCACGTTTTGATGCATCGCATTTATCGGCTTGTATGTCAAGTTTAAGCAGGTGCTTTATCTTGAAGGGTATGCCGTGTAAAACGTATAACTTGTCGGTTAAAGTCCGATCATGGGAGTTCGGTAGTTCGCCCACGTAGCTGGAGGGAGGTGTTAAGGGTAACCTGAAGCATTAAGTTTCCTGACAAAGGCTCCTTCAAGGGAGTCGAGCAAGCCTGCGGGGCGTAGCGCGAGCGAACCCGGATGCAAACGGCCCAACACGATACCACGGATGTCCATGCAATTGTACCAGGAGGTGTCATTTGATTTGTCGCTGGTATCGATGTTCGTGCAACCTGAAAGCATGAGAAATGCTAATATCAGAAAGCATGGAAAGAGCGCCGTCTTTTTCATCAAGGAGGGTCTGCCGGTCATGAGATGGGTTAATGCGATGGGTATATAAATATTCCCATCTCACTCTGGAAACCGATAAGTATATAAATATGGACATTTCAGAAACCGCATGGGAAACCACTTTGACGCCATTCCAGTTCAATACAGAACGGAACGATTAGGCAGAATCCGGGACCTTATCACGCAAATCGAAGCCGATTACAAAAGGTATGAATTTTTGAGACAGATGGCTGATGCAGGAATCGGCGACAATTCTGACATGGAGGCACTATATAGAAGGGAGGCTTGGATGAAGCGAAGCATGACCACATTAAGGCATTTGAATGCCATGAGTATCGGGGGGATCACGTTTGTGAGAATCGGCGGATTTTCTTCTGTATCTTGTCTGAATAAGTAGTAACTTTCTTCCGGTAACCAACAGACACTGGTCGTTGAAAATCAAATTTCGCCTTTCATTTAGACCTACAAGTCCTTAGCGACTGGTTTGGCATTTAAGAGAGGATTCCCATTCGAACGGCAGTGTCTCATAGCGTCGTATAATCTGAGTATCGCACCATCTGATTGCCCTGCTCAAGATCTATAGATACATGGAGCACATACGTTTTAAATCTGGATTTGAGGGCGAATTGAACTTAGGATAATATCCTTCAACGTCGTTCGTCGCTGAAAGGGATGATGAAAAGCGTCTTCTGGATGCGAGAACATCGTCCGGGTGGTCTTCTCCTACCGATCGGCACTGAAGGCGGCCGTGCTGCAACATCTTTGAGAGATCTCCGGCGTCCCGCTCAGTCGACCTCTTCGAAGTGAGACCGGCTTACGCCGTCGAGTAACTGGAAGGCCTTCGCCCGAACAGCGAACACCTTCGCCTCGCCACTCTCGGCAAACTCCTTGAGGTGCGGATGCCTCTCCAGCAATTGCCGCAGAACCTTTTCCTGCTCCGATGGATCTTCCATTTTTTGAAAGACGCCGCTGACGGTGAGAGCCCGGATGTCCCTACGCCTGTGATCGACATCCTCTTCCCGGGTATCGATCAGGAGGCTCACGGAGCTGTTACCCTCGAGATTCCGGTATTTCTTCGTCCCCGTGAGGGTGATCATGTAGAACTCCCTGCATGTGACGTCGGTTACATAGGACATCAGTGAACAGTGTGGCTCTCCGCCGGAAACGGTGGACAACACGCAGACATCCCTGCTTTGGATCAGGGCCTTGATCGCTTCGAGCATCGCTGGGTGACTCCTTTCTCTGGCCGATGACAAGAAAAGGTCTCTTTCGTCGACGGCATGACGGACGTTTTTTCTTCTACACTGCCGCCCCCCGGAAAGCAAGTTCCGGTTGCGGACGAAACAGACAGCGCCATGACTGGTAAACGCCTGCGATCCGCAAAAGGTGGAGGCGTAAAGTCAATTGATTTGATAGAGGCATCTGTGTTAAAAAAGAAAAAAGTCGTATTTTGCTTCCATTCCGTAAATCATCTGGAGAGGTTCCCATAAGCGTAGAGGGGCATACCATGTTGAACGATGTTCGGTTAAGGATCGCCGTGGTCGGCGGCGGGGTCGCCGGGATAGCGGCAGCCCACCTGCTGCAGCGCCGTCACGAGGTTACTCTCTTCGAAAAGAACGACTATGTCGGCGGCCACACCCACACGATTGTCATCGACCAGGGTCCCGACGCGGGAACACCGGTGGACACCGGGTTCATCGTCCTGAACGACCGGACCTATCCCCTGCTGATGCGTTTCCTCGCGGGGCTCGGGGTTCCCATCCGGAAATCGGACATGTCCTTCAGCTACACCTGCCGGAGGACCGGTCTGCAATACGCCAGCCGCAATCTTGGCACCCTGTTTGCACAGCGGCGAAACCTCTTCCGGCCGGCGTTCTGGCGTTTCCTGATCGAGATCGTCCGGTTCAACATCAGGACCAGAAAGCTGCTGACCGACGGCGCGCTCCGGGGGCTCTCCCTGGGAGAGTATCTCCGGAGGGAGGCGGTTCTCCCGTCCCTTGTCCAATCCTACCTGATCCCCATGGCGGCGGCCATCTGGTCCACCCCGGACGCGCGGATGATGGACTTTCCGGCGGAGAGCTTCTTTCGGTTCATGGAGAACCACGGCCTGCTCTCGGTCTCCGATCAGCCCCAGTGGTACTGCGTCGAGGGGGGAAGCCACGCCTACGTGAAAGCCTTTCTGAAGGGTTTCACCGGGCGGGTGTTCACCGACCGGCCGGTCGAGTGCATCCGGCGGTCGGAAAAGGGCGCCGTTCTGGCATTCGCTGGAGGTGTGGAGGAAAGCTTCGATAAGGTTGTCATCGCGGCCCACGCCGACGAGGCGCTCAGCCTGCTTGAAGACCCATCGCCGGAGGAGACGGCCTGCCTTTCCCCCTGGTCCTATAACCGCAACACCGTGGTCCTCCACACGGATGCATCCTTTCTCCCAGAGAATTCCCGTGCCCGGGCATCCTGGAACTACCTGCGCGAAAAGGACGCCTCCCCGGAGGCCCCGGTCATGCTCACCTATCACATGAACCGCCTTCAGGGACTCCGGACCGAGAACGATTACTGCGTGACCCTCAACCCGCTCCGCCCCGTGGAGACCAGTCGGATCATCCGCGAGCTGGTCTACACACACCCGATGTACGCGGCGGCGGCCGTCGCGACGCAGTGGTCGCTTCCGGCCCTCAATGGGCGTCGTCACACCTTCTTCTGCGGCAGCTATTTCGGCTACGGCTTCCATGAGGATGCCCTGCGTTCGGGGCTCCAGGTGGCGGAAAAATTTGGTATTTCCCTATGAGATCGGCCCTGTTTTCGGGAGAGGTTCGGCATACGCGTTCGTGGCCCGTGGAGCACCGCCTCCGCTACCCCCTCTACCTGTTTGCCATCGATCTGGACGAACTCGAGACGCTCAAGCGCACGCTATGGCTCTTCGGCTTGAACCGCGTCCGCCCCGTCTCGCTCTACGACCTGGATTACCTCACCGAAGGCAACGAGCCGATCCGGGAGAAGCTCCTGCGGCTACTCGCCCCCGAGGGGCTTGCGGGCCGTGTCAAACGGATCGTTCTGGTCACCTCCCTGCGCCATTTCGGCCGCGTCTTCAACCCGGTGAGCTTCCATTACGTCTTTGACGCCGCCGACGCCCTGCTGTGCGTCGTTGCGGAGGTCAACAACACCTTCGGCGAACGGCACGTCTATGTGCTCAGGCACGCGGAGGGCGACCCCGGCGGATTCCCCGCCCGTTTCACGGCTCCGAAGGCCTTCCACGTCTCCCCCTTTAACGACATGCAGGGGACCTACGCCTTTGCGTTCGGCGACATCGAAAACGAACTCAAAGTCCGCATCGATCTCAAACGCGGGGAGAACCTCGTGTTTGCCGCCGAGCTTGAGGGGCGCCGGATCCCGCTCGACAATACCATCCTGCTCAAGACGCTGCTGCACCATCCGCTGCAGGCCCATCTGAGCATGGCCCGGATCTACCGGGAGGCGGCCAAACTCTTCTTTGTCCGGAAGCTCGCCTATCACCCCAAACCGGTCCCTGCCGACCCGCGGACAATCGGCAGACTGCAGCCCTCGGCCTGGCAGCGGGTATGCCGGCGGTTCGTCCTGGCGCGCCTGGGACGGATCGATCGCGGCATCCTCAAAATAACCCTGCCCGGAGGAGGACAGGTCGTCTGTGGCCAACCCGCTGCGTTACCCGCTGCGGACCTGACGATCCATGACGATCGCTTCTTTACCCGGATCGTCCGGGGCGGCGACATCGGCCTCGGGGAGTCCTACACAGACGGCGACTGGGACTCGAGAGACGTGGTCCAGGTTTTCGAGGTCCTGATCCTCAACCGTGACCGTCTGGCGGACGGCAATTTCGTCACGGCCGCCCTCTCCCGTCTGTGGGACCGGGTCCGCCACCTGCTGCGGGCCAACACGGTCCCGGGGAGCCGCCGCAACATCTGCGCCCATTACGATCTCGGCAACGACTTCTACCGGACCTTTCTCGACGCCTCGATGACCTACTCCTGCGCCCGTTTCCTCTCGCCCGAGGAGACCCTGGAGGAGGCCCAACTCAACAAACTCCGGGATATGATCGCCAAAGCGCAGATCGGTCCGGAGGACCATGTCCTGGAGATCGGCTGCGGGTGGGGGGGCTTCGCCGTCGAAGCCGTCCGGCAGACCGGCTGCCATGTCACGGGGATCACCGTCTCACGGGCGCAAATGGAGTGGGCGCGGGAGCGGGTCCGGCAGGAGGGGATGGAGGAGCGCATCGACATCCGCCTGACCGATTACCGGCATATCGCCGGCCGCTTCGACCGCATCGTCTCCATCGAGATGATCGAGGCCGTCGGCCACCGCCGTCTGCGGACCTTCTTTGACTGCTGCGGACGCCTCCTGAAACCGGGCGGTCTCATGGCCCTCCAGACGATCACGATTCCCGACGAGCGCTATGACGACTACCGGCGGGGGATGGACTGGATCCGCAAACACATCTTTCCGGGCGGCCATCTCCCCTCGCCGGGGGCGATCCGGGGGGCCGTTGCCGATGGGACTTACCTGACGATCATCGGGACGGAGGAGATCGGCCCCCACTATGCCCGCACCCTTCGGGAGTGGCGGAACCGTTTCCTGGCACAAACCCCCGCTCTCGAAGCGATGGGGCTGGGGCCGTCCTTCCGACGGAAATGGGTCTATTACCTGGCCTCCTGCGAAGCCGGTTTCGCCACCGGCGCCACGGGGGACCTGCAGATCGTCATCAAGCGGGAGCCGGGGGAATGAAGGAGGTCTGATGTCGAAATACTGGCTGCTTTACCTCGCGGTGATGATGGTCGGATGTGCAGGAAACCGCCACTCCCAGATGGGGGTGATCGGTGGCAGGCTTGCCGCGTGCCCCGACTCGCCCAACTGCGTCTCCTCGCAAAGCACCGACCCGAGACACGCCATCGACCCCCTCCGCTACGAGGGGACGGCGGAGAAGGCCAGGGGACTCCTGATCGAGGCGGTTTCGGGGATGAAGCGGGCCCGCATCGTCGCGGCCGAAGAGCGGTATCTCCACGCTGAGTTCACCTCCGCCCTCTTCCGCTTCGTGGACGATGTGGAATTCCTTTTCGACAGCGAGACGAAGACGATCCAGGTGCGGTCGGCGTCCCGGGTCGGATATTCAGATCTCGGGGTGAACCGCAGACGCGTGGAGGAGATCCGTTTGCGTTTCGACGCCCTCAACAAAGAGAGGAGTTAGGCAGATGATTTTTTTCAGAAGTGGCGTCTCGGTCTTGATGTGTATGGTTCTTCTGATCGCGGGGGGATGCGCCCACAGGGCGCAGGAAGGAGGCGATATGGTTAGATATGAACGGCTCCTGGCGGAAACGGACCCGGCGAAGGCCGGGAGCCTGCAGCCCGGCTCCGAACTGGAGAAGGAGGCGGTTGCGCGCTTCGTGGATTTCTACAAGGTCTTTTCCTCAGAGGTGATCCGGAAAGGGCTGCGCGGGCTGTATGCGGACGGCGCCTATTTTCGGGACGGTTTCAAGGAGGTCTTGGGGATCGAAGCGATGGAGGCCTATTTTCTCAATAGCGCCGAGGGGGTTCAGAGCTGCACGTTCGACATCCAGGAGATGGTCGTTCATCAGGGCAACTACTATTTCCGCTGGGTCATGCACCTGACCATGAAACGCAGCCCTGACGACCCCATCCAGACGGTGGGCATGTCCCACGTCCGGTACGACGCCAAGGGCAAGGTGATCTTCCATCAGGATTACTGGGACACGGGAGCGGTCTACGAGAAGATCCCCGTCATGGGGGCGGTGATCCGCTGGATCAAAAACAAGTTTTAGCGGGTGGGTGGCAGACCTGCTTTTAAAAATCAGACCAAAGCTTTGAGAATTCCGCTTGTCGGTTATTTCGAAGCTCCTTGGTAAACAAACCCGCGGCTCATTCCCAACAGGCACGCCCCCTTGAGGCTGAAGAAAAACCGGAGCGTCTTTTTGACCCGTTCGGAAAAGATCTTTTCTGCCAAGACGTTGCCGGCCACACGCTTGCTAATCTCTGCAAGGGTTGGATAGGGGTGTACCGCGGCGGCCAGGGTGGAGAGGGAAACCTTGCCGTTGAGAGCCGCTACCCATTCGCTCACCAGCTCCCCCGTCCGCAGAAGGGGTTGTTAAATCTTCTTATGGAAGAACAGCAGATAGAACTCTTTCAGGATAATATGTTCGACCCTCTCAAAGGTAGCATTATTTTCTTGACACCTGAGTTTACTGTTTCGGCGAAGGCGTGGTCTTGAGCATGGCGCGCCCGGGGGTGAATCTGAAGGGCGTTGGCGGCTTTCACGGCAGTCATCCATTCGTATTGATTCTTACCATCATGGCTCCGTCCCGGGATCAACCGTAAAAGATATGCTTTCAGCCTTTGCGCCTGCGACATCGATCGCCCGCACGCTATAGCTGTGGCTCCCCGATGGCCGGCCTTCGGGGAATAAATCGTCGTAGCAAAACCGCCGCATCGTGAACTGTGGAGCGTGCGGAACGCTTCCTACCGCCTCACCATCGCGGAGCACATCATAGCGCTCGATTGGAACGGCCCCGGCGTAAGAGGTGTCCCACGTGACGCGGACCGCCAAACGACCGAAGAGCTGTGAGGAGCTGTCGGGTTCGACGCCCACATTGCGAGGCGGCGTGAGGCCTATGGCTTTGCGCTGAAAGTAATCGTTCGCCCGATGCTTCCCCGCTGCGGTCAGCCTGGCCTCGATGGCCGCCATCGCGACTTCGTCGAGCGGCTCTGCAAGCTGGGCGTCGGCGAGGTTTCGGGAGAGTTGACACTGTTCGGCATCGTCGTCGATATGGCCTATCCCAACGATGATCGTGCTTATCCCCTGAACGGAAAGGGCATACCGGATCAACTCGGCGCTCGGCAGTTCGGGAGAGCCCACCTTGTGATAGACATGATCGGCGCTGTCGGAGAACTGCACCGCCTTGTGATAATAGGCGGCGTCGGCAAAGATCTTCATCCCGATCACTCCCATGTCGGCCGCCGCCGCTACCGCGACCGCGTTGAATCGGTGCGCCATATGCCTGCCGTCGCTAGGATTCATTGTAACCAGCAAGGTGTCGAGGACGCGACGGCTGTCCCGCTGGATGGCGTAAATATGTGCTGCCGAGTTCCAATGTCCGGTAATACCGATGTGGTTGATGAGCTTTTCTTTCTTGGGATTACAGCCGGTCCTGTTCGTGCCTTCCCTGAGGTCCAGCATCGCCGCGAGCGCGCCCATCCAATCCCGCTCCGGTCGCGCGTCTTCGAAGCCTTCAAAGAGCATGTCAATTTCATCCATGGTGTTAATGTTGTGGAACTGCACACTGTCCAGGTAGGCCCCGTCCGGATAGCCCCCCTCCCCATCGCCGAACATCAGGCTCAGGGAGCGGCGGACATCCTCGACAGCGGTGGAGACATGAAAGTCGTCCAGCATCCCTTCGCTGAAATCGGTGCGGAAGCGTTCGCCCTCCGGGCGGCGTGCCGTGCGAATGTGGGTCTTTGTGGCAACAAAAATCCGCCTGCGGGCCGCAGGGTCGTAATTGGCCGCTGACGGAGAGAGGCCAAGACGGCGGAAGGCCGCGCCGAAGTTTTTTTGGCTTGGTCCGTAAATGTTTGATGTGTCCATATAGTTGACACCAAGCCGGTAGGCCTTTTCGATGATGGCGATGGGGTCCACTCCATCGGCAGTCCACTGGATTGAAGCCTGGCCGCCGAGGCCAAGCGTCGTCACCTGCCGTTCGGTGCGACCCAGTCTACGGGTGATGAGTCGTGTCATGTCCATGCCCTCCTAACGCACTGCTTATGGTGATGGTATTCGGTGTCTGTCGGTTATATGATTCTATCACTTTCGAATGGTTATCAGTAATGTTTTTTTTCGGTAATCATGATATTGATAGGCCGGTATGATAGGGGCTTGCGGAAGCGTGATACATGGTCTGGCGTCTCTTTGCCACGAAGTTGAAAACAGAGAAAATTTTGTCAATACCCGGCTTCCTCCGCCGGTAGTTGGAGTTGGCCATGAATGAAGAGAATGATTTGCCGAGGCAGTTGCACGAACTGCTTGAAGATCAAAGAGTTGCCGTGATATCGACCAGAACCGGCGATCAACCGTACAGCAATCTTATATGCTTTGCCGCCTCCAATGATCTGAGGCACATCCTGTTTGCAACAACCAGGGCCACGAGAAAGTATGCCAACCTGATGAAGGAGTCGCAGATCGCACTCCTCGTGGACAACCGCTCGCATGGACTGGCGGATCCCTTTCACGCGCTGGCCTTGACCGCACTGGGCAAAGCCGTGGAGTTGAAGGGCACTGAGTCGGAGCAGGCACGCGGCATATACATAGCGCGGCACCCGCACCTGCAGGAGTTCGTCTCCTCACCGTCTACCGCGCTGTTCCGTATGAATGTCGAGAAGTACATCCTGGTCCGCCGCTTCCAGGATGTGATGGAGCTGCAGGTAACCCCATGAGCATTGCCATTGAATTCAAGGATGTTGCCGATGAACAGCGCGAGTTGGTCGGCGGCAAGGGGTTTTCCCTGTGCGTGATGGCCAGAGAGGGTCTGCCCGTTCCTGCCGGCATCTGCATCACGACGGAGGCCTATCTCCGCTATTTAGCGGACACGGGTCTCCGGGTCAGGATTCTTCGGGAACTCAACCGCAAGCGGTTCGAGGACATGCGCTGGGAAGAGATATGGGACACCGCCCTCAGGATCCGGAACCTGTTCCTGAGAACGCCGATGCCCGAGAGCCTTTCGGTAAGGCTAAAACACGATCTCGCAGGGTTCGCAGATGACAGAGCAATAGCCGTACGTTCGTCTGCCCCGGGTGAGGACTCATCGAAGACCTCCTTTGCGGGGCTCCACGATTCATATCTCAACATCCATGGGATGGACGCGCTACTCGAGCACATCCGGCTCGTCTGGGCATCCCTCTGGTCCGATGCGGCGCTGCTTTACCGGCGAGAACTGGGGCTCGATGTGGAGAGGAGCGCCATGGCGGTGGTGGTGCAGGAGATCGTACCCGGGAATCGCTCGGGCGTTGTGTTCGGAATCAATCCAAACGACCGTGCCCAGTCGGTGGTTGAGGCGGTTTATGGGCTCAATGAGGGGCTGGTAAGCGGCCAGGTGGAACCGGATCGCTGGATTCTCGAACGTGCCGGCGGCCGCATCGTGTCGCACCATTCTCCGTTGAGAGACCGCTTTGTCTTGCTGGCAGAGGAGGGCGTGAAAACTGAGCCTCTCCCGCCGGACAAAATGCAGTCAGCCCCACTCGCTGATTCTGAGGTAAAGGATGTCCATCGCATGGTGCTTCGCGGAGAGGCAATTTTCGGCAGGCCGCAGGACATGGAGTGGACATATGACGGTGATAGGCTTTTCCTGCTCCAGTCGCGGCCTATCACCACTGTCGGCGAGACGTCAACCGACGATCAGCGCCCCTGGTACCGGAGCCTTCACCGGACTTTCGAAAATCTCAAAGACCTGCGCGGCCGGATCGAGGAGGAACTTATTCCGAAGATGCTGCGCGATGCCGATCGCCTTGCTGTCCGCAGCCTGGTGTCACTGCAGGAGGCAGAGCTCGTCAGCGAGATCGAAGAGCGCGCACGTATTTACAAAAAATGGCAGGGCATCTACCGGAACGATTTCATCCCGCTGGCCCACGGGATTCGTCTCTTCGGGATGATATACAACGATGCCGTCCGGCCGAGCGATCCCTTCGAGTTCATGGACCTGCTCGGAGCAACGGAAATGGTCAGTCTGGAGCGGAACCGGGCACTCGAGGACTTGGCGAGTACTGTGCGCATCGATGCCTCCCTCAGGGACGCACTCGGCCGTGGCGTCATTCCCGAATCCTTCAGCGAGCGGCTCGAAGTGTTTATCATGAGATTCGGAGACCTATTTGAATCGCTGCCGGACGGCACCCGGTATGGCGAGAGATTGATCCCCTTTGTTCTGGAATTGGCCGGACGAAAACCGCTCGAGGAGCGCGGGACCGGGTCCGAAGTGGAGGACCGGAGAGAGGTCTTTCTTTCTCACTTTACCGGCAAGAAGCGACAGGAGGCAGAAGAGCAGCTCGACCTTGGACGGGCGAGCTACAGGCTTCGGGACAACGACAACATGTATATCGGGCGGGTAAAAGCCCAACTCGTGAAGGCGCTGGAAGAGTTGGGGCGCCGGAAGGAGCAGGGTGCTTTCGCGCCGCGACCCGCGGCATGGTCCGGGGATGTGGCATCCGTTATCGGGGAAGTGACCCGTACACATTCCCCGCTCACCGCCAACGCCGAAGCCAATGGCTTTTCGACACGAGCCCGTCAGATTGTCGGACAACCGGCTGGACCGGGCCTTGCCACCGGAACCGTGCGCATCATTATGGACGCTGCGGACGCATTTCGGTTCAAGGCGGGCGAGGTCATGGTTTGTGACGCCGTCGATCCGACCATGACCTTCGTTGTCCCCCTCGCCGCGGCTATTGTCGAACGCAGGGGTGGCATGCTCATACACGGTTCCATCATCGCCAGGGAATACGGGATCCCCTGCGTAACGGGCGTACCCGACGCGACCAGCCGGATCCGGACAGGAGATATCATCACCGTGGATGGGTATCTGGGCATCGTTATAATTGAAAGAGATGACGCATGAGCCTGAAGATCCCGCAAATGTCCATGATGTCGACCATGATGGTCATGGTCCCCTGCGAGGTGATGTCCGATGCGCTTTGGCCTCTGCTGCCTGTTTAAGAAAGAACCCGTTTCGTTTCGCACAACGACTGCGAAAAGATTGCTGTCGCTTCAGCGAGACCGGCAACTGCAGAACCTCTCTGAAATTTGCTTCCACAACGCGAGTAACCTTTATCTGGCGCTTGAAGCCGTCCATCGTTTGAACATTGGGGCTTTCAGGATTATGTCGCCGCTTTTCCCGCGCATGACGCATCCGGATGTTGGTTACCGGTTAGAAGATCTGCCGGATGGGGAGAAAATCAGGCAAAAAATGGAGGAAACCCGCATATTGGCCCGTCAGTATGATATCCGTCTCAGTTTCCACCCCGATCAGTTTGTCGTAATGTCATCACCCCATTTGCAGGTGGTCGAGAATTCAATTCGTGAACTCGAATATCACGGGATGCTTGCCGAGGCGGTGGGGGCGGACGTGATCAATATTCATGCTGGTGGCGTGTATGGGGATAAATTCCACGCATTGCAGCGCTTGAATGATGTTTTGCCTGATCTGTCGGTTGCCGTCAGAAAAAGGCTGACTCTCGAAAATGATGATGTCAGCTATACCCCAAGGGATCTGTTGTCCTTCTGTGAACGTCTTTCGATTCCTCTGGTGTATGATGTCCACCATCATCGCTGCCTTCCGGATGGCCTGTCTGTTGACCAGGCGACGACGCTGGCGGGAAAAAGCTGGCAGGCTGTCGGACGGGAGCCATACTGTCACATCTCCTCGCCCCGCAATGGGTGGCAGAGGGGTGATCCTAAACCACACGCCGATTATATCGATCCGGCTGATTTTCCTGCATGCTGGCTGGGACGGGAGATGACGGTGGATGTGGAGGCCAAGGCGAAGGAGTTGGCGGTAATCTGGCTGATGGCTGAACTGAAAGGCCGACCCGATGCACCCGTTCCATGAAAATCCGCGTCATGAGCCATAGATTGCGGTTAAATTTCATGCGGTTAAATTTCTATTGACCCACGGCATGTTATCCCTTACACTTAGATTGGTTACCGCCCATATGTTATCAATCACAACAAGTTTTATGAGTTATGGCGGGTGGAGGTCGAAGTTCGATGTCGAGGCATACATAAAGCAGAACCGGTTTTAGGAGTGAGGAGGAGGTAAGGACATCAGCAAAAAAGACAAAAAAATCATTCTGATTGCGCAGTGCCTGGTCAATCCTTATTGCCGCGTCCATATATTGGGGCAGAATTTTCCGTTGTCTCAACAGATCGTGGACTACCTTATGGAGAAAAAGGTGGGAATCATCCAGTATCTCTGTCCGGAGACGACGGCCATGGGGCTGATGCGCAATCCCCAGGGCAGGCAACAGTATGATAGTATTTTTTTCCGGGACCATTGCAAGGACCTGTTAAAAACCCCCTTGTTGATGGTTAGGGAATTCATTAAGAACAAATACCGCTTAACCTGCTTTCTGGGGTTGGAAAACAGCCCCACCTGCGGCATTCACTGGGGCAAGCATAAAGTCAACCGGTATCAGACGGAGTCTCCCAATCCGGTCGATCATCCTTCCCCC